>NZ_JBSFBL010000049.1:0-61950 GCF_053592935.1 Kribbella sp. NPDC002412
GGGGGAAGCTTTTCAGTCTGCCCAGGACGTTGTACTGATCGCCGGCGATCGCCACGACGATCGCGACGACGACGGCGATGGCCACGGCCCACAGCCAGACCGCGAGACCCTGTTTGATGCCGTTGAAACGGGCCATCCGGCCGGCGACGTAGCCGCCGCAGTAGTAGGCGATGAACAGCACGACGAGCACGAGGATGGCACCGGCGAGGCCGATGGTTCCTGAGTTGGCATCTGCCCGGCCCGTGGCCTCGGCGGCGCTGGTGCCCGTCGCGACCCCGACCGCGGTGCCGGCAGCTGTGACCAGCGCGGTCAGCAGGATTGCTGTACCTGTAGCCGTCAGCCAACCGAAGAAGGCCGACCCGGCCTTGATGCCGCCGTATTCTTCCTTCTCCCGATCCACGACACTGTGCCGGTCCCTGGCCACGCTGACTTCTGGGCCATACGCAGTACTGTCGTCGGCCTCTCTGCGGCTCTGATCGGAGTTCGCCACCGCCTGGTCATGGTGGTCGCTTTGGATGCTCGGCGAGTCCGCGACCTGTTTCCTGGGGTTCTCCATCGCGTCTCCTCCCTCGGTGTGGTCGCGGCCGAGACGGTCACGATCCCTCCCAGCAGACGGCTGATAGCGCACCGTCAGTACCCCGGCCAAACCCGTACAAACGAACCCAAACCCGCAAATATCCAACGCCCGCACGACGCCCCGCCGGTACCAGACCAACTCAGGAGCGCCCGCGCAGGCCTGGGCGGGCGAGCACGATCAGGAGGCCGCTGACGACGACGAGCAGTGGTCGGGCGCGCGGTAGCGCGTAGTTCGCCGGGCGGCAGCCCGCATACTGTCGGCGGCAGCCGACGAAAAACTGCACCGGCGACAAGCCGAGGGGGTGGGCGGGAACGTGCGGAGCGGGCGCGTCGAGGAGCGCAGCGACGACGAGCGCCCGCGTAGCACGCGTGGGAGGACTACCTGATCCGCATCCCGGAGATCGCTCGGGCGATGACCAGGTGCTGGATCTCCGAGCTTCGAAGATGGTGTAGATCTTGTCGGTGCCCGCCGGAACGCTCTAGCGCGCAGCGCCGATCCGTCCATGCGCTGCGGGTGTGCACGCGCGGCGGCGCCGCGGCGGGAGTTACATCATGGTTTGAGGGTGATGCCGAGCACCTGGTAGGCAAGCAATGCCATGGCTAGGAATACGAGGCTGGTGAAGACGAGGTCTTCGATCCAGTCGACGATTCCGGGCTTGCGCGCCGCCATGATCTTCGGGTTGTAGTACAGGATCGACACCGCGGTCACGCTCGCCGAGAAGATCAGGCCGGCCCAAGGCGCCCAGCGGAAGCCGGCGAACAGCGATCCGATCACCACGGCGGCTACGACGTACAGCGCAAGGTCGGACTTCACGAATGCCGCGACGGAGTCATGGGGCGACGTACCGGCCTTGACTATGGCGCGGTAGAGCTCATAGGTCAGAGAAAGCGCGAAGGCCACGACGAGAACCCACGCCGCCTGGTCGACCAGATCTGTCATGCCGGCTCCAGCTCGAAGAAGTCGGCCACTGTCTTTCGGCCACGACGGCAAGGCGTCATCAAGGTGCCATCAGCAACGGACATCGCGGGGTTGCACACGCACCCTTTATAGGTTGCCTGTCTACTTATCGTCAACTACGCTCGATCCCGTGACACCTCAAGAACCAGCTGACCCGGACCAGTCCTCAGACGCGGACGTTCGCCACCTGGTGGATATCGGCTTGCCGGGCTTCGTCGTCCGAATCGTCGTACCCCTTGGCGCGGGACTGGACAACGTCGCGTACGAGGTGAACGGCGAACTCGTCGTCCGGATCCCTCGCGAGCCCGGTTCGGTACGACGGGAGGCCGCCTTGCTGGCCCGGCTCGGACAGGTGAGTCCGCTCCCGGTGCCCGAGCCGGCCTTCGCACTGGCCGAGCACAACTGCATGGCGTACCGGAAGCTCGCCGGAACTCCGATCATCGACGTCCCGATTGCCGACCACGCGTCGTACGCCGTTCCCGTCGGCGCTGAGCTCGGCGCCTTCCTCGCTGTTCTGCACACGTCGGATCTCGATCAGTGGACCGACCTGGTCGACGTCGACGACGAACCGTTGGCCGGCTGGCGCGAGGAAGCAGCCGAGCACTACGCGGACGTGGCTGCGGCGTTGGCACCAGGCCACCACCGCAGGATCGAGGCATTCCTGCGCAGCCCACTTCCGGAACCGGCGCGGAAACTCGTCTTCTCGCACAACGACCTCGGCATCGAGCACGTTCTCGTTGCTCCAGGCACCGAGAAGGTCACCGGCATCATCGACTGGTCCGACGCCGCCGTCTGCGACCCGGCGAGGGACTTCGGTCTCGTTCTTCGCGACCTGGGTCCCGCAGCCTTGGACGCGGCGCTCGCTCAGTACCCCGGTGGCGACGATCTTCGTGACCGCGCAGGGTTCTACGCATGCTGCTCGCTGCTGGAGGACCTGTGTTTCGGCCTCGAGACCGGCCGTGCCCGCTACGTCGACAAGTCGCTCGCCGGCCTGGAGTGGGTGTTCGCGCGGACGTGAGCGTGCGCAACCGCGGAGGAAGGTGTCGCGTTCCAGCGACCACGATGTCGCTTCTGGCGGGATGTCCGCCGGCCCCGCCACTTCTACGGTCGACGTCATGGTGAACGCTGCATCCAATCCGAAGACCACCACAAGCACGCTGGGGCGCCCGTTGTGGCAACTCGCCGCACTGTCGCTCCTCGCCGCGCCCCGCGTCGCGCTGCACGATCTCAGCCTGATCCCGAACTCCGCGGTCGCCGCAGTGCTGGTGTTCGCGCCGGCGGCCATCTGGATCGCGGCGACGTTGCGGTCGCCCGCCCGATCGCCCCTGCTGACGCTGCTGGTCATCGGCATCTTCTACGGCGTCATCCTGGCGCTCGGGCACAACCTGTTCTGGGACGAGGTCTTCACGACCGGCACGCCCGGTCTCGGTGGCAATCTCGACGGCACGTTGTCCCCGGGCACCGAGGAAGTCGTGCTGCGCGGCGCGATGAGCGTCAGCAGTCTCTTCACCGGAGCAGGCACCGGGCTGGTGTGCGGGCTGGTCGCTCTTCTCATCCAGTTCCTGCGCGGACGCGCCGCCGGTCGATGAGCGTGGCGCTCCCGCTCGGGGGTCGGTCGGTCAACGACCGACAAGGCCCCAGCGGTGGGCCAGCACGATCAGCTGGGCACGATCGCGCGCTTGCAGTTTGCTCAACAGCCGGCCGACATAGGTCCGGGCCGTCTGCGGGCTGATGAAGAGTGCGCGGCCGATCTCCGCGTTCGTCGAACCGGTGCCGATCTCGGTGAGGACCTCGAGCTCCCGCACGGTCAACGCGTCGATCCTCGGGTCGCGTTCGTGCGGACCGGCCGACTGCGCCACCTGATGCATCAGCTGCCTGGCAACAGCGGGCGCCAAGACCGCGTCGCCCCGAGCAGCAGCGTGGATCGCGCGCCGCAGCTCGCCTGGTTCGATGTCCTTGAGCAGGTAACCGGTCGCGCCGGCCCGAACTACCTCGAGGATCTCGTCCTGGTCGTCGAAGGTCGTCAGCACCAGAACCGGAATGTTCCTGAGCACAGGGTCCGCACGGATGGCGAGCGTGGCCTCGATTCCTGACATCACTGGCATCTTCAGGTCCATCAGATACACATCGGGCCGCAGTTCACGACCCACGCTGAGGGCCTGCCGGCCATTGCCGGCCTCACCGACCACTTGAAGCGTGGGGCACGCGTCGATGAGGGCTCGGAGACCGGCTCTCACCAATGCCTGGTCGTCGACGAGCAGTACGCGGATCATCTCGGACCTCCAACCGGGATGCTGGCACTGACCCGCCAGCCGTCGCCTGCGTGCACTTCCAGGACTCCCGCCAGCGCGCGGATCCGTTCCTCCATTCCCGTCAGCCCGTTGCCGAACTCTGAAACTGCCGTCGATCGATGCGACGCGCCGCCGTTGTCGGTGACGGAGACCTCGAGGTTCCCGTCGCCGTCAGAGCCGATGTCCACTTCGATGCGAGAGGCATCCGAATGCTTCAACGAGTTCGTCACCGCCTCCTGCACCAGGCGGAACACGGTTTGCTGGATCTCCGGGCCGGCCCGCAGATCGGTGTCCATGCGCAGCTCGATCGCCACGCCCGCAAGCGCGGGATCGTGAAGCATGGCAGGGATGTCGTCGAGGGTGAGATCCGCCGGCCGCTCGGTGTTCGACGACCTGAGCAGCGTCACAGTGGACCGCAGGTCAGCCAGCGCCTCGATCAGGGCGGCTCGCACCCGGTCGAGTGGGTCATCCCTGCCGTCGGCTTCACCGGCGCCAAGCGCGTCGCCGTACCTCTCCTTGGCGACTCCGGTGAAAAGTACAGCTACCGACAGCGAATGACCGAGGGAGTCGTGCAGATCGCGAGCGAGTTTCAACCGTTCTTCGCGGCCTCGCGCCTCGGTCTCGAGCTCGCGTTCGCGCGCTGTCAGGTACGCCAGCACGCGGCCGCGTTCGGCGATCTCGCGGCGGGTCCGGACGCTGTACCCCAGGGCGATCACGGCTGCGATCAACGTCGCGTGCGACACCAGTTCGTAGCCGAGCACGAAGGCCACCGGCTGCCCGGCCGCGAGCCGGTAGCCGGTCGAGGCGAGCAGAGCGACCGCTCCGGTCACGACGGCGGCTCCGGCGTGCCGGGCTTCGGCGGCCGAGTACAGGGCGGCGGCGATCGGCACGGCTACCCCGATCGCCGGGAAGCCCGCTGCGTAGTACGTGAAGAACCCGACCGCGGTCATCGCCAGCACGAGGGTCGGTGCCTGCCGGCGCAGCATCATCAACGCGCCCAGACCAAGCGCCCACACATAGGGCATCGGGTCGACCGGCCGGGAACTGGCTTGGGCGGCAACGACGAGCGAGACCGTCCCGGTCACGGTCAGGCACAGCGCCGCGTCGATCGCGCGTGGGCCCGCTCCGCCGCTACGCCCTCGGCCAAGGTCGGCATCCGACAGAGCCGCTGCGTCGACTGTCGACATATCAGGCGGGCGTTCCGAGCGCGAGCGCGAGCCTGAGAATGCGATCCCGTGCTCGTGTGTATCGGCGTACCTGGCTCAACTTGCCGGCCCACAAGGCCATCCGGGCGATGCGTTGCGTCGCCCGGCGTCGCCGACGGTCGTACTCGGCCAGTCCCTCGGCGACCGTCGCCGTCGCAGCAAGGCACTCGGCCAAGGTCACGCCATCGATCAGAGCCTGGCAGGCCCCTTGCCCGAGATCGGGAGTCATCGCGTGGGCAGCATCTCCCAGCAGTGCGACCGTACCGCGCACGTACCTGCGCAGCGGCGGGTCCAAGTAATGCAGGTCGTGACGCAGTACCTCCGAGGCGTCGTACTGGCCGAGGATCGACGGGATGGGGTCATGCCAGTCGCCGAACAGCCTGCGGAGTTCGGTGACGTCGTCACCCGGCGGTCGGTAGCCCTCGGGCGCGGTCAGAACGGCGTACCAGTTGGTCCGGCCCGGCTCGTACGGCGTCAGTCCGAACTTGACCCCTGCTCCCCACGTCTCGCCGCCCTCGGGGCAGTCGACATCGGCCACACCGCGCCACACCGTCGCACCGGCGAACCGCAATCGGGAGACATCGCCGAACACGTTTGTCCGGACCACACTGCGAATGCCGTCCGCGCCGATCAGGACGTCGTACCGACTACGCAGTTCGTCGACATCTCTGACCGGCGAGTCGAATCGAACGACGCCATCCGGAAGGGCCTCGGCGAGCAGGCCGAGCAGCGCGGGTCGTGACAACAGGTAGACGGGTTCTCCGTGGCGTTGCTGGATCCGGGCGACGTCGAGCGTCGCGAACGCCGTACCGTCAGGACGTCTGAAGACTCCGTTGCCTTGCAGTCTGCCCACGTCCCGCGCTTGAGTTCCCACGCTGAGCGTGTCGAGAGCCCGCAGCGCACTCGGCCACATCCCCAGTCCGGTGCCGGTACGAGGCAGTCCGCTGGAGCGTTCGAAGACGGCTACGTCCCAGCCGGCCTGACGCAGTCCGATGGCGGCGGCCAAGCCACCGACCCCACCCCCGATGACGGCTGCAGCACGTTGAGCCCTCAGCACGAAATCACCTTCCGGCCACTCGCAGAACAGACAGGACGACAATGCTAGCTCAGCTACATGTAGCCAGACAACTTATATGTCGCGGCCGTCGAGTTGCACCGCAGCTCAGACCAGCCCCTGTGCCAATGACCGACCCGCGCGCACTCCCGCAGGGATCGCGAAGATTCCGCTCCCCGTGGGCTGCAGAAAGCGATTCAAATCGTCCACGGTGGCCAGCACATGCTGCGCCTGGACGAACTGCCGGACCGGGTCCTGGTTGAAGGTCAGGAACAACAGACCGGCGTCGTAGCCATCGTGCCCGGCGTGATCGTGCCCGTGTCCGTGACCGTGACCGTGAGACGCTTGCCCCTCCGTCCCGTGCCCTGACGCCGCGTGGGGATCAAAGCCCCGGTCGTAGTTGTACGAGCGGCGGTACATCTCGAAACGATGCATCTGCCGCACGTGAGCACGGGCCGGGATCGCCGGGCCGCCTGCAGAATCCGTCGCGTCGAGGTCGAGCGGCGTGGACGGGTCCGCCCCGGGCGGCGCCGAGAGTGGCGATCCGTCGGCGCGGCGTCCGACTGCCTGGTCCTGCTTGGCGACCGGGGTCAGCGACCACTCCGGCAGCCGCAACCGGATGCGCCGGAACACCAGGTAGGTGCCTCCGTGCATCCAGATGGGTTCCGCTGTGTTGTCGGCCCAGACCAAGCGGTCCCGGCCAGGACCAGGTGCCGGGTTCGCCGTACCGTCATGCAGTCCCAGCAGATTGCGAGGAGCTCGCCCGCCGGTGGGCGAGCTGATGAAACCCGTATCCGACCAGCGAAGCATCGCCAGTCCCACGGTGGTCGCCCGCAATTGCAGAAAGGCATGACTCAGCACCTGGGGGTCGTCCGCGCAGAGCTGCACGATCAGATCGCCATCGCTGCGCAACGGGTCGAGCGCGTCGCCCGGAAACGAAGGCAACGGGTCGAGCTTCGCCGGTCGATGCGCGGCCAGGCCGAAACGGCGATCGAAAAGGCCCGGGCCGAAACCGACTGTCATCGTGAACCGCGCCGGACCAAGCCCGGCGGCGATCCCCGAGTCAGCCGCCAGACCGGTCGGCCGTTGCTCGCGTGCGGGGGCTGGGCTGCCCTGACTCAGCGCGACACCGAGGGCTGTCCAGCCGTCGAGGAGCCGGCGCAAGCCGGCCCGGTCGGCGGTGACGTCGAAGGCCGCCAGTACGACGTTCGACTGCTGCTCGGTGACGATGCCCGCCTGATGGTCGCCATGGAACGGCACCACCGGGCTCGGCGCCGCGGAGGCATCGGTGGAACGGAGTTGTGTACCCACGCCCGCACCGACGGCGGCCGCGGTGGCCGCCGAGGCGCCGTGCGTGAGAACAGCACGACGCGTCGGCCGGACGCGTTTCGCAGGAGGTCTCGAGTCGGAGAGCATGGAGCCCAACCTACAGGGTCCCTGTAGGTTGGTCTGGGGCGGCAGTTCAGGTGGCGCGTTCGACGGTGGCTCGCACGACCTTCCCCAGCAGGGATGCGAGCGTCTGGCGCTCGTCCGCATCCAGCGGAAGCCAACCGTCAGACATCGCGGCTATCGACTGGTCCGCGGCCGCCAGGGTCCGCCGTCCATGCGGCGTCAGCAGAAGCCGCGCCGCCCGGCCGGCCTGGGTGGGATCGCGCGGCGCGATGTGGCCGCTGGTCTGCAACGCCTTGATCGACGCCGTCATGGTTTGGGCCGTGACATTGGAACGGCGTGCCAACGCGGAGTACGACAGGTCAGGCTCGGCCGCGATATGCGCCAGGATGCCCAATCCCCGCATCCCGATGCCGAACGCGGACAGCACCTCTTCGACCCTCACCCGAGCCGACCCGCCCGCCATCGCCAGCAGGAACGTCAGCTTTCCCAGCATCGCGGGCGGCTGCGGGCCCCCGAGTTCATCAGCCATGAACGCATCGTCCCACGACGCAGGACCCGCGCCGCGATCGCTGAACCACGTGCCGCCATCGCCTTCCAACTCAGGCGAACGCCACAACTCCGGCCAGCCGAGCACCCGCCAACTCGCAACCGCACCCCAGTCGATCAAGCGCGCCATCCAGGAGCACGCGTACCGCCGGCCATGATCTGGCTCAGCGTGTGGTCAAGGTCGCCGGGAGTAGGAGTCTTTGCCAATTGCTCGACATCTCGTGACCGCCGGACATACCGTCCGCGTCCACGGCAACGGCGCATGGCAGGGCCATCCGCCCACCGGCAGACGCTTCGACAACGTCGACGAGGTCAGCATCTACACACTCCAGAACGGCCGCATCACCGCAACGTGGAGTCTGGAGGACAACCTCGGACGCCACCTAGCAAGGACTGCTGCCAACCGAATGCGAGGTCAGCAGCAGTTCCGCAAGTAGGTCTGCAGATCAGTGAGGGCCGCTGAGGTGCCTTGTTTGTCGGCGCGGTAGAGGACTGCCTTGCCTTCGCGGCGAGAGGTGACCACTCCGCCGCGGCGGAGCAGGTCCAGTTGCTGGGAGGCGGTGGACTGACCGATGCCGGCCTGGTCGGCGACCTCGTTGACGGAGAGTTCCGCGCCTCGGGCGAAGAGGAGCATGATGCGCTGCCGGGTTGGGCTCGACAGGGCCTTGAGGAAGTCGTGGGTGGCGGCGCGGAGCTCGACCGGCTCGGCGGCGGCGCAGGCGGGCACTGTCTGCGGGTCTGCTTGCTGCGCCATGCGTTCAGGGTAGCCAATATCTTCATTTCGTCATATCGGGATATTACGATATGTTGGCGTCATGACTTCCACAGACAGGTCTGTCGTGATCATCGGTGGCGGGCAGTCGGGACTGGCCGGAGCGTTCGCGGTCCGCGATGCCGGCATGCGTCCAGTTTTGCTGGAGGCCGGCCGTCGGACGGTCGGGTCCTGGCCGCAGTACTACGACAGCCTGACGCTCTTCTCCCCCGCCCGATACAGCGGCTTCCCCGGTGCGCCGTTCCCGGGAGACCGGGATCGCTACCCGACCAGGGACGAGGTGGTGACCTACCTCGAGAAGATCGCGCTCGGCCTCGACGCCGAGATCCACACCAGAACCCGAGCAACCTCGGTAGAGACGTCAAGCCGCGGGTACGTCGTGCACACCGACAGCGGTGCCGAGTTCCCAGCCGCCGCGGTGATCTGCGCCAGCGGCTCCTTCACCAACCCGCACATCCCGAACATCCCCGGCGACTTCACCGGCCAACTCCTGCACGTGGCCAACTACCGCAGGCCCGAGCAGTACGCCGGTCAGCGCGTCGTCGTGGT
The DNA here is from genome assembly GCF_053592935.1 of Kribbella sp. NPDC002412. NCBI lineage: Bacteria > Bacillati > Actinomycetota > Actinomycetes > Propionibacteriales > Kribbellaceae > Kribbella > Kribbella sp. NPDC002412. Next base: position 9,344 of record NZ_JBSFBL010000049.1, read on the forward strand.
CGGCGCCGGCAACTCAGCCATCCAGGTCGCCTACGAGCTCGCGGAGCACGCCAAGGTGACGCTGGCAGTACGGCGACCCATCCAGTTCGTCCCCCAGGTCCGCGGCGGCCGCGACCTGCATTTCTGGCTGCACCGGCTGCGATTGGATCTGCTGCCTCCTTCGGTACTGAGCAGGCTGGTCCGCGGCACTCTCGTCCTGGACACCGGCATCTACGCCGACGCACTGAAGTCCGGCCGGCTTGACCAACGACCGGTGTTCACCAGTTTCCAAGGGGACACCGTCGTCTGGGCAGATGGCACCCGCGAGCAGGTCGACGCCGTCATCTTCGCCACCGGCTACCGGCCGAACCTCCCGTACCTGAAGGCCCTGGGCGCGCTCGACAGCACCGGGACGCCGATCCACAAGCGCGGAGTCTCGCTCACTCACCCCGGGCTGGCGTACCTCGGCGTCGAGTTCCAGCGATCGTTCTCATCGAACACTTTGCGGGGCGTCTCGCGCGACGCGGAGTACGTGGTGAGGGCTATCGCAGAAAGGTAGGCCCGGGCAGGAGAGCCCGAAGGGTCTGCAACTGCTCCGGCACGATCGAGTACCACGACCACAGGCCGCGCTTGTCCCGGGCGAGGATTCCTGCGGTGGCGAGGATTTTCAGGTGGTGGCTGATCGTCGGCTGGCTGAGCTCGAGCGGCTCGGTCAGGTCGTTGACGCAGGCTTCGCCGTTCGGGCTCGCCTCGATCATCGCGAGGAGCTGCAGCCGCGTCGGGTCCGACAGGGCCTTGAGTATGACGGCCAGCCGTTCGGCCTCGTCGCGGTCGATCGCGATACCGGTCACCTGGTGAGCACTGCCGCTGCTCTGCGCGCCGACTTGCGCGGCGCTCTGACGGGGGCTCACGCCAATAGTGTAGATCGCTGCCCTCGCAGAAAACGTATTGGGTGCAAATATGTTCACGACCTAGACACCATCGGTCCGGCCGCCCCGGTCAGCGAGGCGGCCGGCCCGGATGTCAGGCGCCGATCTCGCCGCCGTCGGGCCGCCAGGTGACGACCACGGCGGGCCGGGCGAAGTTGCCGTCGGGCCAGGTGCTGGCCGGGCTGTCCACCGACGCGCCAGTGATCTCACCGGGGTGCTGCACCGACACGACGACCGACTTGTTGTCCGGTACGACGTACGCCGAAGCCTGCTCGGCGCCACGCGGAACCGACAGGAACTGCTTCGCCTTGCCCCGTTCCGGCCCTTCGACCGCAACCGCGAACAGCCCATCGTGGAAGTTCGTTCCGGCATGGTCGACCAGCGCGTTGCCGTCGGTGGAGATCCACAGGTTGCCGTGGGCATCGAAGTCGAGGTTGTCCGGGCAGGAGATCGGCGACACCTTCGTCTTGTCGTAGCCGGCGAAGTACGTCGACGGATCCGCCGGGTCACCGCAGACGATCGGCAGCGACCAGGTGAACGTCTCGCTCACGTGGTTCCCACCGTCCTCGACGAGCTCGAGGATCTGGCCGTGCTTGTTGCTCTTGCGCGGGTTCGCCTCGTCCGCTGCGGCCTGACCGGCGGCACCCCGGTTGCTGTTGTTCGTCAAAGCGACGTACACCTTGCCGGTCCGCCTGCTGACCTCGATGTCCTCGGGTCGGTCCATCTTGGTTGCGCCGACCTTGTCTGCGGCGAGTCGCGTGTGCACGAGCACCTCGTCGATCGCCATCCCGGCGACCAGTGACTTGCCGCCGCGGGTCAGCGGAACCCACGTCCCGGTCCCGTTGAAGGCGCCGTCGTCCGGCAGCTTGCCGGAGCCGTCGATCTCGGCCGGGCTGGTGAAGCCGAGCTTGGCGACGTACAGGCTGCCCGACTCCAGCAGCCGGCGGTTGTTCTCACGATCGGATTTCGAGTTGCCGGCGCGGAGCTTGCGGTCGGAGACGAACTTGTACATGTAGTCGAAGCGTTCGTCGTCGCCCATGTAGGCCACGACCTGACCGGACGTGGCGACCACGACAGCGGCGCCTTCGTGCTTGAAGCGACCGAGGGCGGTGTGCTTGCGCGGCGTGGAGTCCGGGTCGTACGGGTCGACCTCCATGATCCAGCCGAACCGGTTGGGCTCGTTCGGTGTCTTCGTGACGTCGAAGCGCGAATCCATCTTGTCCCAGTTACGGCTACCCGACGGGTAGCGCTTGGTAACGTCGATGCCGTAGCGCGCGAGTGCCGGCTTTGCGGCCGCCGGAGCGCCGTCCGCTCCGACGAAGTACTGGTTGAAGTTCTCCTCGCCCGACAGCACAGTGCCCCACGGCGTCAGACCACCTGAGCAGTTGTTCAGCGAACCCAGCACCCGTAGGCCGCGCGGATCGGCAGCGGTCCGCAGCAGCGGCGACCCCGCGGCGGGGCCGGTGAACTCCATCGGCGTAGTGCCGGTCAGGCGGCGGTTGTAGTGGCGCCGGCCGTGCGAAACGACCCGCCACTCCCCCGTGTGCCCAACGCGCTCGACCTCGACCACGCTCATGCCGTGCGCGGCCAGCGCGATGCGCATCTGCGCGACCGTAGCCGTCACGCCTCCGGTATAGCCGCGGAACATCAGCTCCTCGTTGGTGTACTCGTGGTTCACCACCAGCAGGCCGCGCGTGAACCGGCGGTCCAGCGGCACCACGACCAGGAAGTCGTTGTTGTAGCCGAACTGACCAGCCTGCGCCGCCGCACTCTGCTTGTCGACGTTGAAGGCGGGCGCGCCCGGCAGGATCGGCTCACCCCACCGGATCAGCACCTGCTCCTCGTACCCGTTGGGCACAATCACCGTGTCGAGCGTGTTCGGCGGGATCGCCTTGAAGGTCAGCCCAGCGCCGGATGGGCCGCCTCCCGGCGACGACGAGCCGGACACGGCGCCGGCCGGAGCAGCAGCGGCCGGTACGGCGCCTGCCGCACCCGCCCCGATCACGAGCGCACCGACCGCGCCCGCCTTGAAGATGCCGCGCCGCGACACCTCCGTCTTGACGGCATCACCGAAGTACTCGTTCCCGGATGTGTTCGGCGCCGGGTGCGCGCAGGCGTTCCCGCACCGGTACAGACAGGTCATCGAACTGCGGCCACCATGGCCGTCTGCCAGCGGCAGCAGCCGGCGTGGCTCGTCAGCGAGCGTCATGCGTCCCCTCCTGGAGATCGAAGCAGTCGCGGCGACGCTAACAACTACATAGGCGCTCATCTATGTAGTTACCAGTGGCCAGTCCGTGACCATTGGGTGAACAGCCACCCGTGGAGACCGCCTGATCACAGGCCGGATCCCATACATCGACATTCGTCTATCTACAGCCCTTTGATCACCACCCGTTCACCTGGCGTTTACATCGAACTTCTTCGATCTAGTTGTCACGTGAACGCGTGGCAGCTCGCGGTGTCCCGGTCTCCGGGGCCTACAACATGGAGGGTTGCCCGGTGGTCATCCGCCCGGTCAAGCACATGCGCTACGTCGCCGTCTCGGCGGCCGCCCTGCTCGCCCTGACGGCGTGCGGTGGGAACAACAATGAGAGCTCCGGGGACAGCGGCAGCGGCGATGCGCTGTCCGGCCAGGTGGTCGTCGACGGCTCGAGCACGGTCGAGCCGCTCACCGCGGCTGCGGGCGAGCTGTTCAAGGAGGAGCAGAGCGGCGTCGACGTCGCCGTCGGGACCTCCGGTACCGGCGGTGGCTTCAAGAAGTTCTGCGCCGGCGAGACCGACATCTCGAACGCGTCCCGTCCGATCAAGGACGAGGAGAAGGCGCTCTGTGACAAGAACGGCGTCAAGTTCTCCGAGCTCCAGGTCGCCAACGACGCGCTCACCGTCGTCGTCAACAAGGAGAACAACTGGGTCGACTGCCTCACCGTCGCTCAGCTGAAGGCGATCTGGGAGCCGGGCTCGAAGGTGAAGAGCTGGAACCAGGTCGACCCGAAGTTCCCGAACGAGCCACTCCCCCTGTACGGCGCCGGGTCCGACTCCGGGACGTTCGACTACTTCACCGGTGAGATCAACGGCGAAGAGGGCAAGAGCCGCACCGACTACAACCCGACCGAGGACGACAACGTCACCGTGCAGGGCGTGTCCGGCGCCAAGGGCGCGCTCGGCTACTTCGGCTTCTCGTACTTCGAGGAGAACGAGGACAAGCTGAAGGCCGTGAAGGTCGACGGCGGCAAGGGCTGCGTGGAGCCGTCGGTGGCCACCGCGCAGGACGGCACGTACACCCCGCTGGCCCGCCCGCTGTTCATCTACCCCTCGGACAAAGGCCTGCAGAAGAAGCAGGTGCTCGGGTTCGTCGAGTTCTACCTGGAGAAGAACCAGGAGATCGTCGAGGCAGCCAAGTTCGTGCCGCTGACGGACGCCCAGAAGGCGACCGCGAAGACCGAACTGGACAAGCTGAAGGCCCAGTGACCATGCCGGACACAACGGCTGACACCGCGACGAGTGCCTCCTCCGCGAGGAGGGGGCGCCCGCCCGCCTGGCGCGGGCCTGCGGTCGACCTGGGACAGCAACACCCCCGGCGTGGTGAGCGAGTCATCAAGATTCTGCTGGTCGCGGCGGCCTGGCTGTCCGTCGCGGTCACTGTCGGCATCGTGGTGTCGCTCCTCGCCCCGACGATCACGTTCTTCACTCACGTCGGACTCGGTGACTTCCTCTTCGGCACGGAGTGGACCGGAGGTTTCGGCAACAAGTTCAGCTGGACCGACAAGGCGTGGGGCGTGATGCCCCTCGTGGTCGCCACCTTGATCGTGACACTGATCGCCCTGGCCGTCGCGGTACCCCTTGGGCTGGGGGCAGCGATCTACCTGAGTGAGTACGCCTCCGAGCGCGTCCGCAAGGTGCTCAAGCCGGTGCTCGAAGTCCTGGCCGGAATCCCCACCGTCGTCTACGGCTTCCTGGCGCTGACGATCTTCACGCCCATCCTCGGCAATCTCGTCCAGTTCACCACGATCCACAACATGCTCTCGCCGGGCATCGTGATGGGCTTCATGATCGTCCCGACCGTCGCATCACTCAGTGAGGACGCGATGTCCGCTGTACCGCTGGCACTGCGGCAGGGGTCCTACGCCCTCGGCGCGAACCGGATGAAGACCACGCTGCGGGTCGTGTTCCCAGCAGCACTGTCCGGGATCGTCGCGGCGATCGTGCTCGGGTTCTCGCGGGCGGTCGGCGAGACGATGATCGTCACCATCGCGGCCGGCAGCCGGGCCCAGCTGACCTTCGACCCGCGCGAAGGCGCACAGACGATGACCGGCTTCATCGCCCAGGTCGCCAGCGGCGACGCGCCCCAAGGCTCGCCGGTCTACTACTCGTTGTTCGCTGTGGGCGCCCTGCTCTTCGCGATCACCTTCCTGATCAACCTGGCCAGCATCCGGCTGGTGCGCAAGTACAGGCAGGCCTACTGATGACCACAGCCACCACGATCCAGGCCGGCACGCTGACGCGTGGCCGGCGGCGAGACGGCATCGTCTCGGCGATCTTCGCCACGGTCCTCTGGGTGTGCCTGGCGCTGATCTGCGTGTTCCTGTTCTTCATTCTCGCGGTGATCGTGCAGAAGGGACTCGCGCGCCTCGATGCAAGCCTGATCGCGAACCAGCCGTCGAAAATCCGGCCCGAGACGGCCGGGGTGCAGTCCGCGTTGCTCGGCACCTTGTGGGTCGGCGCCATGACCGTCCTCATCGCACTACCGCTCGGCATCGCCGCCGCCGTCTACCTGGAGGAGTACGCGAACCCGGCGAGATGGTGGAACCGGGCGATCGAGCTCAACATCCAGAACCTCGCCGCCGTCCCCGCAGTCATCTACGGCATCCTCACCCTCGGCTTCGTCGTCCGCGGCCCGCTCTCGGTCGGCGCGGTCGTGCTGGCCGGCGGTATCGCGCTGGCCCTGCTGATTCTTCCGGTCATCATCATCACGGCCAGGGAGGCGATGCGCGCGGTGCCGCGTGAGATCCGGGACGGGTCACTCGCACTCGGCGCGACCGAATGGCAAACGACCTGGCTCCAGGTGCTGCCTGCCGCCCTGCCCGGAATCGCGACCGGCTCGATCTTGGCGATGTCGCGGGCAATCGGCGAGGCGGCTCCGTTGATCCTGGTCGGCGCGACCACCTTCGTCACCTTCAACCCCGATGGAGTGCTGTCGAAGTACACCACCCTGCCGGTGCAGATCTACAACCTCGTCCCGCAGGACCGCGACGCGTTCCGCGACCTCGCGTACGCCGCCATCCTGCTGCTCATCGCCGTCCTGCTGGCCATGAACGCCGTCGCGATCTGGCTGCGCAACCGCTACCAGCGCCGCTGGTGACATGACCACCCCGGGAGACCACCCCATGACGAACGTCGAACCAGACCTCGCCACCGTTCCCGAGACGGTCGGCGCGGCGGGCGCACCGCACGAGATCCACGTGGAGCTCGGCGACCGCACCAACCACCGCTCACCGGCGGCCGAACCCGACGGCGTGATCGAACTGCGCGACCTCGAGGTCTACTACGAGAAGTTCCTCGCCGTCTCGGGCGTCGACATGGTCTTCGGCAGCAAGGAGATCACCGCGCTGATCGGCCCGTCCGGCTGCGGCAAGTCGACCGTACTGCGCTGCCTCAACCGGATGAACGACCTCGTCCCCGGCGCCCACGTACTCGGGAACGTCACGTTCCACGGCGTCGACATGTACGACCCCAGCGTCGATGTCATCGAAGTCCGGCGCCGGATCGGCATGGTGTTCCAAAAGCCCAACCCGTTCCCCAAGTCGATCTACGACAACGTCGCCTACGGCCCTCGAGTCACCGGCATGAAGCCGAAGAACATGGATGACGTCGTCGAGGAGGCACTGCACGGCGCGGCGCTGTGGGACGAGGTCAAGGACAAGCTCAAGCAGAGCGCCTACGGCCTGTCCGGCGGCCAGCAGCAGCGGCTGTGCATCGCCCGGACGATCGCCACCAGCCCCGAGGTGATCCTGATGGACGAGCCCTGCTCGGCGCTGGACCCGATCGCCACGGCCAAGATCGAGGACCTGATGATCGAGCTGGCCAAGACCTACACGATCATCATCGTCACCCACAACATGCAACAGGCCGCTCGCGTCTCCCACCGGACGGCGTTCTTCACCGCAGCGGCCGACGAACACGGCCAGCGGACCGGCCGGCTGGTCGAGTTCGATCACACCGGCAAGATCTTCGGCAACCCGTCCGACCAACGCACCGAGGCCTACATCACCGGCCGGTTCGGCTGATCCGCCATGACCGCCCCGATGATGAACGCCAGGGAGTCACACGGCCACCACCCCGTACGCACTCGCCGACGATCCGCGCACCCGGCCCACCGGAAGCTGGAGTTCCGCATCTCGGTGCTGGTCGTCGATCATGGTGACGCGGTCGACGAACTGCTCACCGCCGCGCTCGCGCAGCCACTCGAGGTACACGTCTGCACCGATGCGGCCGAGGCACTTCTCCATGTCGGCAAGCTGTGCCCCGATGTCGTCCTGCTCGGCCCCTGCGGCGGACGGCTCGACCCGATCGAGTTCCTCAGCATCGTCCGCGCCGACGACCCTGAGCAACCGGTCATCGTCGGCGCGGACGCCGGCTGCAGCGAGTTCACCAGCCGCGCCAGCGACGCCGGCGCGAGCGCAGTGGTCCCCCGGCCGTACCGGGTCCGTGAGCTGCTCGCCCTGATCAACTCACTCGCACCGGCCCCGAACCAGGTCGATCTGCGCCCGCTCGCACTGAACCTCGGACGGTTGCGGGTCGACGGCGCCGTACCGCAGATGTGGCTCGACGGCCGCCAGATCGAGCTGCCGCCGATGGAGTTCTTGCTGCTCCGGTTCTTCGCCGAGCGGCCCGGCGAGCTCGTCACCCGCGAGGAGGTCCGGGAGGCCGTCTGGGGCAAAGGCGTGACGATCCGGAGCAACACGCTCAACGTCCACATCATGCGGCTGCGCAAACGCCTCAGTGACGACGAGCGGAACCCGCAGTGGATCAAGGTCATCCGTGGACTCGGGTACCAGTTCAAGGTGCCACCTGTTGTCGGCCAGGAATTCGCCGAATGATGTCCGGCCGGGAAACCGCCCGTCCATCCGGTTTGCTTGCCTGAGGCAAAGTCTGTTGCGGACGACGGGAGCTGGGGACGATGCGGATTCTGGTGGTGGGCGGTTCCGACGCAGGGATCAGCGCTGCGCTGCGGGCGCGCGAGTGCGCCCCTGACAGCGCAGTGACCATGCTGGTCGCCGACGCCTACCCGAACTTCTCCATCTGCGGCGTCCCCTATCACCTGTCCGGCGAGGTCCCTGACTGGCGCGACCTCGCCCACCGTACGGCGGCCGACATCGAAGCGACCGGCATCGACGTCCGCATCAACCACACCGCGACCGCCATCAACTCGGCCCGCAGGGTCGTCACCGTCAACGGAGCCCTCGAACTGGACCACGACCGGCTGATCATCGGCACCGGCGCCGAACCCCTCCGGCCGCCCGTCGGCGGCCTCGACACTCTCGGACCGGCCGATGGCGTCCACCTGCTGCACACCATGGACGAGGCACGCAGGCTCGACGACGACCTGCGTCGGCGCGACGCCCGCCAGGTGGTGATCATCGGCGCCGGCTACATCGGCATCGAGATGGCCGAGGCGTTGACGACCAGGGGCATCGGCGTCACCGTGCTCGAGCGGCTCGACGGCGTCCTCCCTCGCACGCTCGACCGGCAACTCGCCGACGAGATCACCGCCGAGCTCGAGACCCATGGCGTCGAGGTTCGCTGCGGCACGACCGTCACCGAGGTACGACGCGACGCCGGTGAGCTGACCGTGGTCGCCGACGACGCCAAGTGGACCGCCGACGCCGTCCTGGTCGTCAGCGGCGTCAGGCCGAACACCGAGCTCGCCGCGGCCGCCGGCGTACAATTGAACGACCACGGCACGATCATCGTGGACCGTCAGATGCGCACCAACCTTCCGGATGTCTGGGCCGCCGGCGACTGCGTTCATACCCATCACGTCTTGCTGGCCGGGCCGGCGTACCTCCCGCTCGGCACCACCGCCCACAAGCAAGGCCGCGTCGCCGGGGAGAACGCCGCGGGCGGCGCCAAGGAGTTCGCCGGGATCGTCGGCACCCAGGTCGTCCGCGTCTTCGACCGGGTGGTCGCCGCCACCGGCCTGCGGGATTCCGAGGCGACTGCAGCCGGCTACGCACCTCTCACCGTGCAGAGCACCGCAGACGACCACAAGCGCTACTACCCCGGCGCCACCCCGATCCACATCCGGCTCACCGGCGACCGCGACAGCGGCCGGCTCCTCGGCGCCCAACTGGTCGGTACTCACGGCGCCGAGATCGCCAAACGCGTTGACACGTACGCCGTAGCACTGCAAACCGGCCGCACGGTCGAACAGCTCCTCGACCTCGACCTCGCTTACACACCGCCCCTGGGCAGCCCATGGGACGCCATCCAGCTCGCGGCACAGCACTGGCTCGCAGCGCGATAACCGGCACCACACCCGGAGGCACACATGCGCGACATCTACCACGAGCAACTCGACGACATCCTCGCCGAGCTCGAACGCATGACCCGAGCCGTCTCGACCGCGGTACAGCGCTCGACCAACGCACTGCTGACCACCGACCTCGGCACCGCCGAAGAGGTCATCGCCGCCGACGCCCAGCTCGACGCCACCGGCGAGATGGTCGAGGAGAAGGTGTTCGTCCTGATCGCCCGCCAGGCGCCGGTCGCCAACGAGCTCCGGATGCTGGTCGCCGCGTTGCGGATGGTCGCCGACCTCGAACGGATGGGTGACCTCGCTGCGCACGTCGCGAAGCTCACCCGGCTCCGCTACCCGTTGCCCGCCATCCCGGTTGACCTCGAGGGCCTCGTCGAGGACATGGGCCGGGTCGCACGGCAGATGGTCGACCAGGCCGGCGACGTCATCCACACTCGCGACGTCGAAGCCGCTCAGCGGATCGCGTCGACCGACGACGAGATGGACAAGCTGCGCAGCAGCCAGTTCCGGCTGATGATGGACGCGTCCTGGCCGCATGGTGTCGAGGCCGCCGTCGATCTCGCGCTGCTCGGCCGCTACTACGAACGCATCGCCGACCACGCCGTCTCGATGGCCCGCCGCGTCATCTTCCTGGTCACCGGAGAGATGCCGGCCGCGCAGTAGGCTGTCGTTTGACCAGCAGCAGGAGTACGCCGGCCAGCGCGCAGGCTCCCGCCACGGACAGGACGAGCGGCCGGTAGCCGACGGCCGCGACCAGCAACGCGCCACCGAGCGGCGCGGAGGCTTTGGCGACCAGGACGGGCGCCGCGAGAGTTCCTGCGACGGTGCCGTAGCCGGCGGCGCCGTACCGGTCGAGCAGGATCGCCGGTGTCGCGATCGACGCGACGCCGAAGCCGAGTCCGAACAGAACCAGGCACCCGATGGCTCCTGGCACCTGACGCCCGAGGACTGGCAGCAACCACATCGCCACCCCTTGCCCGACGAAGATCACACCCGCGATCGTGGCCATCGGCAACCATCGGGTCGAGAGCGTAGTGACGACCCGCCCGGTGACCGAGAGCAGTCCGAGAAGTCCCGCCAAAGTCGCGGCAAGGGCGGCAGGGTGGCCGAGGCTGATCAGATACAGGACCAGATGTACGGCGATCACGGCCAGCGCGGCACCGTGCAGCACGAAAGTGGCCGCCAGCAGCCAGAAGGCGGGATCACACAACACCCAACTGGGCGATCGCCGCCGGTGCCGCTCTGCCCGGTCGAGGACGGGCTTGGAGCGCCGCAGAGCCAGACCGTGCAGCGGCACGGTGACGACCGCCAGCAGCACCGCGAGGAGCACCAACGTCGGCCGCCACTCCAGCCGGGCGACCAGCTGACCGGTCAGCGGAATGAAGATCGAGCTCGCGAAGCCCGCGACGAGAGTGACACCTAGCAGTGCCTTCGCCCGCCGTGCCGGATCGGTGACGGCCACGACGACCGCGAACGCCGGCTCGTACAGAACCATTGCGGACGCCACACCGATCAGCACGAAGATGGCGTAGAGCTGCGCCGCGGTATGGACCTGCGACCATCCCAGCACCGCCAGCGAACCCAGCACCGACCCGGTGGTCATCAGCGCATGACCGCCCCGGGCGTCCAGCCATCGCCCGACCGGTATGGACAGCAGGCCGGTGACCAGGACCGCAACGGTCAAGGCGCCGGCGGCAGTCGCGTTCGAGATCCGGAGGTCGCGGCCCATCGGGCCGAGGATGACGCCGAAGGCGTAGTACAGAACGCCGTACCCGACTGTCTGGGTGACGGCAAGCGCGCCGACCAAACCTCGCGACCCGGCCCTGGCCGCCGTTCGGTGCTCGACCAGACCCGGATTCGCAGTCATCTCAGTTGCAGCAGCCCGACTGAGTGGTCGGCTTGGCCTCGACCACCGTCAGCAGACCGCCGCTGATCCCCGTGGCCAGGCCGCGCCCGGCCGGCGCCTCGATGCCGACCGCCTGCGGCGCCGGGCCGCAGCAGCCGCCCACGGACTCGTCGGCCGAGTCGCCGTACGCGAGGTTCGACGAGCAGACACCGGTCTCGGGCAGGTTCAACTGCACGTCGCGTGCGGAGTCCCAGTCGCCGGCCAACGCGGCGACGACTGAGCGGGCCTGCTCGTAGCCGGTCGCCAGCAGGAAGGTGGGCGCCCGGCCGTACGACTTCGCGCCGACCGCGTAGTACCCCGGCTCGGGGTGCGAGAGCTCGTCGACGCCGTGCGGCGGAACCGTTCCACAGGAGTGCTGGTTGGGGTCGATCAACGGGGCCAGCGCGCGCGTGGATCCCAGGATCGGGTCGAGGTCGAGCCGCAGCTCGCCGACCATCTCGTGATCCGGCCGGAAGCCGGTCGAGTTCACCACCGTGTCCACGACAATCGTCCGGTCCCCCGCGGCCAGCTCCACCCGGCCATCCGCCGTACGGTTGACGGCCTCGATCCGGAAGCTGCTCACCAACTCGACGCGGCCCGACTGCACCAGCCCCTTGAGCCGAGTGCCCAGCGCGCCGCGGGCCGGAAGCTCGTCGTCGGCGCCACCACCGTAGGTCCGGGCCTGATTCGCGCCACGAACCACCCACAGCACCTCGGTGGCCGGCTCCTGCGCAGCCAGATCACCCAGCTCCAGCAGCGTCGTCGCCGCCGAGTGACCCGCCCCGACAACCGCCGTACGACGACCAGCGAAGCGCTCACGGTCACGGACCAAGACGTCCGGCAGCGCAGCCGAGATCGCGTCCGCCACCTCAGCCTCGCCACGAGCCGGGATCCCCGAACCACCCAGCACGTTCGGCCGGCGCCACGTCCCCGCCGCGTCGATCACCGCGCGCGCCAGTACCTCCTCACCATCAGCCAAGCGCACCAGGAACGGCGCTTCCTCACGACCCGCGGTCCGGATCCGGTCGAACCCGACCCGGGTCACGGCGGTGACCTGAGCGCCGTACTTGATCCGGTCACCGAGCTGGGGCGTCTTCGCCAGCGGGGCCAGGTAGGCGTCGATCAGGTCCCCACCGGTCGGCAGGTCGTCAAGGTTGGGCCCGATCCAGTCGGTCTGCTCCAGCAGGCGGCGTGCGGCGCCGTCGATGGCGTAGCGCCACGGGCTGAACAGCTTCACGTGCCGCCACTCGTCGATCGCCGCGCCGACGCTCGGGCCCGACTCGAGTACATCGAACTCCAGCCCGCGCTCGGCCAGGTGCGCGGCGGCGGCCAGCCCGACCGGCCCCGCGCCGATGACCACGACCGGAAGGTCCTTCGATGGAACGCTCATAACAACTCCCCAAGACTCTGTGCAGGGCCGGCGCCCGGAACCCGCGCCGCCGACCTGAGTTGATGATCATCTAATCAATGGCAACCACCTTGCCTCCTGATTAGACATGAGTCAAGATAGACACATGTCAAAACAGCAGCTCTCCCTCGGGCCTGTCGGCAGCGGTTGCTGCGTCCCGATCGTGGACGCGGCCCTGGAGCCTGCCGCGGCGGCCGAGGGCGCCGCGGTCTTCAAAGCGCTCGCCGACCCGGTCCGCCTGCGGCTGATGTCGATCATCGCCTCGGCCGGCGACGAGGTCTGCGTCTGCGACATCACCCCGCAGTTCGACGTCTCCGGTCCGACGATCTCGCACCACCTGAAGGTCCTCCGCGAGGCAGGGCTGGTCGACTGCGAGCGCCGCGGCACCTGGGTCTACTACTGGCCACGCCGCGAACGCCTGACCTGGCTGTCAACGCTCCTCTCGGTCCCGGCTCCGACCACCGTCTGACGGCCGAGATGGTGCAGGTCGTCGTCATCGGCGGTGGACAAGCGGGCCTCGCGACAGGCTTCTACCTGCGGCGCTCCGGTCTCGTGCCCGGCAAGGACTTCCTCATCCTCGACGCGGCCGCGGAACCCGGCGGCGCCTGGGCCCAGATGTGGCCAACCCTGCGAACCTTCTCCCCCACCCAGTACTCATCGCTGCCCGGCTGGATGATGCCGCCCTGGACCCGCGACACCGGCTACCCGCCGGCGGCCCACGTCGTCGACTACCTGACCCGGTACGAGCAGCGCTACGACCTCGACGTACGGCGATCTGTTGCGGTGCGTTCCGTGACGCGCGGCCGTCACGGGCTACTTCAGGTGCACAGCTCGCGTGGCGAGTGGACGGCCGAGCAGGTCGTGTCGGCGACCGGAACCTGGTCACGGCCGTTCGTTCCGGCGTACCCGGGATCGTTCGCCGGCCGCCAACTGCACACCGCCGGCTACCGGCGCGCATCGGATTTCGCCGGCCAGCGGGTGTTGATCGTCGGCGGCGGCAACTCCGCCGCGCAGGTTCTCGCCGAGGTTTCGGAGGTCGCGGCGACGACCTGGGTGACGCTGCGACCGCCACGGTTTCTCCCCGACGACGTCGACGGCCGGGCCCTGTTCGAGATCGCGACGCGGCGGCACCGGGCCCGTCAGCTGGGCGAACCGGACTCCGGCGGGGTGGCCGGTCTCGGCGACATCGTGATGGTCGACAGCGTCCGCGAGGCCCGCGAACGCGGCGTACTTCATGCCCGTCGCCCCTTTGCCCGACTGGTCGATCACGGCGTCCGCTGGCACGACGGCACCGAGTCGTCCTTCGACACGATCGTTTGGTGCACCGGCTTCCGCCCCGCCCTCGGCCATCTGACAGCCCTTGGTCTGCGTGGACCCGACGGCCAGATCCCGACCGACGGCACCCAGGCTCTCAAAGAGCAGCGTCTGCACCTGATCGGCTACGGCGACTGGACCGGACCGGCGTCGGCCACGCTGATCGGCGCCGGCCGCAGAGCCCGCGACCTCGTCGCCAATCTCTGATCACACGGGTGCGAACAGCTCGGCGACCAGGTCCCGGACCTGGCGATGGATCTCGTCGCGGATCCTGCGCACCTCGGGGAGCGGCCTGCCCTCGGGATCCTCGATCGGCCAGTCGAGGTAACGCTTGCCCGGGTAGACCGGGCAGGCGTCGCCACATCCCATCGTGACAACGACATCGGCGGCCCGGACGATCTCGTCGGACAACGGCTTCGGGTACGCGCCGCCGAGGTAGACGCCGACCTCATCCATGGCGGTGACCACGTTCGCGTCGACGAGTGCCACGGGCAACGAACCGGCCGACCGCACGAGGACGCGGTCACCGGCGAGCTGGCTCAGCAGGCCGGCCGCCATCTGGGATCGTCCAGCGTTGCGGACGCAGACGAAGAGGAGCTCGGACACGTTGGTGTGCGTCCTGCCCTCTGCCTTCGCGAGTGCAGTCAGCCGCTCAGCCGCGAAGTTCGCGGTCAGGGACGGCAGAAATCTGCGGACCCGGGACCGGGCCGCCAGCAGGTCGTAGCTCTCCCCGACGTACCGCCGTACCGTCCCTGGAGAGAAGACCCCAGTGAAGCGCGTCGCCAACTGTTCCGCGATGTGCTCGAGCTGGCGATCGAGCACGGCCGAGCTGAGATCGAACCCAGACTCACGAGCAGCGCCTTGCTCGGGCACTTCCACCCCGAGCAAGGTCGCCAACTGCGCGACGGCGTGGTGTGTGGGCCGGTAGTAGCTGAACGACTGCCGCCGCTCCCGGGTCAGCAGGTCGGCGTCGCACAGCAGCCGCAGGTGATGGCTGATCGTCGTGTGCGACTGATCGAACTCGGCAGCAAGCTGCCCCATGCTCACCTCGCCTGCCGGGTGGGTCAGCACAAGGCTCATCAGACGCAGTCGAGTCGGATCCGCGACGACACTCAGCTGAGCCGCCCGTCGCTCGGCGTCCTCCCGCGACAGCGGCATGGCGACCGTCCGCGGTCCCCCCGGCTTCGACATGCGTCTATATTCACCACCGTCTATGTAGCGGTCAATGACTCAGGTGGCCTGCAGTTCACCGACGAGCTTCTCGACGCGGCTGCGGATCTCGTCGCGGACCTGGCGGACAACCTCGATCGGCTGACCGGCCGGGTCGGTGAGCTCCCAGTCCTCGTACCGCTTGCCGGGGAAGATCGGGCACGCGTCGCCGCAGCCCATCGTCACGATGACGTCGCTCTCCCGGACGGCCTCGGTCTCCAGCAGCTGCGGCACCGCGCCGGTGATGTCGATGCCGACCTCCCGCATCGCCTCGACGGCGACCGGGTTGATCTGGTCGCGCGGCGCGGAGCCGGCCGAACGAACCTCGACGGTGTCGCCCGCCAGGTGCCGCAACCAGCCCGCGGCCATCTGCGACCGGCCGGCGTTGTGGACACAGACGAACAGAACACTTGGCTTGCTCACTTGGATGCTCCACTTGATTGAGATGTTGTGACCACAGCGTCTGCGGCACGCCCCGCAGCCGGATACAGCACCGCCAGCAGTCCGACTCCGACTGCCGCGCCGACAACTTGCGCTATCACGAACCCTGGCAGCGAGCCAGGAGCGATCCCTGCAAAGGTATCGCTGAACGCCCGCCCGATCGTGACCGCGGGATTGGCGAACGATGTCGACGACGTGAACCAGTACGCCGATCCGATGTACGCGCCGACCGCGGCCGGCGCGACCGAGGCCCGGCCGGATGCCGCGAGCGCGAAGATCAGCACGATCAGGCCGGCCGTCGCGACCACCTCACCGAGCCACAGCGGCCCGGTAGCCCGTTCCGTCGTCGACCACGAGACCGCGGCTTCGCCGTACATCAGGTTCGCCAGTACGGCGCCGAAGATTGCGCCGACGATCTGCGCCGGGATGTAGGCGGCGAGGTCCTGCGCGGTCAGGCCGGTGCCGCTGCTCCGGCCGAGCCACCAGTCGACGGCCGACACCACCGGGTTGAAGTGCGCGCCGGACACCGGGCCGATCATCAGGATCAGCACGGCGAGCCCGAGTGCAGTCGCGAAGGCGTTCTCGAGGAGTTGCAGTCCGACGTCGTTCGGCGACAGCCCGGACGCCGCAATGCCGGATCCGATGACGACGGTGACCAGGAGCCCTGTTCCGATGCCCTCGGCAACTGCCCGTCGCCACAGTGGAGTCGTGTTCACCGGCCGCTCGCCACGGGTACGTCGAGTTCGTCGAGCAGGTGACGGACCCGGCGCTCGATCTCGTCGCGGATCGGCCGGATGTCGGCCACCGCGAGGCCCGCCGGGTCGTCGAGGACCCAGTCCTCGTACCGCTTGCCCGGGAAGATCGGGCACGCGTCACCGCAGCCCATGCTGATGACGACATCTGCCGCTCGGACCACCTCGTCCGTCCAAGGCTTCGGGTACTCGGTCGAGATGTCGATGCCGCGCTCAGCCATCGACTCGACCGCCGCCTGATTCACCTCGACACCTGGCTCGGAGCCACCGGACCAGCCGATGGCACGGTCGCCGACCAGGTGCTCGAAGAACCCAAGCGCCATCTGGCTCCGCCCGGCGTTGTGCACGCACAGGAACAGCACGACCGGCCGCCCATCATCGTGATGCCCCTCGACCCTGGCCAGCGCCGTCAGCCGCTGGCGAGCGAAGCGCTCGGCGAGCAGCGGCAGGAAGTTCGGAATCGTGCTTCCGGTGGCGAACTGGTCGTAGCTCGAGTGCAGGAACCGTTCGATCGTCTCCGGCCCGTAGATCCCGGCGAACTGCTCCCCAAGCCGGGACGCTGCCGTGCGCAACGCGAGGTGCTGGTCGATCGACAAATCCTCCCGGTGGTACCCACTGACTTCGGTCATGTGCCGGTCCCCTTCCTCTTGCTGTGTGCCACCAGTGGCGCCAGCCGATCGATCCGGCCGGCGAGCTCGTCGTACGCGGCCTCGAACGCCGCATCAGTGTCCGCCGGTGCCGGGTCCGGCACCGACCAGTGCACCCGCGGACGCGCCTCCGCCGGCAGATGCTCGTACGCGATGTCGCACACCGCGATCACCAAGTCGTCCGGCTTCACCACGTCGTTCACCTGAGCAGTCCGCCACCCGTCCGGATCCAGCCCACGCCGCCGAGCCACCTTCACCGCCCGCGGATGAACCCGCTCCGCCGGCCGAGTCCCCGCCGACACCGCCGGAACATGACTACGCCGCGCCCAGATCGCCGCCGCCAACTGCGACCGCGCCGAGTTCCGCGTACACACGAACACCACCCGCGGCACCTCATTCAGCGGAGGAATCCCCACCATCGACAACGCCTCAGGCACCAGCCGCACGTAAGTCCGACGATGATCACCTTCGGACCGCCCCCGCACCACGAGACCAGCCTCCTGCAGAACCTTCAGATGGTGCGCCACCAGGTTGGTCGGCATCTCCAGCAACGCCCCCAACTCCCCCGGCGCCGCATCCCCCACCGCCAACGCATCCACAATCGCCAACCGCGCCGGATCCCCAAGCGCCGCATGCACCCGAGCCCGCTCCACCAGAGATCTTCCCTCAACACTCATTGCCTCAATAATCACTGAGCCATCCCCGCCTGTCAACGAGGTCCCGCCCCAGCGCCCGAAACGACCACCCCAACACCGTCACACCGTCACAGACCCGTGAATCACCTGTTGGTGCGCAGGCGCGTCAGCGCGTCGGGCTTCGCCCGACACGTTCCTGGGTGACTGGGGTTAGGCGGCCGGGCCGAGCTGGACGGTGTGTCCAAGCCTCTCGAGTTGTGCGACGAGCCGGCGGGTGTGGGCTTCGTCGGTGCGGCGAGCGAGCCAGTCCGCGCCAAGATCGCGGTAGGGCTCGTCCTTGCTGAGCATGTGGTGAGCGGCGACGAGGATGGAATGCGCGACGGCGATCTGGGCTCGTCCGGCACCGCGGCGTTTGTCGAGCCGGGCGTGCTGCGCGGCGAGATAGTTCTTGCCGTGCATCCACGCGACCGAGCCGGCGGCCTCGACCAGCATCGCGGTCAGCCACTTGTTGCCGTGCCGCTTGCCCGTCGGGGTGCGCTTGCCGGCCGACTCATAGACCCCGGGTGCGACCCCGGCCCAGGCCGCAAGCTTGGCCGCCGACCCGAACCGCGACCGCGCTCCGTGAAACTCTGTCTCAGGCACAGATGCGCTTGGTCTCGTCTCGCACCAGGTGTCGCAACTGGGGTCTCTTCGACGACTCGCAGCGCTGAGAAGGGCAGCAGTGGACGCCACGAGCCGCCGAACGTGTCCCGGCAGTACTTCATCCGAGCAGGATTCGGAGCCCACCGGCCGCGCTTTCGACCAAGTTCACTCAGCGTCGCGGCATCATCTGGGAGCTCCTCGTGAGCGAACCGACTGATTTCGGTGATCGAGACATGCAGTTGGGAGCCTCCTTCGCGCGCTGGGCCTGCCGGAATCCGGCACAGCCGCGGTCCAAGAATCACGTAGATCGCTACAGGTTCGGTGGCCATTCGGACCATGTCGGGGAGGTCGGGCGTTCGCCTCCTGAGGCGATGAACTCCTGTACGGCTGTACGGATCTCGTCGACCGTTACCTCGGAGTCTTGGGGGTACTGCTCCTCGTGGCCCATGTAGAAGTAGAGGACCTCGTCGAGGGCGGATTCTTGGCCGGCGGCGTACCAGGCGTTGTTGCCGGACATGTAGCGGATGGCCCCTACTTTGCGCTCGCCGTCGATCGCGATGCGGAGCTCGTGATCCGGGAGGCCCTGGGAGGTGGGCGGACGTTCGTTGATGTAGATGCCGGCGATTGTGTTGTCGCCTTCGTCGTTGATCAGGTCAAGGAGCAGCGTCTCGACGTCCTGCGGTTCGGTGATCTGGACTGGACTCTTGGCGCGCTTGTTGTTGGCGCGTGCGGTGTAGGTCATCGGTCGCTCCCGTCGTCTGATTGGGGGTAGGTGCGTTTGAAGTTGTCGGGTCCGTAGATCGTCAGCTTCGAGTCGGGCGGGAGGAACCTCTTCAGCAGGTTCTCGCAGGAGAACTCTTCGTCGTCGCACGGGATGTTGTTCAAGACCAGGCGTGCGTTCGTCAGGCCACGTTCGCGCATGAACATCGCGAACTTTATCTCGACGTGCGATGTGGTCCACAGACGGCCGAGACCCAACTCAACGGCTAGGTCGTCGGCCTGCTTGCGGTACCCGTCGAAGCCGCTGACCCACTCATGACGCTCGCCTGCATCGTCGACCCAGATGCCTCGAGTTTTGTCCTTCGGCTTCCGCTTCGGCAGATCACGCATGACGCGGCTGGCGGTTGGGTCGAAGGGATCCACAGAGTCGGGCTCCGACCTTGGCCGGTCCGGATCACGCTGCCAAGTTGGGTCGGGTTTCGGAGCTCCCTTGGTGGGGACAGCCCGCTCGCCGCTCACCATCTGTTGAGCCCAAGCTGTCGCCCTTGGTGGTACCTGCCCGGCGTAGTGAGCAGCTTCCTCGCATGCCGTGGCAGCGGCGTCGAGCTGCACCGCGGCGTACCGAGCGGCAGGGTTTGCCGACTGCATCGCACCGACTGCTGCCGCCTGGTCGCGAAGCTGGCGCGCCAAGCTGAGCAGGTAGCTCACCATGTTTGGGATGCGCTCGATGGAGTTCAGCAGTTCCTGCGCGATGCGTTGCAGCTCGGACGGCATACCGCGGCGCGCTAGATCTGGTTGGCGTAGCTCGCGCAGCCCCTGGCCGCGATCTGCAGCGCCTCGACTGCCTGGCCGACGGCGCGACTGGCGGCGTCCAACAACTCGCTGATGTCTCGGTCAGCGCTCGTCGCGGAGCCCGCGATGAGCGCTTGGACCTGCGCACTGCTCTGGGTGTAGGAGTGCTGGAATCCGGCGAGTCCGCACGCCGCGCGGTTGGCGTCCATCGAGACCTGATGAAGTTGCATCTTCAGTTGCTGCACGGCGGACATACGGCTGCCTATCCGTAGATGTGGCGTCGTGCCACAGTGGTCATCAAGGAGTCGCCAGCCGAAGCTGAGCGCCGGCTGGAACGGCGGAACGGACGCGGAGTCGCAGGGGACGAAGAGAAATCTCGCCACACTCGGCACATCCGCCCCGCCGGCTCAGAGTGCGCGAGCCTGCGCAGTCTTCCCAGAGCGCTTGACGCCAGGTCCGAGTGCGGCGAAGACGCTGCAGCTCTACTCGCACGGATAAGGCATCCATCGCTCATTGCTGAGCAGTCAGAGTCGTCACCCCATGTCTCTCGAAATCAGCTCGAACCTCAACTGGATTGCCGAGGCCCGCGAAGTGCAGCAGACTCGGAACAATCAGGATTGACTCGGCAGCAGCAACGACCCGTTCGTACGAGCTCCGACGTCACCGGACCTGAGCCTTCCTCCCGGCGCTCCGTGCCTACCTGTCCCTAAGCTCACGAGAAATGGATCGGACGATTGGGACGTAGGCGCTCACAGCGAGCACCTACATGATCAACATCGAAATACTCATCGCGCAGGATCATTCGTAACCCGGCACGACGAGTAGCGACGCTGCATAGCCACCTCAAACGCGGACGTTCCCGCAGCCTCGTTCTCGTACCTGATGATCACGTGCGGCCCCCACCAGACCCGGACGAGACTTGTCCCATCCGCGGTCGGCCTGATGGTCCCGACAGCGCCGGCAACGCCTACGTCACTTGTAGTGCTCACGGGTCATCTCCTCTCGAGTCACCATGGCCTTGCCGAGCCTGGCCGGGCCTCATGTGGCGAATCTACGAGCAGGCGCGAGACACTGGCTGTACAAAATGTGTGACTCAGGGCTAGCTATTCTGTGGGCGACCAGCAGGAGGGAGTGCGAGCGGGCATGGATGACCAGGCGCAGGCGATCGGGCAACCGGGTGCGGTACTGGCGTCGGCGTCGCGGCCTCGACCGCCAGCGCTTCGCCGACATGGTGGGGCGGTCCATGTCATGGCTGGACAAGGTCGAGAAGGGCGAGCGAAGCCTCCTGCGGTTGCCGATGCTCGAGCGCGTCGCTGACGCCCTCGGAGTGGCCCCTGAGATACTGACGGACGGTCCAGCGGCACACCGCGCAGCCGACTGCGTGGACGCCGTCGAAGTGCAGGCGATTCGATCTGCTCTCGGCCGCTATCCTGCCCTCTCTGCGAAGCTGTCGAGCGCAACCCCGGCAACCCACGCGCAAGTCGTGCGGCAGCTGGACTACCTGGGCCAAGCCTGGTTGTCCTCGAACTTCACGGCAGTTGCTCAGCATCTTCCAAAGTTGATTGAAGATGCCCAGATCGCGGTTGAGATCGCGTCCACCGGGCCTGAACATCTGGCCGCACGACGTTCCCTGGTCATGACGTACAGGCTCGCTTCATCGATGCTGCTCAAGTTCGACGCGAACCACATTGCCTGGCTCGCGGCCGACCGAGCCATGCAAACAGCGCTGCCAACCGATGACACCGTGGCCTTGGCTCGTGCCACTCGGAGTGTTGCGCGAGCAATGACCAGCGCGGGCCAGGAATCCGACGCGATCGCGGCGCTGGCGAATATGGCAGACCGGATGCGCCCGAACCTGCAACAGTCCGACGGGGAGTTGCTGCCCTTGTTCGGCATGCTGTTCCTGGCGGCTTCCATAGCAGCCGCGAAGATTGATGATCATGCAGTCGCGCTGATGATGCACGATGAGGCCGATGCCGTCGTCGCACGCTTGAGCGACGAGCATCGGACGCATTACACCGTCTTCGGTCCAGCAAATGTCGCCGCTCATCGAGTGGCAGCCTTGACGCGCCTTCGCGAGGGCGGCCGGGCGCTCGAGTACGTCGCGAATATCGACCCCACGATCATGGTCGCCCTGCCCACCGAGCGTCGGGCGAACTATCTGCTTGACCTAAGCACTTCCTACACCTACACCGGAAGGTACGAAGAGGCGGTGCGGTCTTTGACCGAGGCAGAACGACTTGCACCGCAAGAGGTGCGATGCCGACCACTGGCACATGGTCTGCTTCGAGCCCTCCTGACCAGCACCAACGGATCGCTCAGTCGGACAGTTCACAACATGGCGACGCGGGCAGGTCTCACGGGATGACAGCAAGTCGCGTACTGCATCTGTTCATCTGTGGCGCCGGGCCGGCCAAGCGAGTTCAAGACCTGCTCGACCTCGCCCATGGTGATGGATGGGACGTCTACTGCGTCGCAACCGATAGCGCTGTAGAGCACTTCATCGATACGGATTCGCTGGCAAGGATCACGCAGCATCCTGTCCGCACGACGTACCGCACAGCTGGCAATACGCCCACACCACAGCCCGATGCTGTAATCGTTGCTCCCGCCACCTACAACACCATTAACAAATGGGCGGCGGGGATCGCAGACAACTACGTTCTCACGCAATTAGCGGAGCTCACTGGGCTCGGAGTGCGGATCGTCGTACTTCCGTTTGTCAATCAGGCGCTGGCCCGAAACCACGCATTCTCTCAAAGCGTTGAAACACTGCGCAACGCAGGTGTCCGCATCCTCTTCGGTCCGGGCGAGTTCGAGCCGCACCCGCCGCGTACCGGTGATACCGCGATGGCGAGCTACCCCTGGAAGCTCGCCATCGAGGCCGTGCGCGACTGAGTCATCCGCAGGCACGGATGGCAGCGACACACCGCCGGGCTATTGACCGTACTCGCCCTTAACGGGGTCGCCGTACGCCGCGTTGATCTCCGGAACTCCTGTGCTCGCACGTTGAGCTGCCGCACATCAACGACAGCTGGAGGTGCGGCGGGATGGCGTACGTGAAGGATCAGTGGACTCGGCCGGTTAAGCAGGCGGATGGGACGACCGCGCACGTGCGGAATGAGAGGTGGGGACACGGCAAGCGGTGGCTGGCTGGATGGGTTGATCCAACTGGCGTGAGCGGACGAAGGCGTTCAGTACGAAGGGGCCTGCTGAGCGGCATGCGAATGCTATGGAGACGGATCGGGAGCGTGGGGAGTACATCGATCCGGAGGCTGGGAAGGTTCGGTCTGAGGAGGTGCGGGCGGTGGTTGGCGTCGCGGGTGGTGGATCCGGCTAGTGCGATCAAGTACGAGTCGGCGCTTCGGCTGCATGTGGGGCCGGTGTTTGGGCGGCGGCAGTTGAGGACGATCAAGCCGTCGGAGATTGCGGCTTGGGTTGCTGATTTGGATGCGCGGTTCGGGTCGTCGACTGCGCGCGTACGGCGTTTCTGGTGTTGCACGGGACGCTGGATCTGGCGGTGGATGATGAGACGATCAAGAAGAATCCGGCGAAGGCACGTGCGGTCACGGTGCCGTCGCCGAAGGGCGGGAAGGTCGTTGCCTGGAGCGATGACGTCGTACTGAAGATCGTTGAGGGGCACCCGTCGGAGTATCGGCCGGTCGCGTCCGTGGGGGCTGCGTGTGGGTTGCGGCAGGGGGGAGCTGTTCGGGCAGGCGGAGGAGGACATCGACTTCGAGGAGATGGTCATCCACGTGCGGCGGCAGGTGAAGAAGCTCGGGCGGGAGTTCGTGTTCGCGTTGCCGAAGAACGACAGCGAGCGGACCGTGCCGATGTCGGACGGCACGGCACTGATTCTGAAGGAGCACATCGAGGCTCATGCGCCACGTCCGTACACGTTGCCTCGGGAGAAGACTGACGGGGAGCCGCGGACGGTCAAGCTCACGTTCCGGTGGACGGATGACAAACACGTCCGAGCTCGGACATACGACGAGTTGGTTTGGAAGCCGGCGCTGTTCCATGCGGGGGTGATCGCTGCACCGAAGACGGACCGGCGCGGGCGGCGGCAGTATGTGTCCAGCCGGGAGAACGGGATGCACGCGTTGCGGCACTACTACGCGAGCATCACTCTGGCCGAAGGCGTGAACATCAAGGAGCTGGCGGAGTACCTCGGGCACGGCGATCCCGGGTTCACACGCAGGCTGTACACCCACATGCTGCCGTCATCGCATGAGCGGGCGCGTAAGGCTGTGGACTCCAGGCTGGCCCAACTCTTCTCTCTGAAATCCCACGTAGCAGTCCGGAGCAGGCCGCCGTCCGCTCCCCCACTACCCCCTGGGAGCCGGACGACGGCCTGTACCCGGACCAACCTGAAATCGGCCTCCGACCTGCGGAAACACCTACCGGATGCGCATGCCGGAGATCGCGCGGGCAATCACCAATCTCTGGATCTCCGAGGTGCCTTCGAAGATGGTGTAGATCTTGGCGTCTCGGTGCATGCGTTCTACTGGGTATTCGCGGGTGTAGCCGTTGCCGCCGAGGATTTGGATGGCTTCTTCGGTGACGCGGACCGCGACCTCGCCGGCCTTCAGCTTGGCCATGGAGCCTTCGCCGTGGCGGTAGTCGGGGGTTTCGCCGCGCATGAGGGCCGCGGACATGTTGGCGGCGCGCCAGACGAGGAGGCGGGCGGCGTCGATTTCCATGGCCATGTCGGCGAGTTTGAAGGCGATGCCCTGGTTGTCGATGATCGGGCGGCCGAACTGTTCGCGGCTCTTGGCGTAGTCGAGGGCGACCTCGTAGGCGGCGCGGGCGATGCCGATGGCCTGGGCGCCGACGATGTGGCGGGTCATCTCGAAGGTGGCCATCGAGGCGTTGCGGCCGCCGGAGGAAGCCTCACGCGCGCGGGCGAGTCGTTCGTCGAGCTTGTCCTTGCCGCCGAGCACATTGCCCGCCGGGATCCGGACGTTGTCGAAGAAGACGTCCGCGGTGTGCGACGCCCGCAGGCCGTGCTTCCGCAGTTTGGTCCCCTGCTCCAGGCCGCGCACCTCGGACTTGGGTACGACGAAAGCCGCCTGCCCCTTGGTCCCGAGCGCCGGATCGACCGTCGCGACCACCACGTGGATGTCCGCGATCCCGCCGTTCGTCGCCCAGGCCTTCTGACCGTTGATCACCCACTCGTCGGTCACAGCGTCGTACGTCGCCCGCGTACGGATCGCGGACACGTCCGACCCGGCCCCCGGTTCGGAGGAGCAGAACGCGGCGACCTTCACGTCGTCCGGGGTGCCGTAGCACCGCCCCATCCACTGGCTCCACTGCTCAGGTGTGCCGTTGGAGAAGATCGCGGACGACGCCAGCCCGGTGCCCTTCAGCGACATCGCGATCCCGGCGTCACCCCAGAACAGCTCCTCGTGGACCAGCGGCATCAGCAGCCCGGACGGGTCCACAAACAGGTTCACGTTCGCGTCCAGGCCGTACAGCCCGATCTTGGCGGCCTCCTGGATGACCGGCCACGGGGTCTCCTCGCGCTCGTCCCACTCCGAGGCGGCCGGGCGGATCACGTCGGCGGCGAAGGTGTGGGCCCAGTCGCGGATCTCCTTCTGCTCCTCGTTCAGGGCCAGCGAGAAGGTGCTCCAGCCCGGCTTCGAGCGCTCGGCGCCGAGCTCACCGGCAAGCGTCATCACGTGCGCGGACACAACAGGGTCGCTCATCGAACAATCCTCACAAGGTCAAATGTTACCCACGAGTGTAACTGTCGTTTGCACCAAGGGGTACCACTGTGGCTAAGATCGATCCATGAGCTCCGCGCTGCTCGCGATCGGACGCCGCCGGACGACGGCGGAGCGTCGCCGCGACCGGGAGCGGGACATCATCCGGGCCACCCGCGAGCTGTTCGACGAGCGCGGCACGATCGACGCCCAGATCGACGATATCGCCAAACGGGTCGGCATCAACAAGGCGTTGATCTATCGGCACTTCGCCGGCAAGGAAGAGCTGTTCGCGCTCACCCTGGTGGACTACCTCGGCGAGCTGGACGAGCGCCTCGAGACGGTGGACAGCTCGCGGAAGGCTCCACTCAACCGGCTCCGCGCGCTCAGCGAGGTCTTCGTCGACTTCTGCCTCGAGTACCCGGCGTTCACCGACTGCGCGATGAGCCTGCTGCGACGAACAGGCGACCAGCTCTTCGGCGAGATCACCGAGCCGGTGATGACCAAACTGGGTACGGCGATGGCCGCGGCGCTGGCGCGGATCGCCGCCATCCTGAAGGCCGGGCAACGCTCCGGGGTCTTCGACGGGGTCGACACCGACTACCTGGCCAACCACCTCTACACCCAGACGCTCGGATCGTTGCACATGGCAAGGGTCGGCCTGATCGTGTCGAGCGGGCAGCCGGGCCATCCGGTGGTGCATCATGCCGATGTCGCCACCGTCCGGGCGACCGCGATCACCGCCACGCTCGCAACCGCAGTAGGTCGTAAGGCACTACCCAAGCGCTCCAGCAGAGCAGGAGAGAAATCGTGACCGAGACCCGCAAGGTGGCCGTCGTCGCCGGGAACAGGATCCCGTTCGCCCGGCAGGACAAGACGTACCGGCACGCCTCCAACTCCGACATGCTCACCGCGGCGGTCAACGGCCTGGTCGACCGGGCCGGCCTGGGCGGGCAGGAGCTCGGTGAGGTGGTCGCCGGCGCCGTGCTGAAGCACGCCCGGGACTGGAACATGGTCCGCGAGGTCGTCCTCGGCTCCAAGCTGGCGCCGACCACCCCGGCGTACGACATCCAGCAGGCCTGCGGGACCGGGCTGGAGGCCGCGATCCTGGTCGGTAACAAGATCGCGCTCGGCCAGATCGAGGCGGGGATCGCGGGTGGCGTGGACACCGCGTCCGACGCGCCGATCGCGGTCAACGACCGGCTCCGCAACGTCCTGCTCGACCTGAACCGGGCCAAGACCTTCCAGGACCGCCTCAAGGTGCTCGCGCGGGTCCGCCCGAAGGACGTCGTACCGGAGATCCCGCGCAACGCCGAGCCGCGGACGCGGAAGTCGATGGGTGACCACGCGGCGCTGACCGCGCTGGAGTGGGGCATCACCCGGGAGGCGCAGGACGAGCTCGCCTACCGCTCCCACGTCAACCTCGCCGCCAGCTACGACCGCGGCTTCCAGCAGGACCTGATCACGCCGTACCTGGGCCTCGAGAAGGACCAGAACCTCCGGCCGGACACCACGCTGGAGAAGCTGGCCAAGCTCAAGACCGTGTACGGCAACGGCGAGACGGCGACCATGACGGCCGGCAACTCGACCCCGCTGACCGACGGTGCGTCCGCCGTACTGCTGGCCACCGACGAATGGGCGGAGCAGCACGGGTTGCGCCCGCTCGCCTACCTGACGCACTCGCAGACGGCCGCGGTCGACTACGTGAAGGGCGCCGAGGGCCTGCTGATGGCTCCTGCGTACGCCGTACCGCGCATGCTGGCACGCGCCGGTCTGACGCTGCAGGACTTCGACTACTACGAGATCCACGAGGCGTTCGCCTCCCAGGTGCTGGCCACCCTGAAGGCGTGGGATGATCCGATCTTCTGCAAGGAGCGCCTCGGCCTGGACGCGCCGCTGGGCGAGATCGACCGCGACAAGCTGAACGTGAACGGCGGCTCACTCGCCGCCGGCCATCCATTCGCAGCGACCGGCGGGCGGATCGTCGCCGCGCTGGCCAAGCAACTGGACGAGAACGGCGGCGGCCGGGGCCTGATCTCGATCTGCGCCGCCGGCGGCCAGGGTGTCGTCGCCATCCTCGAGAAGTGAAGTGGGAGAGCTGACAGATGACGGACCGCTACCAGACCTTCACCCGGACGCCGCTCGGCCAGACCCTGGTGAAGAACCTGGGTCTGCCCGACCCGACTCCCCTGCCCCGCTGGATCGAGGGCTCGCCGGTGGTCGACGGGCCGGTGGTGTTCGGCGCGATCGCCGAGACCGACACCGGCAAGGCGATCCAGGCCCTGCTCCGGGACATCGGCGCCTCCTTCAGTACGGCGACCGAGGGCATCGCATCGAGTGAGATCAGGCCGAGGGCGCTGGTCTTCGACGCGACCGGCGCGACCTCGACCACCGAGCTGACCAGCCTGCAGCGCTTCTTCTCCCCCGTCATCCGCCAACTGGCTCCGGCCGGCCGGGTGATCGTGGTCGGCCGGACGCCGGAGCTCGCGCAGTCGCCGGAGCAGCAGATCGCCCAGCGCGCTCTCGAGGGCTTCACCCGCAGCCTCGGCAAGGAGGTGAAGCGCGGCGCGACGGTCAACCTCGTGTATGTCGCTCCGGACGCCCATGAGCAGCTGGACTCGACGCTCCGCTTCTTCCTCTCCCCCAAGTCGGCGTACGTCGACGGACAGGTAGCGCGGATCGGGACCGGCCCGCTGGTCAGCAACGACCCCGACCGCCCGCTGAGCGGCAGGATCGCGTTGGTGACCGGCGCGGCCCGCGGGATCGGCGCGGCGATCGCCGACACGCTGGCCCGGGACGGCGCGACCGTGATCGGCGTCGACGTACCGCAGAACGCGGACGCCCTGCGCAAGGTGATCTCCCGGATCGGCGGCAGCGAGCTGCTGCTCGACGTGACCGCGGTCGACGCCGCGCAGCGCATCGCCGCGCACGCCCAGGAGCAGTACGGCGGCCTCGACATCGTCGTCCACAACGCCGGCATCACCCGCGACAAGCGGCTGGCGAACATGCGCACCGACGCGTGGGACGCCGTACTCGACGTCAACCTGCGGGCGCCGGAGCGGATCACCCGCCACCTCGTCGACTCGGCGACCCTGCGCGACGGCGGCTCGATCATCGGGGTCGCGAGTATCGCCGGGATCGCCGGCAACAACGGCCAGACGAACTACGCCACCTCGAAGGCGGGCGTGATCGGTCTCGTCCAGGCGCTCGCGCCGAAGCTGGCGGAGCGGCAGATCCGGATCAACGCGGTCGCCCCCGGTTTCATCGAGACCGAGATGACCGCGAAGGTCCCGTTCACGATCCGCGAGGTCGGCCGCCGGATCAACTCGCTGCAGCAGGGCGGGCTGCCGATCGACGTGGCCGAGACGATCGCCTGGTTCGCCGACCCAGCCTCGGCCGGCGTGACCGGCAACGTGGTCCGGGTCTGCGGCCAGAGCATGCTGGGTGCGTGACATGCCGACCCGCAAGTACGACGACACGCCCGGCTTCGGCGCGCTCTACGCAAGGACGGTGCGGGCCACGCTGCGGCGGGCGGACTACGAGCCGGACGCCGATGGCCTCACGCTCGAGCTGCCCCGGTCCGCGATCGACCAGGACCACCTGACGGCGTACCGGGACGTCACCGGCTTCACCGCCGGCCCGGCGCTGCCGGTGACGTACCCGCACGTGCTCGCGTTCCCGCTGCACCTGGACCTGATGTCCGACCCCTCGTTCCCCTACAAGCCGATGGGGATCGTGCACCTGTCGAACACGATCAGCCAGCTGCAGCCGATCCCGATCCACGCCGAGCCGTCCATCCGGGTGCACAGCACGGCGGAACGCCCGCACCCGAAGGGCACGATGTTCGACATCGTCAGCGAGGTCAGCGTCGACGGCGAGGTGGTGTGGACCGACCTGACCACGCTGCTCAGCCGCTCCACCGGGACCGAGCACGCGCACGTCGACCTGCTGCCGGACCCCGCGGTCGGCCCCACGGCCTGGTGGGACCTGCGCGGCAACCTCGGCCGCCGGTACGCCGCCGCGTCCGGCGACCGGAACCCGATCCACCTGTTCAAGCTGACCGCTCAGGCGTTCGGGTTCCCGCGCCAGATCGCGCACGGCATGTGGGCCAAGGCGGCGTCGCTCGCCTCGATCCAGCGCACCACCAAACTGCCGGACGCCTACACGGTCCGCGTCGACTTCCGCAAGCCGCTGCTGCTCCCGTCCCGGGTCGAGTTCGGCTACAAGACGTCCGGCAAGACCACCGACTTCGCCGTGTACGACGAGCGCCGCGAGCTCACCCACCTCATCGGACAGCTGCAGGAACACTGACCCGCACTTCCTCGCCTGGACCGAGGAAGTGCAGTGAGCGCCCTGATCGTGGTGCTGATCGCGGCGTGGATCCTGCGCCGGCGGTTGGCCTGAACCGCCAGGCCATCACAATCCGCCGCCCCGGCCGGCCGGCACGCTCAGTTCGGTGCAGGGGCATCGTTTGCGATGGCCTGGCGGTCCGCCAACACGTCCACCTCCGCCCGGATGCGGTCCAGCACCGCGCCCACCGGCGCCGCTTCGCGCTGCCGGCCGTTCCGCTCGCGGATCGCGAGGTCGCCGTCCGCGGCCTCGCGTGCACCGATGACGGCCTGGTACGGCGCCAGCCGGTTCTCCCGGATCCGCGCGCCCAGACTGCCCTCGTCGGCATGCGCGACCTCGACCCGCAGGCCGCGGTCCGACGCCCGCCGGGCCACCTCGACGGCCAGCTTCTCCTCGGCGTCCGAGATCGGGAGTACGACGAGTTGCACCGGCGCCAGCCAGGCCGGGAAGGCCCCGCCGTGCACCTCGATCAGCTGCGCCATCGCCCGTTCGATGCTGCCGACGATCGCCCGATGGACCATCACCGGACGATGCTTGTTGCCGTCGGCACCGACGTACTCGAGGCCGAACTGGTTCGGCATGTGGAAGTCGATCTGCACGGTCGACAGGCTGAACTCGCGGCCGGCCGAGTCCGCGAGCTGGATGTCGATCTTCGGTCCGTAGAACGCCGCATCACCAGGCGATTCCTCGTACTCCACTCCGGCGTTGTCCAACACCTCGCGCAGGAGGCCGGCGGCGCGCGCCCAGCTGGCCGGATCGCCGACGTACTTGCTCTCCTCAGAGCCGATGACTGCCTCCTCGGAAGGCAAGGCCAGGACGTAGCGCGATGCGCTGATCCCCATGTCCTGGTAGGCCTGGTTGATCAGCGCCAGCGCGTTGCCGGCCTCCTCCGCGACCTGGTCGAGCCGGCAGAAGATGTGCGCGTCGTTGAGCTGCATCGCACGGACCCGGCTCAGGCCGCCGATCGCGCCGGACAGCTCAGCGCGGTACTGCCCGCCGAGCTCGGAGATGCGCAGCGGAAGCTCGCGGTAGCTGTGGGACCGCGACCGGTACATCAGCGCGTGGTGCGGGCAGATGCTCGGCCGCAGCACGAGTTGCTCGGCGCCCATGTCCATCGGCGGGTACATGTCGTCGCTGTACTTGGCCCAGTGGCCGGAGATCTCGTACAGCTCCCGCTTGGCGAGCACGGGTGAGTAGACCCGCTGGTACCCGGCTCTTCGTTCCACCTCGGCGATGTAGCTCTCCAAGGCGTGCCGAACCGCGGCACCGGCAGGCAACCAGTAGGGCAGGCCCGCTCCGATCAGCGGGTCCGAGTCGAACAGGCCGAGCTCGCGGCCGATCTTGCGGTGGTCGTACATCGTTCGCTCCTCGCGAAGTGGGGCGAGGAGCCATCGGAGCACGAGAAAGCCCCGGGGCACTCGCCCCGGGGCTTTGTCGGACAGTCAGGTGTCAGCGCGCCGGGACGGACTCCGGCGTCGTCACTACAGCGCGCTGCAACATGCCTTCACGGTATCAGAGGAACCTGGACAGGAACGCCCGAGTTCTTTCGTGCTGTGGATTGTCGATCACCTGCTCCGGCGTCCCCTGCTCGACCACCTGCCCGTCGTCCATGAACACCACCCGGTCCGCGGCCTCGCGCGCGAAGCTGATCTCGTGCGTGACCACGACCATCGTCAGCCCGGCCGACGCGAGCTTCTTCATCGTCACCAGCACCTCGCCGACGAGCTCCGGGTCGAGCGCCGACGTCGGCTCGTCGAACAGCATCAGCTTCGGCCGCATCGCGAGCGCCCGGGCGATCGCCACCCGTTGCTGCTGCCCACCGGACAGCTGCCGCGGGTACGCCTTCTCGCGCCCGGCCAGCCCGACCTCGTCGAGCAGCTGGACGGCCCGCGCGGTCGCCTCCCGGCGGCCCTCACCCAGCACGGCGATCGGCGCCTCGATGATGTTCTCCAGCGCGGTCATGTGCGGGAACAGGTTGAACTGCTGGAACACCATCCCGATGTCCCGGCGCCGCCGCGCGATCTCGTTCGGCCGCAACTCGTGCAGCCGGCCGTTGCGTACGTCGTACCCGACGTCGCGACCGTCGACCGTGATCCGGCCGGCGTCGAGCGACTCGAGCAGGTTGACGCAACGCAGGAACGTCGACTTGCCGGAGCCCGACGGGCCGAGTACGACGACCGTCTCGCCGGATGCCACGTCGAGGTCGATCCCGGACAGCACCTCCGTGTGGCCGAAGCTCTTGCGGACGCCGCGGGCCTGCAGAACCGCCGTACTCATGCCGCACTCCCCTTCGGACGGATTCTCAGGAAGTCCCAGAAGCTGGCCGGCTGGTGCCGGGCGCCCCGGTTGTAGTGCCGTTCGATGAACGACTGGACGACGTACAGGACCGAGGTGACCGCGAGGTACCACAGGCACACCACGATCAGCATCGGGATCGTCTCGAAGGTCCGGTTGTAGATCGACTGCGCGGTGTAGAGCAGGTCGGACAGCGCGATCACGCTGACCAGCGCGGTCGCCTTCACCATGCTGATCACCTGGTTGCCGGTCGGCGGCACGATGAACCGCATCGCCTGCGGCAGGATGATCCGCTTCATGATCCGGGCGTTGGTCATGCCGAGCGCCTGGCCGGCCTCCTTCTGCCCGGCGTCGACCGAGAGCAGGCCGCCGCGGACGATCTCCGCCATGTACGCGCCCTCGTTCAGGCCGAGACCGAGGATCGCCGCCAGCAACGGCGTGATCAGGGTGTTGGTGTCGAAGCTGGCGAACACCGGCCCGAACGGGATGCCGACGTTCAGCTGCGGCAGCAGCGCGGACAGGTTGTAGAAGAAGATCAGCTGGACCAGGGTCGGGGTCCCGCGGAAGAACCAGATGTAGAGACCGGCCGCGCCGCGCAGCAGCGGGTTGGCCGAGATCCGGCACACGGCGAGCAGGACGCCGAGGACGACGCCGATCAGCATCGCGACCACGGTCAGCATCAGCGTGATGCCGAGGCCGCGGACGATCGACTCCGCCCGCAGCCAGCTCCAGACCACGTCCCAGCCGAAGTTCTCGTTGGTCACCAGCATCTTGGCCAGTTGCGCGGCGAACACCAGCACGACGAACGCCGACAACCAGCGCCACGGATGCTT
The DNA here is from genome assembly GCF_053592935.1 of Kribbella sp. NPDC002412. Lineage (NCBI taxonomy): Bacteria > Bacillati > Actinomycetota > Actinomycetes > Propionibacteriales > Kribbellaceae > Kribbella > Kribbella sp. NPDC002412. The sequence continues at coordinate 42,416 of NZ_JBSFBL010000049.1, forward strand.
GCGCCGGGCGGCGTCGCGGACGTCGAGGCCCGCGCCGGCCGGTGGGGCGTCTTGCACGGTTGTCGTCATGATGATCAGCTCTTCCCGAGGTTCAGGCCCGGCTTGGCGAGCTTGTTCTGCTCCAGGCCCCACTTGGCCATGATCGCGTCATAGGTGCCGTTGGCATGCAGTTTCTCCAGGGCCGCGAGCAGTACGCCGGCCAGCGGTGAGCCGATCGGCACCAGCGCCCCCTGGAACAGGTCCTCGAAACCGTTGCCCTTGCCGACCCCGGCCAGCTCCAGCTTGCCGCCGGACTGCGCGACGAAGTACGTCAGCGGCGCCTGGGAGGAGAAGAACGCGTCGGCCCGGTCGGACTGGACGGCGAGGATCGACGACGGCTGGTCCTTGTACGACTGGACCTCGACCGCCGGCTTCCCGGCCGCGACGCACTTGGCGGACTGCGCCTTGATCACCTTCTCCGCGGACCCGGCGGCCATCACGCCGACGCGCTTGCCGCAGGCGGTGTCGAGGTCCTCGATACCCTTCGGGTTCCCCTTGCGTACGGCGAACACGACGTACTCCTGGACGTAGTCGATGAAGGTCGCCTGCTTCTGCCGCTCGACGAAGTCACCGGTCGGCCCCATGTCCAGGTCGTACCGCTTGGCCTGCATGCCGGACAGCACGCTGGCCAGGCCGTCGACGGTGGTGTGCTCGATCTGTACGCCGAGCAGCTGGCCGACCGCCTGGGACAGGTCGGCGGTGGCCCCCTCCACCGGGGCGCCCTTGTCGGTGCCGACGATCACGTACGGCGGGAACGATCCGTTGTTGACGGCAATGATCTTGCCGGCCGTCTTGATCTTCTCCGGCAACTGGTCGTGCAGGGCCTTGTCGACCTGCTGCTGCGGGATCGCGGCGGCCGGAGCCTTGGCGTCGCTGCCGGCACCGGTCGCGACAGGGTCGGCGGTGCAGGCGGTGACGCCGAGCAGGCTGGCGGCCAGTACGGCGACGGCGGTTCTGCGTGACATGACTACTCCTACGGGGTCAGCTGCTGGGGACAGCTTCGACCGGTCGAGGGGTGGGGCTGACGGTGAAGCGCCGGTTGATCAGGACCGGCAGGCGGTGGCGGGCGTCGGTCAGACGCTGCGCGGAGACGACGGCCGAGATGGTGGCCGGCTCTTCTCCCGCCTGGGCGAGCGGGACCCCGAGCGGGTCCACGATCAGGCTCTGGCCGATGTTGCGCTGACCGCACTCGCCGCTGGCGACGACGTACACGGTGTTCTCCAGCGCGCGGGCGGTGACCAAGGTCTGCCAGTGGTGCTCCTTGAGCGGGCCCTTGACCCAGGCGGCCGGGAGCACGAGGACGTCCGCGCCCTGCAGCGTGAGCAGGCGGGCGAGCTCCGGGAAACGGACGTCGTAGCAGGTCATCAAGCCGACCTTGAATCCGTTGACGTCGACCAGCTCGGGTACGACGTCGGCCGGGGTCACGTTGTCGGACTCCAGCTGGCTGAACGCGTCGTACAGGTGGAGTTTGCGGTAGAGGCCGGTGATCTTGCCGTCCTCGAGGACGACGAGGGTGTTGTAGGGCTTCTCACTGCCGGACTTCTCGTGGATGCCGACGACGACAGTGACCTCGAGGCCCACGGTGGCCTGCCGGAGTCCTTCGACGAAGGGGCCGTCGAGGGGCTGGGCGTGCTCGCGGATGCGTTCGCGCTCCTCGATGAAGCGGGCGAGCACACCTTCGGGCAGGACCAGGAGATCGGTGCCGTCGGCATCGGCCTGCTTGATCAGGCCACGCGCGGTCTCGAGGTTCTCCTGCCAGTCGATGCTCGCGACGAACTGCGCGGCCGCGACTTTCAGCGTGCTCATGCGGTCCTCTCCAGGGGATCGATCTGGTACGGGAAGAGGTCTTCTTCCGGTACGGCGTGGGCGAGCAGCTCCTGGGCGACGAGCTGCTCCTGGAAGGCGGCGACCATGCGGCGGTCGGGCGAGACGCCGTACGGCATCCAGTCCGCGCCGAAGATGCGGGTGGTGACGCCGACCTCCTCGTTGTGCCAGGGGGTGACGTCCATCAGCTTGTTCCGGCGCCGGAAGCTGAGTTGCTTGGCCTGCTCGAACAGGTCGATGAGCTGCTGGGCGATCTCAGGCCGGAGCACCTCCTTGCGCAGGGCAAGTAGATGGATGCCGGGGATGAAGCCGTGGCGGGCGTAGTAGCTCTGCTCCTCGGCGCGAGTGTCGCGGAAGAGCGTGCGGAACGGCGAGTCCTCGTCGTGGAAGCCCGGTGGCATGAACGGAGTCATCACCGCGTCCAGTACCCCGGCGCGGAGCAGGTCGACCAGGCGGGCGCCGTCGGTGGTGTGCCGGACGTTGTTGCTGACAGCAACACCGCCGATGCGGTCGACGACCGGGTGCGCGGCAGTCAGCGGACCGACCTGCCACTCGGCGTCGTGGATGCCGATCCCGGCCTCGGCGAGGATCGCGCGGGTCCAGGTGTTGCCGCTGTCCGGCCAGCCGGTCAGGCCGATCCGGGCGCCCTTGAGATCGGCGGCGGTCTCGGCGTCGGAGTCGCGCCGGACGATGATGCAGCGGTGCCGGAAGCCGCGCATCAGGAACACCGGCAGCGCGACCACCCGGTCGTCACCGGCGGCGCGGGCCCGGACGTACCGGCTGAACGACGTCTCGCCGCCGTCGTACTCCGGCGACGACCACAGGTCGGGGGTCGCCTCCAGGCGGGTGACGACCGGACCTTGGACGTCGCCGAGGGCCAGCGGGATCACGTGGTCCCAGTGGCGAACGCCGAGCTCGAGCTTCACGCGGTGTCATTCCTTTGCTGCCGGGACGCTCTCGTGGGGTCCGGGTCGGTGTCGCGACCACACTGTCGCGAGGGGGAATGTTCGGTAGCCTATGTTCAGCACGTTTGCTCGAACAATGCTCTCGAATGTTACTGATCAAAAAGGGTGGGCGGTTCAGTTGGCTGAGGAGGTTCCGCCGCAGGATGGGCCGGCGGTTTCGTCTGCTTGGTTGGCCGAGCAGATCGGCGAGGCCAGCGCGGCTGGGATCGCGGCGGCGATCGCGCGTCTGGTGCGGCACGGCGAGCTTGCGCCGCAGACCAGGCTGCCGACTGTTCGCGCCCTCGCACCACGCCTGGACGTGAGCCCGGCGACCGTGTCCGCGGCCTGGGCGACCCTGCGCAAGCAACGCGTGGTGGCCGGCGGCGGACGGCAGGGCACCTGGGTGCTCGGCGGCCTCGCGGTCCCCCGGCCGGCCCGCTACGAGAACATCTCCCGCCTCTGGCCCAACCAGACCCTCAACCTCTCCCGCGCCGTCCCCGACCCGGCCCTGCTCCCGAGCATGTCGGCCGCCTTCGTCCACGCCCTCCGCGACCCCGACGTGCACTCGTACGACGTCGTGTCGATCAGCGAACCGCTCCGCGCGGCCGCCGGACACACCTGGCCCTTCGAGACCGACAACTGGATGTGCGTGAACGGCGGCTACGAAGGCCTCCTGCTCCTCATGCGTACGACGGTCGTGCCCGGCGAGCACGTGGCGATCGAGGACCCGGCGACACCCCGGCTGCTCGACATCCTCGACAACGTCGGCGCTCGCGCCGTACCCGTCGCGACTGATGCCGAAGGCCCCATTCCTGCGTCCCTGCGAGACGCCCTCCGGCTCGATCCGGTCGCGTTCGTCTACGAGCCTCGAAGTAGCTCGTATCTCGGCGCCTCGGTGACGCCTGGGCGGCGGGACGAGCTGGCGGCACTACTCGCCGGGACGGACACGTTGGTGGTCGAGGACGACGGGCTTGGTGAGTTGAGCGCGTTCGACTACCACGGGGTCGCGGAGTTGCTGCCGGATCAGAGCGTGCTCGTCCGCAGCTACTCGAAGTCGCACTCCCCCGATCTGCGTCTCGGCGTGATGGCCGGTGCGGCCGAGCCGATCGAGCGCGTCCGCGTCTACCGGCAGTTCGGCTCGGGGTGGACGAGTCGCCTGCTGCAGAACGCGCTGGCGTGGCTGCTCGAGGACGAGAAGTCACGGACCACGGTCGCCACCGCGCGGACGACGTACCAGAAGCGTCGGGAGCATCTTGCTGGGTTGCTTGCCGAGCGCGGCGTGGCGTCGGCTGGGGTGGACGGTCTTGCGATCTGGGTTCCGGTGCGTAGTGAGCACGAGGCTCTGCTGGTGCTCGCCTCGCACGGGATCGCCGTTGCCGGAGCCAGCGCGAGCTGGACCAAGACCGCGCCACCTTGCATCCGCATCGCCACCGGCCTCCCGATCCCCGACGCCGACCGGGTCGCCGACGCCATCGCCCTCGCCGTCCAGGCGCGCTGAGCTAGTCGAGGTCGAGGCCGACTGGGCGGATGAGGCCTTCTTGGGCCACCGAGGCGACGAGGTGGCCGTCTTCGGTGAAGAGGCGGCCGGTGGCGAAGCCGCGGGCGCCGGAAGCGGACGGAGACGCCTGGTCGTAGAGCAGCCACTCGTCGGCGCGGAACGGCCGGTGGAACCACAGGGCGTGGTCAAGAGAGGCCGGCTGGATCCGGCGGTCACCGATCACGATGTTGTGCGGCAGCAAGCTTGCCCCCAGCAACGTCAGATCACTCGCGTACGCCAGAACACAAGCATGCAAGGCCGGATCGTCAGGAAGCTTGCCGGCGGCCCTGATCCAGAACTGCCGTCCAGTCACCCCGGCCAGACGTACGTCGAGAGCCGCCCACTCCCTGTCCCAATCAGCGGCCTTGCGCCCCGACCGCGCCTCCAGGACGGCCGCCAAGGTCGGCGCCTCGTCGGGCGCGACCAGGTCGTCCGGCACCGGGTCCTGGTGGTCCAGACCGGACTCCGGCCGCTGGAAGGACGCCGACATGTAGAAGATCGGCTTGCCGTTCTGCGAGGCGACCACGCGCCGACTGCTGAACGAGCCGCCGTCCCGGGTCGGCTCCGGCCGGTAGATGATCGGCACCGAGGTGTCGCCGCCACGCAGGAAGTACCCGTGCAGCGAGTGCACTATCCGCTCCGGCTCGACGGTCCGGCTCGCCGCGGCCAGCGCCTGCCCGAGCACCTGCCCGCCGAACACGCGCTGCATCGAGGTCTGCGGCTGCCGCCCCCGGAACAGGTCGACGTCGATCTTCTCGAGGTCGAGCAGCTCGACCAGATCCTCCAGCGACTCAGGCATGCCTCATCCTGACAGGTCCGGCGGGTACGGCGACGCACGGTCGGTGGCCGCGGACGCCGTGCGGGCTGTGGTTCCGGTCACTCGGGTTCTTTCGGTGAGCTTTCGGTGGCGGTCGGTAGGCTATGATTGAACGCTCAATCACTAAACACTTGTTTGAGGAGACCCTCTGTGAGCCTGTCCCGCACCGCCGCCGCCCGCGATCTCGTCCTGCTGCTCGCGAGAGTCGGGCTCGGAGTCGTCTTCGTCGCGCACGGCTGGCAGAAGTTCAGCACCAACGGCCTGGACGCGACGGCCGCGATGTTCGACAAGATGGGCGTCCCGGCGCCGACGCTGTCCGCGTACTACGCGACCGGCATCGAGCTGCTGGGGGGCATCGCGCTGATCCTCGGGGTGCTGACGCCGGTCGTCGGCGTGCTGCTGACGCTGGACATGGTCGGCGCGCTCGCGTTCGTGCACCTGTCGAACGGCGTCTTCGTCGCGAACGGCGGGTGGGAGCTGGTCGGCGTACTCGGGCTGCTGTCGCTGACCCTCGCCGTGGTCGGCGCCGGCCGGGTGAGCCTGGACAGCATCTTCAACCGCTCCTCCAGCCGGGCCAAAGTCGCCGCCTGACGGGACCCCACCCCCGAACGCGGGGCCGTGAACAGGCTATTTCCTGTTCACGGCCCCGCGTGGGTGGTCAACGCCCCGACGGGCTACTTGTCGTCTTCGCGGTTGAGCTCGGCGAGGAACTGTTCGACCTCGGCACCGAGCTCCTCGGCCGACGGAGTAGAGCCGGCCAGGAGACTGCCGCGGCTGACCGAGCCGGCGGCTGCGTCGTACTGCGTCTCCAGCGCCTTGACCACTGCGCTCGCGTCCTCCGACGCCTCGACCTGCTCGTCGACCAGCCGGCCGGTCACGGCGGCCTCGTCGAGCAGGGCCTTGCTAGGGAGCAGCAGGCCGGTCGCCGCCGAGATCGCGTGCACCAGCGCCAGCGCGGCGCCCGGGAAGCGGTTCTCGGCCAGGTAGTGCGGAACGTGGACCGCGAAGCCCATCGCGTCCTTGCCGGCCTCGCCGAGCCGGACCTGCAGCATCGTGCCGGCGCTCGCGGGCAGGCGCATCTCGCCGTCCCAGATGTTCGACCGGGTGACCAGCTCGGGCCGGGTCGCGTGCGCGGTCAGGCCGAGCGGGCGGGTGTGCGGAACGCCCATCGGGATGCCGTGGACGCCGATCGTGAGCGTCACGTTGTAGCGCTCGATCAGCTGCCGGACCGCGCCGGCGAACCGGTTCCAGTGGTTGTCCGGCTCGACGCCTTCGAGCAGCAGGAACTCGACGCCCGCGTCGTCCTTCAGCAGGTGCAGGTTCAGGTGCGGTGGGGTGTAGTCGATGAACCGGTCTTCGGCGAACGTCACCTCGGGCCGCCGGGCCCGGTAGTCGTGCAGGAGGTCGACGTCGAACCGCGCGAGCAACCGGCTGTCCAGCACCTCGAGCAGGTGGTCGGCCGTCACCCGGCCCGCCTGACCCGCGTCCATGAATCCGTCCAGCGAATGCACCAGCACCTTCGGCGTCGCCGCCGGGCCGGTGGCCACCGACTCGTCGACGATCTCGTAGAGGTCGTCCGGTCGCAGCATCGTCGTTCTCCTTCACAGTGGCCGACAGGGCGGGTAGGCCCCTCTATCCTGCCCTCACGAGTGTCAACGCCCGCCGTCCGGGGCTTAATTCCGCGACTGGAATCTTTAAGGTTCTTTTCAATATCCGGCGCGGGGGAAGACAGCATTGGAAAGCGCTTGCTAGGTTGGCAGCGTGAGCAGCGAACCAGACTCCGCCCTGACCGTCATGCTGGCGATGAACGACGCCAGCCGGGCTCGCGTCCTCGTCCCGCGCGTCCGCGAGCGGCTGGACGCGATCGCCACCGTGCTACCGGTCGGACCGGGCCGGACGTTCCTCGACGACCCGGAGATCCTGGCCGCGCTGCCGGACGTCGACGTACTGCTCACCGGCTGGGGCTGCCCGCGGATCAGCCCGGAGGTGCTGGAGGCGGCGCCGAAGCTGCAGGCCATCCTGCACGCGGCAGGCTCGGTGAAGGCGATCGTCGCGCCCGAGGCGTTCGACCGGGGCATCAAGGTGTCGTCGGCGGCGCACGCCAACGCGCTGCCGGTCGCCGAGTTCACGGTCGCGGCGGTCGTGCTGGCCGGGAAGCGGGCGTTCCGGCTCGCGGCGCAGTACCGGACCGAGCGGAAGAAGGCGGACCCGCACGGGATGCCAGGCAGCTACGGCACAACGGTCGGGCTGCTCGGCGCGTCACGGATCGGGCGGATGGTCGCCGAGCGGCTGCGGACCTTCGACCTGCACGTGCTGATCAGCGACCCGTACCTCACCGAGGCCGAAGCGGCCGCGCTCGGCGCCGAGCTGGTGAGCAACGACGAGCTGTTCACCCGCAGCGACATCCTCAGCGTGCACGCGCCACTGCTTCCGGAGACCGTCGGTCTCGTGGACGCGCGCCTGCTGGGGCTGTTGCGGGACGGCTCGGTGCTGATCAACACCGCCCGCGGCAAGATCATCGACGCGGCCGCGCTCGAGCGTGAGTGCGTGGCCGGGCGGATCGACGCCGTACTCGACGTCACCGACCCCGAGCCGCTGCCGCCGGACTCGCCACTGCTCGACCTGCCGAACGTCTTCGTCACCCCGCACGTCGCCGGCGCCGTCGGCAACGAGATCGCCCGCCTCGGCGAGCTCGCCGTCAGCGAGCTCGAACGCCTGATCGCCGGCCAACCCCTCCAGCACGCCATCAGCCCCACCGAGCTTGGGAGAATCGCATGACCCGCCTCGTCCTGCCTGATACCGATCGTGTGCTGTCTCGTCAGACCGGGTGGAGCCGGGGGCACTGGGAGGCGTTGGCCGATCACCTACTCGACTCGCTGGTGCCGTACTTCTCTCCCGGCGCGTCACTGATCGCGCTGCCCGGGCGGCCGAGTCGGTCTGGTACGGCGTCGGACGCGTTGGAAGGCTTCGCGCGGTCGTTCATGCTGGCCGCGTTCCGGATCGCGGGTGTGCAGGGCAAGGGCTGCGAGCAGCTCATCGAGCGGTACGCGCGGGGCGTGGCCAACGGAGCGAATCCGGACCACCCCGAGGCGTGGCTGCGGCTGACCCCGCGGTCGCAGCAGATGGTCGAGGCCGCAGCGATCGCGGTCGCGCTGCACGAGACCCGCGAGTGGATCTGGGACCGGCTCGACACCCGGGCGCAGGAGCACGTGGCGGAGTGGCTCGGCGGGTTCAACGGGTCGACGACGCACGACAACAACTGGCGTCTGTTCCAGGTCGTGAGTGAGCAGTTCCTCGCGTCGGTCGGAGCGCCGTACCGGCAGGAGGACATCGACGGCGGGCTGGACCGGATCGAGGACTGGTACGTCGGCGACGGCTGGTACTCGGACGGCGACGGGCAGAACTTCGACAACTACATCGGCTGGGCCATGCACCTCTACCCGGGGCTGTGGACGCGGATGGCAGCCGCCACGCCTGGTGCGGAGTACGAGGACCGGCTGAAGCTCTACCGCGAGCGGCTGCGGCTGTTCCTCGAGGACGCGGTCCACCTGGTCGGCAACGACGGCGCACCGGTGTACCAGGGGCGGTCGCTGACCTACCGCATGGCTGCGGCGACGCCGTACTGGATGGGCGCGTTGCTGGATGCCACTCCCCTGTCGCCGGGGCAGACGCGGCGGCTGTGCTCTGGGATCGCGCGGCACTTCGTGCAGCACGACGTACCGGATGAGCGTGGGCTGCTGACGCTGGGGTGGTACGACACGTTCCTGCCGACGACACAGCAGTACTCCGGTCCCGGCTCGCCGTACTGGGCTTCGAAGGGGTTCATCGGGTTGGTGCTGCCGCCGGAGCACCCGGTGTGGACCGATCCGGAGGGCTCGGTGCCGCTGGACGACGCGGACCAGGTACGGGCGATGCCGGCGCCGGGCTGGATCGTGCACGCGAGCCGTCACGACCAGGTGGTCCAGCTGGTGAACCACGGCGCCGACCACGCGCCGGTCGCTGAGCCTGAGGGTGTGGAGCCGGAGGGCGATGCGCACTACAACCGGCTGGCGTATGCGAACCACGCCGGTCCGGAGTTGTCCGACCACGCGCCGCGGATCGACAACCTGATCTCACTCGTCGATGCCGACGGACGGTCGAGCGCGCGGGGGCGGATCCGGCGGATCTCGGTCAGCGGCCGTACGGCGTCGTCGTGGCACAAGGCGTGGTTGGGGTCGAGCGGGCCGTGGCGGATCGAGACGACCTCGGTCGTGCACGGGGGCTGGGAGATCCGGTGCGCGCTGGTCGAGGGGCCGGCCGGTGCGATGGTGCGCAGCGGCGGGTTCGCGGTCGCCGGGGAGTCCTTGCCTGAGGCAACCGGCGGGTACCGGGCGGCGTCCGCGCGGAACGCCGACGGGCTGCTGTCGGCGATGGTCGGACTGCACGGGTACGACGAGGCCGGGGTGCATCGTGGACTGGGCGCCAACCCGTTCGGGGTGCACTCGGCGACGCCGTACCTGACGGCTCCGCACGACGGCGATCCGCTCGTGCTGGTGAGCGCCGTACTGCTCACCCGGGACGCGCTGCGGCCGGAAGCGCTTGCCGAAGGCATCAATGTCGAGGTGGACGGCACGACGGTCCGGATCAGTCTGCCCGGCGGCGGCGCCGAGGTGGTCGAACTGGGTTCGGATCGAGTCGGTTAGGGCAGGCTCGCCAACCGTGAGAAAAGCGCTCGGGACCACTAGATTGGCGCAATGAGCACGTACGAGAAACTTCTGCAAGAACAGATCCGTAACGAATTCACCGCGTCACAGCAGTACGTGGCAGTGGCTGTCTGGTACGACGCCGAGGATCTCCCGCGGCTGGCCGCGCACTTCTACAAGCAGTCCCTGGAAGAGCGCAACCACGCGATGATGATGGTGCAGTACCTGCTCGACAAGGACATCAAGCCGCACATCCCGAGCGTCGGCGAGGTCGAGTCCGACTTCAAGTCCGCGCTGGAGCCGCTCGAGCTCGCGTTGCAGCAGGAGATCACCGTCACCAAGCAGGTCGAGACGCTGGCCCGGACCGCGCGGGACGAGAGCGACTACATCGGCGAGCAGTTCATGCAGTGGTTCCTCAAGGAGCAGGTCGAGGAGGTCGCCGCGATGAACACCCTCGTCAACGTGGCGAAGCGGGCCGGTGACAACCTGTTCCACCTCGAGGACTTCCTGGCCCGCGAGGGCGCCGGCGACGGTGGGGTCTCCGATCCCACGGCGCCGGCCATTGCCGGCGGCAAGGTCTGAGGGTCTGCTCGCGCTGAGACGGTCCGGGGGCAGGCGGACTACCAGGAGCCGCCGCCTCCGCCGCCTCCGCCCCCGCCGGAGGAGCCGCCGCTGAAGCCGGAGGAACTGCCGCCGCCCGAGGAGCTGGAGGGAGTGGGTGGCGGGTCGAAGGTGCTGGCGACGGTGCTGCTGAGCGCCCCGGCGGTCCAGCCCGAGCTGTAGTACGACGGGCCCACGTACCAGTACGGGTCCGGGGTGATCCGCCCAGCTGCCACCAGCTGGGCGCAGACCCGCTGCCACCGGTCGGCCAGGCCGAAGGCGATCGCCCAGGGCAGGTACTTGCTGAAGATGTCCTCGCCCTCCTCGAACCGCAGCTGCTCCGCCTCCGCCGTGGCCAGGTACTTCCGGAACCCGATCAGCTGATCGGCCACCGCCCGCCCGGCCGGGTTTCGCTGCCCGCGCGCCCGCTTGCCGATCCAGATGCCAATGGCAACGATCACCGCGACCACCGGCAGCCCGATCACCACTGCCCGGCCCAGTCCCCCGGTCGCCGCCCCGACGATGGTCCCCATCAGTCCGGCGCCGAACACCCAGATCCCGATCATCGCCATACAGGCGCAGCCGAATCCGTTCTTGAAGACCGAGCCGCCGCCCTGGCGCGGCATCCGCAGGTACCACCCGCGCTGCTTCACCTGCTCCCGCAGCGCCTTGATCATCCCGTCGTGCGCTCGCCGCATGGTGTGATCGCCGACCGCGCCACGCCGCAGGACAACCGACTCCCCCGGCTGCAGCGACGGGAACAGCCCCGACAGCAGCACCTGCTCGTGCGGCGCCGTCGCAGCGGCCGGATTCACCAGTACGGCGCTCTGCGAGTTGCCGGTGTTCTCGATCCGTACGCCGCCGCGCACCGCCAGCTCGATCAGCGTCGCGGCGGTCTCGGTCGTGTTCGCCTTCGCATCGATCAACAGGCCACCCTCCGCGACCGGGATCCGCGGCGGCGCGAACGCGACCGGGATCTGGTCCTCGGACAGCTCGTCCTTGACGGGCTGCGCGGCCATCCCGTCCGGCGGGAACGTCCCGGGCGGCAGGCCGGCGAACCGCTGGTCCGGGCTGCCCTTCTTCGCGTAGACCACCGCGCCGGCGATCGCGATCACCGTCGCCGCGAGGGAGGTGATCAGCGCGGGCACGGTGATGCCCTCCCGCTCCATCCAGCTCGGCGGGTCGACCAGGATCGGGGTGTCGTTGCTCACGACGCCGGGCTTGATCCCGGCGACGATGGTCAGCTGCTCGCCCCGAGGCAGGTCACTGGCGCCGAAGACGCCCTTCCCGCCGCTGACCGTCTTCTGCGGGCAGTCCTGCGTCGATCCCGCCGTACCGGTGAAGCACTCGACCTGTGTGACGCCCTCGGGCACGGTGACGTTGACCGTGACCTCGTTGAGGACGGCCTCCCAGCTGGAGCCGGTCGCGTCCCAGTACAGCTCGCTGTGGTCGTCGAAGTGCCGGAGCGCGCCGCGGACGTCGTACGTGATCACGTAGGTCGCGTCGTACCCGGAGATCGTCTCGTCCTCGGAGCCGATCTTGATCCGCAGGGTCTGGTAGCGGTCGTGGTTCGACTTGGTCGTCTCGGTGCTGAAGTCGGCGCGCGCGTCCGGGCTCTGCACCGCGATGTTCGAGACCTGGTACTCCTGGTCCTTGGAGTCGTCGTCCCGCCACGGCTCCCGGATGACCAGGTCGCGGTAGATGCCGTGCCGGCCGGTGCTGCCGAAGCTGTAGGCGATCGTCTCCTTCACCTGGAGGACGCCGTCGGGGGTGACGGTGTAGTCGATCCGAAAGCTCTTCACCTCGTCACCGGGAGCCGCGGACGCGGGTGCCGCGAAACCGGCGAGCGCCAGTGCGGTGAGAAGCAGCGTGATCGCGGTGAAGAGGGCCCTTCGCATGGCGCGACAGTACCGAGCGTGAGGGTCCGCCGGTGGAACGACGCTGACGTGTCAGCGGAAAACGCAAGCTGAAGACTCTTGTGCTGAGTGGCCGTTGGGGGAATCGTGGGTGGACCAGGAGGAACGTCATGGCAGACAAGACGAACACTTCCCAGGGCACCGGAGCCGCCCCCGCTGTGGACAGCCCGGCCGCCATCCGCAACGTGGTGCTCGTCGGCCCGTCCGGGACCGGCAAGACCACTCTCGTCGAGGCCCTGCTGGTGGCCTCCGGCGTGCTGTCCAGACCCGGCACCGTCCTCGACGGCACCACGGTCTGCGACTTCGACGACGCCGAGATCCGCCAGCAGCGGTCGGTCGGGCTCTCGCTGGCCTCCTTGCCGCACGACGGAATCAAGGTCAACCTGATCGACACCCCCGGGTACGCCGATTTCGTCGGCGAACTGCGGGCCGGACTCCGGGCCGCCGACTGCGCCCTGTTCGTCATCTCGGCGAGCGAGGGCGTCGACGAGCCGACCAAGGCGCTGTGGCACGAGTGCGACCAGGTCGGCATGCCGCGGGCCGTCGTGATCACCAAGCTCGACCACGCCCGGGCGAACTACCAGAACGCGCTGGCCGCCGCGCAGGCAGCGTTCGGCGACAAGGTGCTGCCGCTCTACCTGCCCGCTGGTGACGGGCTGATCGGGCTGCTGTCCCAGAAGTACTACGAGTACGCCGACGGCAAGCGCTCGATCGCGGAGCCGGACGGCTCGTACGAGGACCAGATCGAGGAGCTCCGCGGCACCCTGATCGAGGGCATCATCGAGGAGTCCGAGGACGAGTCGCTGATGGACCGCTACCTCGGCGGCGAGGAGATCGACCAGAAGGTGCTGATCGAGGACCTCGAGCGCGCGGTCGCGCGCGGCTCGTTCTTCCCGGTCGTCCCGGTCTGCAGCGCGACCGGTGTCGGCACCCAGGAGCTGCTCGAGGTGATGACGAGCGGGTTCCCGTCGCCGCCCGAGCACACGCTGCCCGAGGTGTTCACCCCGCACGGTGTGCCGCGCAAGGGCCTGAGCTGCGACCCGAGCGGGGCGCTGCTCGCCGAGGTGGTGAAGACGACGTCGGACCCGTACGTCGGCAGGGTCAGCCTGGTGCGGGTGTTCTCCGGCACCATCAGGCCCGACACGACGGTTCACGTGTCGGGCCATTTCACGTCGTTCTTCGGGGAGAGCTCGCACGCCGACCACGACGAGGACGAGAAGATCGGCACGCTGTCGTTCCCGCTCGGCAAGGTGCAGCGGCCGGCGACCACGGTGGTCGCCGGTGACCTGTGCGCGATCGGCCGGCTGACCCGGGCGGAGACCGGGGACACGTTGTCCGACAAGGCGGACCCGCTGCTGCTCAAGCCCTGGACGATGCCGGAGCCGTTGCTGCCGATCGCCGTCCAGGCGCACGCCAAGACCGACGAGGACAAGCTCGGGATCGGGTTGCAGCGACTGGCGGCCGAGGATCCGACGCTGCGGATCGAGCAGAACCCGGAGACCCACCAGATCGTGCTCTGGTGCATGGGCGAGGCGCACTCGGACGTCGTACTGGACGCCTTGGCGAACCGGTACGGCGTGACGGTGGACACCGTGGAGCTGCGGGTGCCGCTCCGGGAGACGTTCGGCGGGAAGGCGAAGGGGCACGGCAGGCACGTGAAGCAGTCCGGCGGCCACGGTCAGTACGCCGTCTGCGACATCGAAGTGGAGCCGCTGCCGGAGGGGTCCGACTTCGAGTTCGTCGACAAGGTGGTCGGCGGGGCGGTGCCGCGGCAGTTCATCCCGAGTGTGGAGAAGGGCGTCCGGGCGCAGATGGAGAAGGGCGTCTCGGCCGGCTACCCGATGGTCAACATCCGGGTCACACTGCTCGACGGCAAGGCGCACAGCGTCGACTCGTCGGACATGGCGTTCCAGATGGCCGGGGGGCTGGCGCTGCGCGAGGCGGCGGCCGCGACGAAGGTGAACCTGCTGGAGCCGGTGGACCTGGTGTCGGTGATGGTGCCGGACGAGCTGGTCGGCGCGGTGATGAGCGACCTGTCCGGACGGCGCGGGCGACTGCTCGGGACAGACAAGATCGGCGACGACCGCACGCTGGTGAAGGCCGAGGTGCCGCAGGTGGAGATCACCCGCTACGCCATCGACCTGCGGTCCCTGTCCCACGGCGCCGCGTCGTTCACGAGGTCGTTCGCCCGCTACGACCCGATGCCCGAGTCGGCGGCGGCCAAGGTGAAGTCTGGTTAGCTGAGGCGGCGACGGACGTCGCGGGTACGCAAGTACGCCGCGACGTCGTCGTACCGCTCGCTCTGGTTGGCGAACTCGATGTACGAGCGGACTCGGTGCAGCCAATCGAGGGTCGACGGCTTGACCGTGGGCAGCGCCTCGGTCAGGTGGCGCATGGCCAGCGGCGGCTCGCCACCGCTGCTCAGCGCCTCGTCGATCACCCGGTCGACGCCCCGCTCGATCAGCGCGCGCAGGTCCGCGCCGCTGAACATCGGCGTCTGCCCGGCGAGCGCCTTCAGGTCGAGCCCGTCCGCCGGGACGTCCTTGACCAGGACGTTCAGGATGTCGACCCGCGCGGGCTCGTCCGGCGGCGGCACGAAGACCACTCGGTCGAACCGGCCCGGTCGCAGCATCGCCTCGTCGACGTCCCACGGCGCGTTGGTGGCGGCGAGCACGAGCAGGCCGTCGTTCTCGGAGCCGATCGCGTCCAGTTCCTGCAGCAGTACGTCGACCAGCCGCCGGGCCTCGGATCCGCCGTGCTTGTGCCGCGCGAAGGCCAGCGCGTCGAGCTCGTCCAGGAACAGCACGCACGGCGCGTTCGCTCGGGCGCGCTCGAAGGCGGCGTGCAGGTTGCGCTCGGAGACCCCGAGGTACGGGTCCATCACGTCCTCGATCCGGACGTTCACGAACGGCAGGCCGCACTCCCCCGCGGTCGCCCGGGCCAGCAGCGTCTTCCCGCATCCCGGCGGCCCGTAGAGCATCACGCCGCCGCCGGACTTCCGGCCGTACTTCTCGTACAGCTCCGGGCGGCTCAGCGGCAGGATCACCATCCGATGGATGACCCGCTTGATGTCGTCCATCCCGCCGACCTGGTCGAAGGTCGTCGTCTCCTTCGGCGTGTCCACCTCGTACGGCGTCTCGGCCTCGGGACCGACCTTGATCTTGACTCCGCTGCGCTCCGAGATCATCTCGTCGACCAGCTGCTGCAGCCGCCCGGTCCCCTCGACGACACCCTGCTGGCGGGCCGCCTCGAGCAGATTCCGCAGCAGCGCGAGCCGCCCGTTCGCGGCCGCGAGCTCGCCGACCGCCACGAACTGGTCATCCGGCAACCCCTGCTGGTCCAGCAGTACGACGTACTGATCGAGAGCCGACTCGTCGTCGCCGGCAGTCACCAGCGACTCAGCCAGCACCAGCCGAAGCAGGACATCATCCGGGTTGGCCTCGACAGCCTTCCGCAGCGCGGCGATTCGGTCGTTCATGCGCCCCACCTGCGGTTGAGCCACCGGCGGACCAAGGGTGGGGCGACCCAGGAGTAGATGCAGAAGCCGAACCAGCCGATGGCGGCGAGGAAGGCCAGCGGTGCCAGGCCGGCCAGGCGGAGGCCGTAGATGACGGCGACCGCGGCGATCCAGACCACCAGGGGGTTGAAGCGCTGGAACGGGCGGAGCGGGCGCATCAGCGGGTGGTTGAGCAGTTTCGCCTCGCGAGCCGCGGCGCGGAGGTCGGCGTCGCCCGGTTGGGAGGCGGCCGCGGAGGCGAGGGAGTTGTAGCCCGAGCGCGAGTCGCCGGTGAGCATCGACGCCGTACCGTGCAGGGCTCGGGCGCCGGGGTCCTCGGGGTCGTGCGCGAGGGCCTCGGTGCTGTGGCGGTGCATGTCCCGATCCTTGCCGAGCGCGAAGGCGACCTGTGCCCGGGCGGCGGAGACCGCGGCGCTCTCGGGTGCGTGCGAGGCGGCGCGCTCGACCAGGGCGCTCGCCTTCTCGGCCTGGCCGGCGGTGAGGCAGACGTGCGCGTAGCCGATCAGCAGGTCGGGGTCGTTGGGGTCGAGGCTGAGGCCTTGGAGGAAGGCAGCCTCGGCCTCGGGCAGGCGGCCGACGGCGCGCAGGGACGAGCCGAGCACGTGCAGCATCGGGAGGAACGGTCCGTGCTGGGCCAGGCCGTCCTTGAGGACGTCGATGGCCTCGTTGTTGCGGTCCAGGGCGTGCAGAGCAGCGCCGCGGAACAGGTACGCACGGTAGTCGACGGCTGCGTCGCCCCAGAGGCCCTGGAGCTCGTCGAGGGTTCGTTCGGGGTGGCCGATCTGCAGCCAGTGGCCGGCCATCTGGAGGCGGGCTTCGGTCGGTTCGTTCACAGGGCCACCGCCACGAGGACCAGGATGAGTGCTTCTGCGATGGCGCCGCCGATGGTCACCGCGAGGCCCGGGCCCCACAGGGAGCCGTAGTCGGTGCCGCGGAGCTGGAAGGCGCGGTCCATCGGGCGCTGGATGCGGAGCTGGACCAGGCAGCAGACGACGGCCACCACGCGGATCGCGATCCGGAGCCCGGAGGTGACGCCGTCGTCGGTGTTGAGCAGGGCGAAGACGGCGATCACGCCGGCCAGCCCGGCGGCGCCGGTGAGCAGGATCAGGCGCTGCTTGGCCGCGTCCACGCCGAGCCGGCGCGCGTTCAGGAACGCGATGGTGGTCGAGGCGATCACCCCGCCGAAGAAGGCGACGTACGTCTGGGACATCAGCCGCCACGGGCGCACCGACATGTCCACACCGGCGCCGATCGTCGGGCGCAGCAGTTCGTCCGGCATGGGGCTCCTCGGGTGGCGGATCCGGCTCGCGCAGTGTACTGCGAAGGTAGGCATTAGCCTGGGCCGATGACCGAGAACTGTCTCTTCTGCGGGATCGTGGCCGGGAACATTCCATCGACGCAGGTGGCGTCGAGCGAGCGGGCTATCGCGTTCATGGACATCAACCCGGCGACGCCGGGGCATCTGCTGGTGGTGCCGCGGGCGCACTCCACGGACCTCCGGGCGGCGGACGCCGAGGACCTGATCGCCGCGACGCTGCTCGCGCAGTCGCTGGTCAGCCGGGTGATTGAGCGCCTGGACGCCGACGGCGCGAACCTGCTCAGCTGCATCGGCGCGGAGGCATGGCAGAGCGTCTTCCACACCCACCTGCACGTGGTCCCCCGCTACAAGGACGACCCGCTCAAGCTCCCGTGGCACCCCACCCCGGGCGACATGGACCAAATCCAGGCCACCGCCACCAAGCTCCTGTAACACTCCCGCCCAGTCATGACACTGCAGAGCTGACCGGATAACCCGAGCCCTGCAGAGGTAGTCATGTCGAATGCCGTCGCCACAGCACCGTGTGAGCAGTACGCCGTACCCCGCAACGTGCTGCGGCGGCGGCTGCTGCCTTTGTGGGTGGGGGCGTTCTTGCAGGGGTTTGCGTTGTGGGTGCCGGTTGAGAAGTTGTTCATGACGGAGATCGGGTTTGATGCGGCGACTGTGGGGGTGATGGTTGCTGCATATGCGGCGTTGGTGCCGGTGGCTGAGGTGGCGTCGGGGGTGCTGGCGGACCGGTGGTCGCGGCGGGGTGTGCTGATGCTCGCGGGCGTGGCGATGGTGGTGAGTGTGTCGGTCGCCGCAGCCAGTCAGAACGTCGTGAGCTACATCGTGGCCGCGCTGCTCTTCGGGGTCTACTTCGCGATGTACTCCGGGACCATCGAGGCCGTCGTGTACGACGTGGTGCTCGAGGAGACCGGCGACGGCGAAGGGTACGAGCGCGAGATCGGCCGGGTCCGCTTCGTCGAGAGCGTCGCGCTCGTGGCGAGTGCGCTCGCCGGTGGCTGGCTCGCCTCGATCCTGTCCACGCGAGCGACGTACATCCTCACCCTCCCCTTCGTCCTGCTCTACCTCGTCGCACTGACCCGGTTCTGCGAGCCGCGCCTGCACCAGGCCGGCGAGCGGACCTCGCTCCGGCACCACCTCACCATCACCTACCGAGCGATCACCCACCGCGGGCGGCTCGTCCCGATCGCGGCCGCGTCGATCATGGCGGCGATGATCCTGCAGGCGGTGTTCGAGTTCGGACCGCTGTGGCTGATCACCCTCAAGGCGTCGGCCGTGTACTACGGACCGTTCTGGGCCGTCCTGGTCGCGACGCTCGGCATCGGCGGACTGCTCGCCGGCCGGCTCCGCCTCCACCGGCCGGTCCCGGTGGCGATCGTCGTACTGGTCATGCTCGCCGCCTGCCTGACCCTGACGAGCAGCCGCGATCTGATCGCGCTGACCGTGGCGATGGTTGCGCTGTGCTTCCTGCTGGTCGTGATCGGGATCCACGTCAGCCGCCTGCTGCACGACGCCGTACCGTCGAAGATCCGGACCGGGGTCGTGTCCGGGATCGGCGCCGTGTCCTGGCTGGTGTTCACGCCGTTCGCGCTGGTGTTCGGTGCCGTGAGCAAGCAGTTCGGCGTGTACGTCTCGGGCTGGATGCTGACCGGCGCGGTCGGGCTGGCCGGTGCGGCGCTCGTCTGGGTCCGGAACCGTGCTCCACTACGCTGACGCAATGACCGACGACGTACTGGTCGAGCGGTTGCGGAGCGGGGACGAGGATGCGTTCGCGCTGCTGCTGGACGGGTGGTCCGGCGGGATGCTGCGGGTGGCGCGGTCGTTCGTGTCGACCGAGGAGTCGGCGGCGGAGGTCGTGCAGGAGACCTGGCTGGCGGTGATCGAGGGGATCGACCGGTTCGAGGGCCGGTCGTCGCTGAAGACGTGGGTGTACCGGATCCTCACGAACACGGCGAAGCGGCGCGGCACCCGGGAGCACAAGGTGGTGCCGATGAGCAGCGTCGACGACTCCGGACCGACCGTCGACCCGAGCCGCTTCCGACCGGCCGGCGTCCCGTTCCCCGGTCACTGGTGGGACTTCCCGCCGGCCTGGCCGACGCCGGAACAGGGCCTCCTGACCGGCGAGGTCCGCGATCGCCTCAACGACGCGCTGACCGAACTCCCCGAGCGACAGCGGCTGGTCGTCGTACTGCGGGATGTCGAGGGACGCCCGTACGACGAAGTGTGCGAGCTGCTCGGGATCACGGCGGCGAACCAGCGGGTGCTGCTGCATCGGGCGCATTGCGCTTGCGGCCGTCCAGGACCGCGCCGGGGGCGCCGATGTAGGTGTTGCCCT
>NZ_JBSFBL010000050.1:0-60808 GCF_053592935.1 Kribbella sp. NPDC002412
CGCGAAGCCGACACGGACGCTTTCGGGCGAGCCGTCGGCGGGCGCCTCGGGCACCAGCCGGGTGTGCGGGTTGCCGACGACCTTGGCGGCGATCTCGAGCGCGGTGGCGCGGGTGATGGTCGGTGGCTGTGCCGAGCTCCCGAAGTGCGCGAGGTACAGGTCGTCGACGACCTCGGCCACGAGCGGTCCCAAGTCGTCGACCAGGGTGACGCCGGCGTCGGTGTCGCCGGCGACGCCGAGTGAGCGCAGTACGAGCTGGCAGAACTGGTGGGTCGTCGCGATGGTGGCGGCGTCGAAGTTGGCGAGCGCGTCGCGGAGGAGGCGCCGGCGCTCTGCTACTTCGCTCGCACTGCCGCGCGTGAGGTGGCCGAGCAGACCGGTGTCGCCGGCGAATCGGTCTGGAGTAGCGGTGGCCTGTTCGGCCTCCAGCAGTTGGGCACGCACCCGCTCGCGGAGCTCCTGGCTGGCTGCACGGCCGAAGGTGATCAGTAGCATCTCGTCGAGCCGGGCGGCGCCCTCCGCGACGTACCGGGTGACCAGCCCGGCGAGCGCATACGTCTTCCCGGTGCCGGCGCTCGCCTCCAGCACGGTGGTTCCGGTGGGCAGCGGACCGAGGAGGTCGAACGACTCGATCACGGCGCCCCCTGCTCGAAGCGCAGCATCGGTCCCCAGAGCCGGGCGGCGTAGGCCCCCAGCCTGGTCGATTCGCCTGGTTGCTCCTCACCTGGCCGCGGCGGTTGCAGCAGCACGTTCAGCGGGGTGTTGGGACCCCAGACCTGGACGTGAGCGCGATCGGCGTTCTCACCGTCGTACTTCGACGGACGCCAGCGCCGGCCGGCGGCGGTCATCGGGTCGCCGTTGGTCCGGCGGGCGTCGTACCAGGCGTACGACGTCTTGAGCGGCAGCGGCAGTGGTTCCCGGCGACCGGCGTCGTAGATCGCGACCAGGTCGGCCAGCAGCGCACCGGCCTCCGCGCCGATCGGGCCGAACCGCTGCGTTGCGGGGTTGTTGCCCCGCGCTGCGCGGCCGATGACGACACTCGTCCAGTTGTGGTCCTCGTCGTTGGCGGACAGCGCGAGGAGCTGCACCCACGCGCTCAGCAGTTGCTTGGCATCCAGACGGGAGTAGCTGACCGACACCAGCCGGTACGCGTACAGGCCGGGCACGGTGCCGGTGAGGCGCCGGCCGTTGCCTAGGTCAACATCCACGTCGAACGCGCGCGGACTGCCCTGCCGATGGGGATGGGCGGCGATCGCGAGCCCGCGGGCGGCATCACGGATCTCGGTCGCGGTGCGCCAGCCCAGCCTGCCGGGCGGCAGCGTTCCTCGTCGCCACTCCGCGTTGAGCGCGACGTCGGGGTGGATGCCGGCCAGCATGTCGCGGAGCATCCGGTCGCCGACCGACCACTTCTCCAGATTGTCGATCTCGACCGGCATCGCGTCCGACACCCCGTCGACCTCCCAGGGCAACGTCAGGTCGAGCGCCCGGAAGAACCCTTTCACCGGATCACGGAAGAAGGCCAGCAAGTCGGCCAACGCCACGTCGTCGCCCGCGGGCAGAGACAGCGGACCGGCCAGGAACTCCGGCCGCGGTGGCCGGGATCCCGCCGCGGCCCGCCCGGCGACCAGCGCGGCCGGGTCGAAGGTGAACGGACCCGGGCGGCCGAGTCGGCCCGGTTCGAGGTTCTTGCCGTCGAAGGGCTGCAGCGGATGCCTGACCAGGACCGCGTCGCGGACCTCCGACTCGGTGCAGCCGTCCAGAGCATCGAGGAACTCGCCCAGCGGTACGGCGGGCGGCCGCGGCTGGCCGGTGTACTCGTTGGCTCCGGTGTAGGTGATCACCAGTGACTCGGTGGCGGCGAGGATCGCGTCGAGCATGAGCTGGCGGTCCTCGCTGCGGACGTCGCGTTCGCCGGTGACCGGGCACCTGGCCAGTACGTCGTCGCCGTCCGCGAGACCGAAGCGCGGGAACACGCCGTCGTCGAGCCCCAGCAAGCAGACCACGCGGTGCGGGACCGAGCGCATCGGCACCATCGTGCAGACGGTCAACGTGCCGGTCCGGAAGTTGGCGCGGGTCGGTCGCCCGGACAAATGGGCGGACAACAGCGCCCGGACGTCGGGCAGCCTCAGCGCCGTACCAGCGAGGCTGCCGGCATCGGCGGCGACGCCGGCAAACTCGCGCTGGACCTGGCCGGTCTGCCAACTGTCGTCGGGGCCGACCCGGGTCAGCTGCTCGATGCCGGCGCGGAGTGCGTCGAGCCATTCGGCGAGCGGCCGGACGCCGTCCAGACGACTCGCGATCAGCTGCAGGCGGTCGACGTACTCCGCGAACCGGCCGGCCAGATCGATCCGGGTACTGCCGACGTCGTCGAGCGGAAGCGCAGTGCCGATCCAGGCGTGTGCGTCGGCAGACATCGTCACGCCGCTGACCACCCGGTCGAGGCCGAAACGCCAGGTGTTCTGCGGGAACGCGTCCAGGCCGAACGGCCGGCGGTCGTCGCGGTCGAACGCCCACCGGACACCCGACTCGCGGACCCAGGCGGTGATGGTGTCCAGGTCGTCGTCGGTGAACCTGAACCGGAGGCGGACCGGCTCGGCCTGGGCGAGGTCCAGCACCTGGCTGGCGGTGGCCCGGCTCCCGGCGAGGTCGAGCAACTGGGCGGCGATCCCGAGCAGCGGATTCGTCTGGGTCAGCGACCGGTCTGCCAGCTGCACCCGCAGCCGGTGGGCGGGATGACTGTTCCCGCCGAGGTCACCGAGCCCGAACCGGGCGGTGATCAGCGGGGCGTAGGTCTCGATGTCGGGGCACATGACGAGAATGTCGCGCGGTTCGAGCGTCGGATCGGCCTGCAGCATCCCTAGCAGTACGTCGCGCAGTACGTCGACCTGCCGGGCAGCGCCGTGACAGGCGTGCACCTGGACGCTCCGATCGTCCGCCGTCAACCGCCGACCAGCGGGGGAGACCTTGTTGTCGCGCAGGTCCTGCTGCAGCCAACCCAGGAGAGTGTCCGGTGCCGGAGGCGGCGCGGAGTGGTCGTCGACGGACGACGTCGTCGCGAGCGTCAACTGCAGCTCGCGACTGTCTCGTCCAAGCGTGGCCAGCAGCGGGTGGTCAGCCTCCTGATGGCTCTTGTCGAACGATCGATCACCTTGGGTGGTCCCGGCGGCCTTGAGGCGTTCCCACAGCGCGTCGCTGGGATGCGGCAGCCACAGGTGTACGTCGCGATGCTCAGCCAGCGCGGACAGCAGCTCGACCTCCGTGATCGGGAGCCGGGTGTGCCCGAACAGCGACAGGCGCTCCGGAAGGTCGAACGACGTGGGCCGATCGCGGAGCTCGGTGAGCGTCTCGGTGTGGCGCGCGTTCGGCGGTGGCGCATCGATTCGGTCGGCCATTCGTCGCCAGAGCTCGGGCTGCCAGGCCAGGTCGTCGTCGATTGCTGCTCCGCGGCCGTCGGTGTTGCGGCCTTTAGTCCAGTCCGCGAGCAGCGTCGGCCGCTGAACGGCGTACGCCGCGAAGAGCCGTGCCAGCCGGGCGGCGACCGCATACCGCCGGCCGTGACGCAGCTCGGCCTCGGTCCCGGTGTCGAAGTGGCCGAGGTGACGGGCCACCGGCTCGCACCAGGCCTCGTCAAGGGACTCATCCAGTACGGCGAGCAGCGGCCAGGCCATCGCCTCGGCCGCCCACGGGTCGTCGTCGCCGAGCCCCAGCACCGCGGACACCAGCGACCGCGGCGATATGAACCGCACCCCGGCGCACACCCCGTCGCCGCCCGCCGGCGCCGCCCCCAGCCGGTGCGCGAGCCGCTGCGACAGCCATCGCTCCACGCCCCGGGCCGGCACAACGACGAGCTCCTCGGCGAACGGATCGGCCAGCGGCTCGGCGAGCAGGTCACCCAATCCGCGCGCAAGCACGTCCGTACGCTCCGCACGGTGCAGAAACAGCGTCACCGACGCAGCATCCCACGCCCCACCGACGCACCGTGGGACCCCCGATCAGAGCAGCGCCGCCGGCCCTCCTCATCGACCTGCACGCCGAGCAGGCGCCGACGACGGGGTGGCGCAGGTGCTTGCCGCCGGTACCTCGGCCGGCGACGGCGTGCTCCGCCCACGACTCCTGAACTCGGGGTCCCCGGCAGAAAGCTCGCCGATCAGAGCGGCGAGCTGTTGTGAACGATCAGCCGGTCCGGTCCTGGGTGGGGCGCTTCAGCGTACGACCTGCACAGTCGCCTCCCGGCCGTCGAGGCGTTCGAGTTGCTCGGTGGTGGCGTTGTAGGTGCCGAGGTGGAGTGTCTGGTCGGAGAAGCCGACGCCTTCGGTGTTGTAGTAGAAACCGAGGTTGCCCCACGGTACGAAGTAGATGAGATGGCCGTTCTCCGGGTCGGATCCCGGCGATCCCTCATGCTTCAACGGGCGCGGAAGATCTGCGATCTTCTCTCGGCCGTTGAACTCCTCCAGCGTCAGGTTCAGCGGCAGCATGCTGAGGAAGTCACGGGTGGCCGGGCTGTCCTGACCTATGGTCACGTCCACCGCCTCCGACCCCGCCGTGAACCGGACGACCGTACCCACGACGTTTTGGCCGGCACTGTCCGAAGGCGTGCCGGATGTCGTGACCGTGCCGGTAGTGCCGGGGCCTGTCGACGAGGTACTCGGCGCGGCGGTGGGGGTAGTGGCCTGATCGGCTGAAGGTGCTTCGCAGGCGGCAAGGGTGAGCGTCAGCGCGAGCGCTGCCGCGAGATGCTTCTTCCGCATCCGATGGAACCTTTCCAGTCAGGCCGCGCCCGCTCGGGGCGCGGACAGTCTGACTTCATCCAACCTGCCGCCACGGCGAGAAGGGAGTTCCTGCTGAAAGGCGTACTGACAGGGCACCTCTCCGCCGCCCCTGCGCTCGTCGTGGACATCGTCCAATCGCGGCGGGCGGCAGAGACCTCGTCCGCCGATACCGCCTTCGGGTGCGACCTCGTCGATGCGATCCAGGTCGGCGGCGGTCAGCTCTTGGTGAGCACATCGATCGTGTCGATGTCGAGGTTGCGCAGGCTGTTGTCGACCACCTCGCGGACGGGGTTGTCTGCCGGGCGAGTTGTCAGAGGGTGGGGCATGATGTCTCGCATGGAGCACCCTGACCTCGGTTCCGAGCCCGGCGGGATCGCCGAGCGGCTGGCGCAGTTGGCGGTGGAACTGCATGGCACCGAGGGCGTTGAGGAGACAGCTGAGACCGTGCTGCAGTTTGCTTTGCGGGCGCTGCACTGTTCTCACGCGGGTGTGGCGCTGGCTGCCCAGCGGCGCCCAGCCGAGGTGCCGGCCACCACCGATCCGATGGTTGCCGACATCGTCCAGTTCCAGCTGGCAGCGGATGCCGGTCCGCTGGTGGAGTCGATGAATCACCGCGCCACCGTGGTGGTGGCCGACACAGAGACCGAGCAGCGGTGGCCTGAATGGGCAGCCAAGGTCCGAGCGCTCGGGGTGCGCAGCGTGTTGGATGTGCCGATGACGACCGGTACGGGGACTGTCGGCGTACTGGCGTTGTACAGCACCGAATCGGGCGCGTTCGGGCGCGATGACGAGGCCATCGCCGAGCTCTTGGCCCGGCACGCCTCGGTCGCGGTCGACAGTGCCCGCACCGAGCAGAACCTGGCTCGGGCCGTGGACGCACGGATGGTTGTCGGCCAGGCGATGGGGATTCTGATGGAGCGCTACGGCATCGACGCCGGCCGCGCGTTCGCCGTACTGCGGCGCTATTCGCAAGACACGAACACCAAGTTGCGCGACGTCGCCCAGCGGCTGATCGACACCCGCCAACTCCCGCGCAACACAGGCGAGACGCATACGGAGAGAGCCATCCTCCAGAGCGATGGCGATCAGTTCGACCGGCGGCCGGCGTTGGATGTGAAGGTTCGGACGGATCGCTCGGTCGCCGAGACCGCGGCTTCGAGTGGTCCGCGTCGGTAGTAGGAGCGCCAGGCGAGCGCGATGGTCAGGGCGACGATCACGTGAACGATCAGAAGCGCTGCATCGTCGGCGTCATATCCGACTGTGCCGAGTGCGACGACATGCAAGGTGTAGAGCGTGAGCGTCATGCCGCCGGCGGCGGTCAGTGGCGTCAAGAGGGGTGCTGCGACGCGGACAAGCAGTAGGCAGGCGCCGAGCACGGCGAGTGCTGTGCCGATCGTGTGGAGCAGGTCGAGTGGCGTGCCCGAGTGCGGACCGGACACGGCGAGCCACCACCAGGAGGTCGTAGGAGTGGTGCCGCCGAGGGAGGTCGACAATCTGCGCTCGGCCACCGGACTACCTACGATCCGGTCGAGGCCACCGAGCGGGTGCAGCAGGGTCCAGGACACAGCCTTGGTAAGGATGGCCAGGCTCGCGCCGCCGACGAGCAGGCTCGCAGCCACTCGCGTTGAGCCGAGAGCGAGCCGGCCGACGGCCAATCCAGCCAGCAGGTAGGCCATCCACGGCAGCACCGGGTAGTACCCGGTCAGAACCAGTTCCGTGACTAGTACGCGGGGTTCGGCGAGCGAGCCGAAGGTCGGGTTGCCGCTGCCGGATCCGTACAGTGACGAGCGCACGATGTGGCTCAGGACCGGCGCGAGCAGCGCCCAGCCCACCGCGAGCGGCGCGAGCACTCTTGCGCCGAGCGACAGGAAGGGAACGGCGCAGACGAACAACAGTGCGTAGTACACGAGGATGATCGCGACAGGTGTGTCCACCGCGCCGAGCGTCAGCCCCAGAAGTGCGATCAAACCTGCACGGACGATGAGCCCGCTGCGGGTGGCCAGCAGGCGCCTGTCCGAGTACGGACGCGGGCCACCGGTTGCCAAGGCGAGACCCACGCCGGCGAGTACGGCGAACAACGCCGACGCCCGCCCACTGGCCACAACATAGGCAGTACTTATCTGTCCTGTCTCGTCCACGGCCGGAATGATGTGCACCGACATCATCCCGAGCAGGGCGATGCCGCGAGCGGCATCCACACCGGACAACCGGGCACCGATGGCTGAGCTGTGCTGGGAGGTATCGGTCGGCACCTGCTGCAGCACCATCTTGTCTCCTCTGCCGGTGCCTTCGTGGGCGGCGTACGCATACAGCAAACACGGAGACAGCGAAAGCCAGTGCAAAGATCCGGGCGCTCACCGAGTGGCGTCACGTTGTTACGCCTGACCGCTGGACCGGGTACTCGGTTGTTTGGGACGCGTTCTCGCTGGGCAGGACCGGTTCGCCGCCGGTGACGAAGGCGGCGCGTGGGTGTTGTACGGCGGCCAGCGAGAGGATGTCCCGGCCGAACACGGCCGCTGTCAGCCAGATCGCGAGGACCCGGACCTTGCGCTCCCAGCTGGGTGCGGTTGAGATGGCGCCGATGCGACACCGCCGCGTGCCGTGCCTCGATCGAGCCGGCCAAGACCTCGGGGAGGAACGGCTGGTAGGTCATGTACGGCTCGCGCGGTGTACCAGCAGCGGGCTGGGGCGATGGTGGACGAAGGTGACAGGGGCCGGGATCGCTTCGAGCAGGCGACCGATGGCGGATCTGGATCGCCACCGGACGACCCGGTTTTCGGGTACGGCGAACACGACAAGCGCGGCGGACCGTGACGCCTGCGTCAGAAGGGATCCGTGCGGGCCGGTCAACGGCAATCGCTGCAGATCCACGTCGAAGAAGACCTGCACATGTTGCCGCAGGAGGTCGTCGAGGGTGGTCCCACTCGCCGTGGTCGCGTCTGGTGGGTCGGCAAGCACGGTGACTCCGATCCCACGTCGGTGAGCCGCGTTGAAGGCAGCTCCCAGGACAGCCCATGCCGCGGTTGGATCATGACGCGAGGGCACCACGGCGACCACTCGACCGGCGGCGCGCCCGTGAGGCGGCGTCTGGGCGAGGCCAACCACGGCGACTGGTCGCCGGGACCGTGCGGTGACCTGCAGGGTCACCGACTTGCTCCAGCGGCGGGAGGGACCACAGTTGGCCGCGCGACCCAGCACGATCAGGTCCGCTTCGTCGCCCTCGAGGGCGATCGAGCGGCCGGCCTCGCCGGTGCTGATGCGAGTGGCGATCGCAGGGTCGGGTGCGACCCGGTGGGCGCGCTCCGCAGCCTTGTCGAGCACTCGGCGGCCGGCGTCGTACGCGCCGGCGTCGCCCGGCCCGACGTAGGCCAGGCCGAACGGGTCGCAAGGTATGACGTGCAAGATGTGCAGGTTTGCCTGCCGAGCCGATGCCTCGGCCGCCGCCCAAGCGACTGCGTCGAGCCCGTCGGTCTCACGGTCAACGGCGACCAGGACGAAAGTGGCGGTTCTGGACCCGCCCGCGCGTACGGCGTCCACGTGATGCATGGGTGGCTCCCTGGGACGAGGACGCGGGCTTACCCGGCAGCCTTCAGGTACGGAGCCAGGAAGGCGCCCAACAAGGCGAGCATCTGCGCGGGTGCCTGCTCGGCAACCCAATGTCCGGTGCCGGCGATGACCGCGGTCTGGACATCGGTCGCCGCAGGCTGGATCCCACCTGCCGCGGCCGCACCCCAGCTGTTTTCCCCACCGATCCCGAGAACCGGAATCGTCAGCTTCGTCTTCTGGCGCTCGCCGTTCTGCGCCAGGATGGCGTCCCAGGCACGGTACAGACCGAAGCTGGCTCGCAGGGTGTTCCGGTCCCGGTTGTACAGGCTGACGTAGTAGTCGATGGCGTAGTCCGGCAGCGTCGTCCCACCGCCTTGGATGGCGAACTCGTAGCGGTAGAAGGCGTCCGCGTTGCTCCTGACCATGTCGACGATCAGTTCGTCGTCGACCCGGTTGAACGGGATGTGCCACAGCCTGTTGTTGAGGAACTCGGGGACGAAGAGCGGCGGCGGGGGGTGTTCGACATCCACCACTCCTGGTGGTCCGGGGATCTCCGCGACGACCAGGCGGTCGACGCGGTCGCGATGGTCGGCTGCCAGTGCGTACCCGATGATGTAGCCGGTGTCGTGGCCGACCACAGCGAACCGCTGGTGGCCGAGTCCGGTCATGAGGGAGGCCAGGTCGTCGGCCAAGGTGGCTGCGTCGTAACCACTGCGGGTCTTCTCGCTCAGCCCGATGCCGCGCTGGTCGACGGCGACGACGGTGAAGTCGCGAGCCAGTGCCGGCATCAGGAAGCGCCACGCGTACCAGTTCTCGGGCCAGCCGTGCACCAACAGGAGCGCGGGACCGTCACCGCCGATGACGACGTGCTGGCGGATGCCGTTGGCCTCGACGAACCGGCTCTTGAACGTTCTGGTGAAGCCGGCCGGCAGCCTCGGGGCGGTGGAGACCGACCCGAAGCCCTCCTGCAACCGCTTCGGCGCCGCGGAGGCAGTGGACGTCGCCAGCCCGCCGAGCAGTGATACCCCGGTGGCAGCCGCGGCGGTGCCGACGAAGCCTCGGCGGGAGAACCGGGGCCTGCCAGGGGGCGGCGACGACTGATCGCTGACGACCTCGGCCGGTGGTCGTGAGGGCGAGGTGCTCATGGTGAGACTCCTTCGAAAGGGACAGGTTCGGTGTGATCTGCCGACCACACCGAGACTGGCCGCCTCCACGCGCTGTTGCGCCCGTGAGCTTCCCTGGTCCCTGCCCTGGTCCCCGGGCGCAGGGTTGTGGCCCGTGTTCGGCCCGTGGGTGCGCTGACCCGTGGCCGGACCAGTGCCTCTGCCGGGCGCCAGGCGTCCCCCCGTCGATCCACGCTGAACGAGGCACACCCGCTAGGACAGCAAGGGAGCGGACCATGCGGATCTTCGTCGCAGGAGGAACAGGGGTCGTCGGTCGGCCTCTCGTCCAGGCACTCGTCGACTGTGGCCACCAGCTGACGGTCAGCAGTCGTCGGCGCGAGAGCTTTCCCCTGGTGGAGCGACTCGGTGCGCGGCCGGTCCTGATGGACGGGCTCGACGAGATCGAGGTCGGCCAGACGATCATCAAGGCCGAACCCCAGGTGATCGTCAATCTGATGACTGCCCTGTCGGCACCGTCCCAGGACTACGGCACCTGGCTGGCGGCGACCAACCGGCTGCGGCGCGAGGGCACCAAGATCCTGATGCGCGCGGCGCGTGAGGCCGGCAGCCTGCGGGTGGTCGCACAGAGCGCCAGCTTCATGACGCAGCCCGGATCAGGGCCGACGGACGAGTCCACACCGCCGTACCTGGAAGGGCCGGGGCCGATCGGCAGTCACGTCAAGGCGAACATCGCGGCCGAGAACCTGGTGCTGGACACGCAGGGGATCGAAGGAGTCGTGCTTCGGTACGGATTCCTGTACGGCGAGGGCACCGCGATCGGTCCTGGTGGAGACATCGCCAACGCGGTCAAGTCGGGTGAGATGCCGATCGTCGGCGACGGCGCCGGCCATTACCCGTTCGTTCACGTGCGCGACGCGGTGTCGGCCACGGTGCTGGCGGTCGACGGCGGTGGTCCTGGTGTCTACAACGTCGTGGACGACGAACCTGCTCGCCAGGCCGAATGGCTGCCCTACCTGGCCCAGCTCCTGGATGCCCCGTCCCCGATGCGCGTGTCCGAGGAGGAGGCCGAGCGGACGTTCGGCGTCCAGTCCGTCTACTACGGCAACCACCTGCGCGCGGCCAGCAACTCGAAGGCCAGGTCCGAGCTGCGGTTCAGGCCGCAGTACCCCTCGTGGCGGGACGGCTTCCGGAAGGTCTTCGGGTGAGTACCTTCGAAGAGCCGACTGGGCCGCGCGCTGGAGGAATTCCAGGAGTTCAAGACCTATGCACAGCTCACCGGCTGACAACCCGCCGGCAGACGCGTCCGTCCATGACGCCGTCCGACGGCTCGAGGGCCGAGCGAGGAGGGCATCAGGAGGTTTGCGTTGTGGCATGCGCCGAATTCGGGACGGACTGGCGCAGCTCCCTGCGGGTTTGAACGCCGAGCTTGGTGTAGACCTTGCGCAGATGCCATTCCACGGTTCGGCCGCTGAGGAAGAGCGCGGCGCCGATCTCGGCGTTGGTGAGTCCGTCCGCGGCGAGCCGGGCGATGTGGGTCTCCTGCGCGGTGAGACGGCCCGCGGACTCGACTGCCCGCCGGCGCACAGAATCACCCGTCGCGGCGAGTTCCTGACGTGCACGCTCGGCGAATCCCTCCACGCCCATCGCGCTGAACGTCTCGAACGCCAACCGCAGTTGAGTCCGTCCTTCGGCGCGACGGCCCTCACGTCGCAGCCACTCGCCGTACCGGAGCTGGGCCCGGGCGCGCTCGACGTGCAGCGTCGTGTGCGCCAGCCTGTCGGCCTCTTCCCGGTAACAGTCTTCTGCCGCTCGACCTGACTGCAGCAGGGCTCGGCGGCCGGCTTCGACGCCCAGTGCCGCATCGGTACCGCTGGCCTGTGTGAACGACGAGAGCTGTTCGAACGCCGAGGAGGCTGCCGCGGTGTCGTCGCTGTGCACGCCGGCTTCGACGACTTCGGCGAGGGCCCACTTCGGAGGCCCGAGCTCGAGTGGTGACGCGGCGGCCAGCCGGGCCGCGGTCAACGCGTCCGCGTGCCGCCCCAGGCCACTGAACATGATCGCCTGGAACCAGCCGATCATGTTGAGGCCCACTCCTTCGCCGCGAGCCGTGACATCGTCGAGCAGTTTCCGGAAGCGCGGCTCCGCCCGTCCGGCGTCGCCGCGGAGGGCGCTGAGGCAGACCTCGCCGTACGGCAGCATCGTGTTCTGCCCGCCGGTTACCTCGGCGATCCAGGCGCACTCGGCGACCAGGGCCTCCGCCTCGGCGAGGTCGCCGCTGTACAGGTCGTAGATGATGCGGCTGTTGAGGGCGACCGGCAGCACGCTCAAGGCACCGATCTCGCGAATGGCGTTCAGGTGCCGGCGCGTGAGGACGTCCCAGTTGACGTCGTCGAAGAGATCCGTCGCCGCGCAGGCGGCGAGCCACGCGAAGCGCACGGACTCGTCCATGGTGAGCTCGTCGGTGCCGAATGCGCGTACGACGTCGAGCAGGCCGGGCGCGGCTGCCGCATAGCCGTCGGTGTAGAGCACCGCGATGCCTCGCAGCAGCAGATCGGACTTGCCTGCCGATTCCGGTAGCTGGATCTCGCGCATCGCCTCGGCAACCTGACGCATCCCGATGCCGGATCCGGCCGCGAGCCGGCCGGCGAACATCGCCGCGGCGAAGGCGTCCAGGTAGGTCTCCTGTGCCAGTTTCGGGTCGAGCCGCTCGAGTTGGGCAGCAGCAGCCAGGAGCAGCGGGAGCCCTTTGTTCCCGCCTTCGGAGTAGTGGGTGATCTGTGCCTGCAACAGGTCCACTCGAGCGCTCTCGGTCTCGTTGAGCGGTCCGGCCTGCGCCTCGGCGAGCAAGGACAAGGCGTCGTCGAAGACACCGGCTGTTGCTTTTGCGCGCGCGGCGGCCAGTGATCGCCGAGCTCGGTGGTCCGGCTCAGGTGTGAGCGTTGCCGCGGCTTCGAGGAATGATGCCGCCGCGCTGAGCCCGCCGCGGCCGAGGGCACGGTCCGCCGACTGCTCGAGCGCAGTCGCGACCGATTCGTCGGGACCGGTGGCGGCGCGAGAGCGGTGCCAGGCCTGGCGGTCCGGGTCCGCAACCGGGTCAGTGACATCGGCGAGAGCTTGGTGGACGGTGCGCCGCTCCTCCGGAGCAGCGGCACGGTAGACGGCCGACCGCACGAGCGGGTGCCTGAACTCGACTCGATGACGCAGTTCGAGCATGCCCGTCGACTCGGCCGCTGAAATCGCCTCCGCGCCGATGTCGAGTCGCCGTCCGGCGCGACGTACCAGGTCGACGTCTCCCACCGGGTCGGCGGCGGAGAGGACGAGGAGTTGCCGGGCCTGATCGGAGAGCGAGTCCAGCTTGCGGAGGAACCGTGCCTCCAACCGGTCGGCCAGACTGGCGCTCGGAGTGTTGTCGTCCACGGGTGCCCGGCCGGGCGCAGCCAGCTCGCGCGGGAGCTCGAGCAGTGCGAGCGGGTTGCCGTGCGACTCGGCCACGAGGCGCTCCTGGACCTGGGCGTCGAGCCGGCCGGCCACCACCGAGTCCAGCAGGTCGGCGGCATCGCGGTTGTTCAACCCTTGCACGGGCAGCTGCGGTAGTGCGGTCAGGATCGGCTGTTCGTCCGTCGTACGGAGAGCGAAGACCATCGCAACAGGCTCCGCACGAAGCCGGCGGGCGACGAACTCCAGTGTTTGCGCGGATTCCTGGTCGAGCCACTGGGCGTCGTCGATGACGCAGAGCAACGGCTGGTCCTCGGCCGCGGAGCTCAGCAGGTTGAGCACACCGAGTCCGACGACGAACCGGTCGGGCGGGGTGCCTGACGCCAGACCGAATGTGGTGTCGAGTGCCGTCCGCTGTGGAGGTGGCAAACGCTCCAGCCGGTCGAGGAAGGGAACACAGAGCTGATGCAGGCTCGCGAAGGCGAGCTCCATCTCCGACTCGACACCGGCTGCCCGGCTCACTCCGTATCCGTCGGCATTGTCCAGCAGGTATTGCAGCAGGGCCGTCTTGCCGATTCCCGCGTCGCCGCAAAGAACCAGAACCTGGCTGTGCCCGTCTCGGGCATCATCGAGCAGTGAAATCAGCGACTCGCACTCGGTACGGCGTCCGCGAAGGCCCGGCCATCTTGGGCCGACAGTCATGACCACCCCATTCGTCGCGATCCAGCAGGGCAGATTAGGCCTCGGCATGGGGCGACGTCGGAGCCTGGCGCAGGTTTCACTCTGGCACCGACTCCGGCTGCGAGCAACGATTCTCAGTCAGACGACCGGAGGTGCCGGCGGTCATCCTGCCGTGGTGCCCCGAACTCCCCGACCACCCTGCCGAGGTCGAGCTCGGCGCCCATCGGCGTCTGCAGGCCGCGTTCGAGGAGGTATCGCAGCCGTACGGCGTTCACCGGCCGCCACGCGGTCTGGAGCAGCGCGATCATTCCAGGCCCGAGCTCCTCGTCGGCGGGCAGCGACGCGAGGTCCAGCAGTGCTTTGGCACCGGCGATCACGGTTTTGTCGAAGCCGGCGATACGGCGTGCGAATCGATCGACGAACTCGTTGAGCTCGGTGTCGGGGACGACCCGGTTGACGTAGCCGTACTGCTCGGCGAGCGCAGCCGGGAAGTCGTCGGCACCGAGGACGATCTCGGCGGCTCGCGCACGGCCGACCAATCCGACCAGGCGGGCCATCGCGCCGCCGCCGGGCACTGCGCCCATGCCGACCTCCACCTGGCCGATCACGGCGTTGTCGCCCGCGAACCGGATGTCGGTCGCCAGCAGGAACTCGCTGCCGGCGCCACGGGCCCGCCCCCGGACAGCCGAGATGGTGACCGCGGGGACCTTGCTCAGCCGGACCAGGTTGTCCAGGTAGGGGTGCAGTCCGGTCGGGCCCGGCCTCATCGCAGCCAGCAGGCTCCGGTCGGCGGTGATGTCCCAGTGCGCCATGAAGAAGTCCGGGTTCCAGCTGTCGAAGACCACAACCGTGAGTGCGGGAGCCTCCTCGATCCGGGCCACGAGGTCGCCGAGTTGCTCGATCGTGCCGAGGTCGATCAGGTTCACCGGTCCGTTCTCGAACGACGCTCGCCAGTAGGCGTCCGAGATCTCGGTGACGTGAAACTGCGGAGCGTGCATCGAAGATCTCCGATCACGAGACACCCGCCTGGGGTTCCATGTCTCGACCATCACTCACCGTGCACGTGATGGCGCCAGTACCAGGCACTGGCCGATGTACTGGTGTGTCGGCGGTGGGCGGCCTGGGCGGTGCGCGCCATCGGGCATTGCGCGTCGCGGGGATCCGATGCGAGCGTGAGACGACTGTGCTTGGAGGGGGTCGTGTCCCGGAGAACCAGCCGTCCCCGGCCGCACTTGCGCGGCCGGCGCGAGGAGTGCGAGATGCTGGACCGTCTCGTTGCTTCCGCGCGTGGAGGCGGTCACGGTGTTCTCGTCCTGCGAGGTGCGCCCGGCATCGGCAAGAGTGCCCTGCTGGAGTATGTCGCGACAGCGGCCACGGACTGTCGCATCCTGCACGTTGGTGGCGTCGAGTCGCAGATGGAGCTTGCCTTCGCAGGCCTGCACGAGCTGTGCGAGCCGTTGCTGGGCATGCTCGGCCGGCTCCCAGGGCCGCAGGCTGATGCCCTCTCGACGGCGTTCGGTCTGCGCGAGGGCACGCCCCCGGACCAGTTTCTGGTCGGGCTCGCGACCTCGACCTTGCTGTCCGAAGCTGCCCGGGACGGTCCGGTGGTGTGCACCGTCGATGACGCACAGTGGCTTGATCAAGCCTCTGTGCGGACCCTGGCCTTTGTTGCGCGCCGGCTCGCGGCCCAGTCCATCGCTCACTCCGTCGCCTTGGTCGCCGCCGTGCGAGCGGGCGAGGGTGTCAAGATCTGGGCAGGTCTTCCGGGTCTGTCACTGCGTGGTCTGGCCGCGCCGGAGGCTCGGGCACTGTTGGAGTCAGCTGTCAGCGGGCGGCTGGACGCACGCGTGCGAGAGCGCATCCTGGCAGAGGCGCACGGGAACCCGCTGGCGCTGCTGGAGTTGCCGCGATGGTTCACCGGGGCTGAGCTCAGCTTCGGTCCGGGGCCCGGCAGCGCGGCCGGGAAGCGTTCCCTCACCAGCCGGATGGAGGAGGGATTTCGCGCGCGGCTCGAGTTGCTTCCGCCCGAGTCGCGTCTCCTCCTGGTGACTGCGGCGGCAGAGCCGCTCGGTGATATCCGCCTGCTGTGGCGTGCGGCCGAGCGGCTCGGCGTCGGCGTGGATGCCGCCCGGTCTGCCGAGCAGGCGGGCCTGATCGAACTCCGCGAGACCGTGCGGTTCCGGCACCCTCTGGTGCGTTCGGTGGCCTACCGCTCGGCCACTGCAGCAGAGCGTCAGGCGGCGCACAGGGCGCTGGCGGAGGCCACCGACCCGCGGGCGGACCCACATCGACAGGCTTGGCACCGGGCATGCGCGGCTACCGGCCCCGACGAGGCGGTAGCCGCGCAGCTTGAACGCTCTGCTGATCGCGCACTGGCACAAGGTGGACTGGCCGCGGCAGCCGCCTTTCTCGAACGGGCCGCAGTCCTGACGCCCGACGCCGGCGACCGGGTCCGGCGTCGGCTCAATGCGATACAGGCCATGATGCATGCCGGCACCCTCGAGACCGCGTCCCAACTGCTCGTCGTGACCGAACACGGACCGCTCGACGAGCTCCAGCACGCTCGTCTCGACGTCCTGCGCGCCCAGATCGGGCTGGCGGCGAATCAGAGCCGCGAAGCTCTCCCGTTGCTGGTGAGCGCTGCCCGCCGCTTGGAGCCGCTCGACGTCGAGTTGGCCCTCGACAGTTATGTCGACGCCTTCACGGCGGCCTGGTTCGGCGGACATCTGGCCGCCGAGCCGGGCGCGATGGCAGTTGCGCTGATGGTGCGCGACGTACGGCGGCCGACGCGGCCACGACGTGGAGACGACCTGCTGCGCGCACTCGCAACCCTCTTCGGCGACGGCTACGAAACCGCGGCTCCGTTGCTCCGCGCCGTTCTCGAGGCGTTCGACAGCGACGACATTTCGGTGCAGGACGCGGTCCGGTTCCTCTGGCTGGCGACGGTGGTCGCGATCGATCTGAGGGACGACCGGGCTTGGGACCGGCTGACCGGCCGGCACCTGCAGATCGCACGGGACTCGGGTGCTGTGAGCGCCTTGCCACTCGCGCTCAACTCGCGCGTCTTCGTGGACTTGTACTCCGGCGACCTGCCCGCCGCGGCAGCGTTGGTCCACGAGGCCGACGTGGCGACTGAGCTCGCGCAGATCAGGATGACGCCGTACGGCGCTATCGGCCTGACCGCGTTCGAGGGGCGCGACGGCCACCCGCAGAGCTTTCTCGCGTCGGCGCGGCGGGAGGCTGCAGCGCGCGGCGAAGGACTCGGTGTGTCTCTGACCCACTGGGCGAACGCGCTGCTGAGCAACAGCCTTGGCCGGTACCCCGCGGCTCTCGAATCCGCACGGGCGGGCGCCGCCCACCCCGAGGAGATGGTGGTCAGGTCCTGGAGTCTTGTGGAGCTCGTGGAGGCCGCAGCCCGAACCGGCGATTCTGCCACCGCCGCAGCTGCCGCCGAGCAGCTTGCCGAGACGGCTCGGGCCGGTGGCACGGACTGGGCGGTGGGTGTGGCGGCGCGTTCGGAGGCCCAACTTGACGGTCCGAACGCGCACGAGCTCTACCGCGAAGCGGTCGACCGCCTTGCGCGCACGAACCTGCGCGCCGAGTCGGCTCGGGCCCGTCTGCTGTACGGCGAATGGCTCCGGCGCGCCGGTCGCCGGCTCGATGCACGTGAGCAACTCCGTGCTGCGTACGACGCGTTGGCAGCGATGGGAATGGAGGCGTTCGCCGGCCGGGCCCGTCGCGAGCTCGGCGCCACCGGCGAGACGGTTCGCAGACAGCTGGAGACCCAGCCGGAGCTCACGGCGCAGGAACTGCACATCGCTCGCCTCGCGGCGGACGGCTTGACGAATGGCGAGATCGCCTCGGAGCTGTTCATCAGTCCACGCACCGTCGAGTGGCACATCCGCAAGGTCTTCACGAAGTTGCGTGTCACGGCGCGTCGACAGCTGGGAGACGCGCTGCGGGGAATCAACGCGGCGCCCTGAGTACGACGACCATGCCTGCCGCCCTGCGAATCGACTGCCTTCTTTGTCCGAGATCGAGCCCGCCTCCCGATGGAGACGCCCGATGGTGCTCGCATCGGGCGTCTTCCGGTGGGTACGGAACGACCTCGTTCGTCAACGCAGTGCGCGGAAGGCGGCGCGTACTTCGGCCGTGAACAGGTCCGGCTCCTCCCAAGCGGCGAAGTGGCCGCCCTTGTCGACCTCGTTGAAGTAGGCGAGGCCGGGGTAGACCGTCTCGGCCCAGCTGCGCGGAGCGGCCCAGATCTCGCCGGGGAAGGTCGAGAAGCCGACGGGAACCTGGACCGGCGGCGGGGTGTGGCCGGCCGCGGCGTGCAGGAACTGCCCGAACTCCCAGTACCAGCGGGCGGCGGACGCGCCGGTGCCGGTCAGCCAGTACAGGGTGATGTTGTCGACGATG
Organism: Kribbella sp. NPDC002412; assembly: GCF_053592935.1. Classification (NCBI taxonomy): domain Bacteria; kingdom Bacillati; phylum Actinomycetota; class Actinomycetes; order Propionibacteriales; family Kribbellaceae; genus Kribbella; species Kribbella sp. NPDC002412. The sequence continues at coordinate 17,975 of NZ_JBSFBL010000050.1, forward strand.
TTCTCCCGGGTGAGGTTGCCGACGGGCTGCCGGTCGACGAACGCGCGAGAGATCTTGTAGTAGCTGTCCGTGTCGTGGTCGAGCATCCAGGCTGCCAGCCCGACCGGTGAGTCGAGCAGGGAGTACCCGATCGTCTGCGGCCGGGTGGACTGCTCCAGGAAGTAGCCGAAGCCGTCCGTCGTGAACGTCTTGAGCGCGGCGTGTGCCGCGCGTTCCTGCTCGGTCTCCGCCGGCAGCAGGTCGACGATGCCCAGCGCCGTCGCGAGCAAGTTGACGTGGATCCCGACCAGCCCGGCCGGGGCTTGGCGACCCATCGCGTCCGTGACCGCCGCGCCCACGTCGCCGCCTTGAGCCACGTAGCGCGTGTAACCGAGGCGGTCCATCAGCTTGGCCCATGCCTGAGCGATCGGACCGTTCTCCCAGCCGAGCTCGGTCGGCTCGCTCGAGAAGCCGTAGCCGGGCAAGGACGGCAGCACCACGTGGAACGCGTCGTCCGCGCTGCCGCCGTGCGCGGTCGGGTCGGTGAGCGGACCGATGGTGTCGAGCAGTTCGATGACCGAGCCGGGCCAGCCGTGCGTCATGATCAGCGGCAACGCGTTCTCGTGCGGCGACCGGACGTGGATGAAATGGATCTCGACTCCGTCGATCTCGGTCGTGAACTGCGGCAGCGCGTTCAGTCTCGCCTCGCACCTGCGCCAGTCGTACTCACTCGTCCAGTAGCGGGCGAGCTCCTGAAGCGTCGCCTGCTGGACGCCCTGTGAGCGGTCCGCGACAAGCTCCTTGGTGGGCCAGCGCGTGGCTGCGACCCGCCGGTGCAAGTCGTCGAGCTGCTCCTGCGGAATCTCGACCTGGAACGACTGAACTCCGGTCGCGGTGTCGACGGTAGTGCTCATGACGCCTCCTTGGAGACCTGATGCGGTCGGTGACGCCACCAAGCCTGTGTTCGGTCACCGCGCGAGGCACCCGTCGTACCCCCTGGTCTGCCCCCGGGTCTGCCCACCCCACCCGTGCACTCCCGCTCGTTTCTTGTCTGCGGTCGGGGGTCATGAGGAAGGTTGGAAGGTTGTGGTGAAGGTTCGGTAGAGGGGGCGGCTTTCGGTCCATTGGGTATCGGGCGTGGACCAGTAGATGCCGTAGGCCTGGTTGTCGCTGGTGACCACGCCGCGGATGAGGACGTGGCGGCGGCCGGAGGGGGTTGCGTAGGTGAACTCCCAGTCGGCGGCCTTCTCGAAGTAGTCGACCGGCTCGATCCGGATGCGCTGGTAGTCGGCGTAGCTGTCTTGGCGGCTTGCTTCCTGCTGACGCCAGTCAGCGACCGGATCCGGCCTGGGTTGGTCGGTCTGGTCGATGAGCAGGAAGCGTGCGCCGCCCGGCTCCCGGAAGTAGACGCGCACTCCTCGCCGCTCCACCGTCCAGCCGGTCGGCACTGCCAATGAGAATCCGGTCGGGTCCGTGTGCCGCTCAAAGCCGGCGGGCACCGAACCCGGCTCGGTGGCGGGAGACTCCGCCGAGGTGGGGCGGCTGCTCGGAGAGGCTGGTTTGCTGGTAGCGGGCGAGGATGGCTGGCGTGTGGTTGGCGGCGGCGTACTCGAAGACGCTGCCGTACTGCGGGGCGCCGTGCTGACTCCACTGGCCTGCGGTGAGACGGGCGACTGCGACTGACTTCCCTGGTTGTCGTCGACCGCTCGGAACAGCGCCCAACCGACCAAGGCGACCGCGACCACTACACATGCGAGCATCGCACCGACAACCTTCGGCAGGTTTCCGTTGGACGACTCCCTCTCTTCCGACGGGGCCGAACCGGGTGCAGCGATCGGACCGCCGGCCGGTGTCGCCACCGGCGTACCGTCTCCGGTCGGCTGAGCATCGGCGTACTCCGGCGGCGGCGTAACGACCGGCGGAATCGGCAGCACCCGCGTCCGCTGACCACTGTCCACCTGCGAGGTGTCGACAGCGTCAGCTCCCGGCGAACCGACAGCAGCCTCCGACCCCGTCTCGGCCTGGTGAAGGAGACGCCTCGCCTCCCAGACGTCGATGCGATCCGCGGGGTCCTTGCGCAACAGACCTTCGAGCGCCGGCCAGAGCGGCCCCGCCAACTGCGCTGGGTCGGGCTCCTCGGTGACAGCGGCCGCCAGCGTAGGAAGCGTGGTTCCCCGGTCGTACGGCGGCCGCCCTTCCACCGCGGTGTAGAGCGTGGCGCCCAGCGACCACAGGTCCGACTCCTTACCAGCGCCCCGGCCCTGGATCCGTTCCGGAGCAATGAACGCCGGTGACCCGAGCAGCGTGCCCGACGTCGTCAACGACGGATCGCCCTCCAAGGTGGCGATGCCGAAGTCCGTCAGCACGACCCGCCCGTCTCCGGTGAGCAGCACGTTGCTCGGCTTGACGTCACGGTGCAGTACACCGGCGCGGTGTGCGGCGTGTAGCGCGGCCAGCACCTGCAGGCCGATCCGAGCCACCTCCCCAGGCGGCAACGGTCCGTACTCGCGGGTCGCCTGCGCCAGCGTGGTGGATCGGACCAGCTCCATCACGATCCACGGACGGCCGTCTTCTTCGACGACGTCGTACACGGTGACGACATTCGGGTGACTGAGCCGGCCGGCGGAGCGGGCCTCACGCAGGGTGCGCCGCCGCAGGACCTCGCGTTCCTCATCGGGCAGTTCCGGCGGCAGCAGGATTTCCTTGATCGCGACCGACCGGCCGAGGAGCTCGTCGCGGCCCTGCCAGACCACGCCCATGCCCCCGCGACCCAAGACCGACACCAATCGGTACCGCCTGGCCAGGAGGTGGCCCGCCATTGTCGAGTCGGTCATCGTACGGCGCCCTCCGACACTCCTGCCAGGACCAAGCGAAAGGCCTAGCGGCCCTCACCGGAGCTCCCCGCACCTACAGGTGCCCACTCCACCTGGTCACGACACGACCCAAGGTGAACCTGACCCAGCGTCGCCGGGTGGACTGTGACGGTTCACCTGGTTGGCGCTGGTGGTCTACTTGGTCAGTTCGGTGCGATGACGGGACCAGAAGCCGCCGTTCCCGCGGGAGAGTTTCTCGTACGGCGGGACGGTGTAGACCCGGATCCGGTTGTCCAGGAAGTCGGAGATCGCCAGCAGGTCGCCGTACTGGCTGATGTCGAGCCCAGTGGTCTGGTTGCCGGCCACGATCGCGTCCAGTGGTCGGCCGGTCCTGGCGTCCAGGACGACCACCGAGCCCCATTCGGGGCCTGGGATGTAGTAGCTCTTCGGATTGTTTCGGCCGCGACAGGATACGTACAGCACTTTGCCGTCCGGGCTGAGGTCGATGGTGTTGGGATGATCATCGACCTTTGCCAGCCGCCGTACCTTGGCGGAAGCCAGGTCGACGACGTAGACGGAGGCGGTGCCCATGTCGCTGGCGTAGAGCCGTCGTCCGTCGCCGACCAGATGCCGCATCGCGCCGCCCGTGCGGAGCAGGAGCTTCTGGTTGCCGCTGCGGAGGTCGATCCTCGCGAGTTCGCCGTTGTCGTAGCCGGCGACATAGAGGCTTCGGCCGTCCGGCGAGGGATAGAGGCCGCGTGGAGTGTGCACGGTGGGGATGACTTTGCGCACCCGCCACGACGGTAGGTCGATGACCGACACGTCGTGGCTGTTCCAGTTCGCCGCATACAGTGTGCGTTCGTCCGGCGACAGCGATAGTACTTTCGTCCAGTTGCCTTGGACCTCCAGGCTGCGCCGCACTCTCCGGGAGGCGGCGTCGACCTGCCAGACGGTGCCGGTCTCCATCTGCGACACGTACGCCGTCTTGCCGTCGCGGGTGAAGATCACTTCGACTGCGCCGCCGTGGCGGCCGAGCCGGATGCCTGCCAACTTGGCACCCGATACCGCGTGGTGCACGGCGACGCCGTCGCCGCCGAGCAGCGTCACCCAGAGTTCTTTACCGTCGGGGGTGAACGCGACCTGCTTGGGTGCGCGCCCGGTGGCGTAGCGGTTGACGGAGCGGACCAACTGGCCGGCCGGGTCTTTGAACCGCGTACTGGCCGGGACCGTCGGAGTCGGCGGCGGCCGGGTGGCGCTCGGTGTCGCCGTCCTCGCGGAGGCCGGCGCCGGGGAAGTCGGAGAGCCGCTGACGGGAGCGGTGGAGCTGGGCGCCGACGACGGTGCCGAGGTGAGACCCGAGCACGCGGTCGCGGTCAGCACCGCGGCCGTGCAGAGCACTGCGGGAATCCCGCTCAGCCCGCGCATTGAGCCAGCATAATCATCATTCCGACCCCAGCAGGCGATGCCTGACGCGTCGTACCTCGGTGTCCCGACCACCGGGAGGCCTGCCCGAGCGCTCGAAGACCGTCATGTGGCCATCGGCGCGAAGAGCTTTCCGGCTCCGCGGCCGAAGAACCGGCCTGCTCGATCGATCCAGAAGTCCTTCGCTGCGCGGGCGTCGCCGTTGACCCCGGACGCGATGTCACGGGCCAGGCCGAGACGTTCGGCCTCGGCGAAGTCGGACTGGACCCAGACCAGAGCATCGGTCACATCGGTGAGCTCGCGCCGGCCTGCGCCAACGCCTTCGACGAGGACCAGGTCCAGGCCCGCCGGTACGTCGATGGCACCGGGCCGGTCGTGGATGTCCCAGGCGGGCGGCCGATACGACACCGCATCGCCGCGTCGGACCGGACCGAGGACACCCTCTGTCAGCAGATCGGTCCACCCGAACATCGGGGCGTGCCAGGCCACATCGTCGATGTGGATGATGGTGGAGTGCGGTACGGCGCCGGCCAGCCGGGTCGCGAAGGTCGACTTGCCGCCACCACTCCGGCCGTCGACGGCCACGACGTACGGATGGGATGACCCGGCAAGGATGCCGGCCGCGAGGTCTGTCAGTTCGACGACCTGCCAGGGACCGGCGGGCGGCTCGCCCGGACCGGGCTCGATGATCACGACCCCAAACTAGCCGGACATCCTGCCGGATAGTCGCGATGTGGCGTTGACGCCTTGAGAGCGCGCGGCACAGGATGAGGGCATCCCCGGGTCAGGACGGCTGTTGATGTCGTCAGCCTGGGGGAGGGGAGGCCGGTCATGGCCACAGCAGAAGTTCTGGCGGCTCCACGAGGTTCAGCCGAACGCAGCTCTTGAGACCGCGTCGCGCCGGCGCTCCTGACCGGCCTGAGCATCACCATGAACCGCCCCGCTAGGTCGCGACTCAGGTTGCCGATCCCACCGCATGATCGACGAAAGTAACCCCCTGTCTGGCTGATCACCACTTTCGACGGACAGAAGGATGTGAGCGACGTGGCCCGAGTCTTCTTCTACAGCCCGCACCCCGATGACGAGACGCTGTCGGCCGGGCTGGCGCTGGTCTGGTATCTGGCCCACGGGCACGAGGTGCACGTGGTCACCATGAACCGTGGGGGAAACGGCGGACCTCTGGGGTCGTTCAATGGGAGCAACGTGTGCAACTGGGCCGAGCACGCCTACAGGCACAATCCTGGCCGCGAGGGCTACCCGACCTTGTCCCCGGCCGCGATCGGTGCGGCCCGCATCCTGGAGTGCCGCTCCGCCATCGGGGCCATGGCCACCGTGACCCCAACTGCCGGATACACCGCCGGCGCCCTGTATCACCACGAGGGCGGGCTGCTGGATGCGTACGGAACCAGCCCGACCGGCGTGAACGACGTGAAGGTCATCATCGCCGGTTTCGCGGCCAGCCACCCGAACTCGTTCCACCACACGATGTCCTATACCGACGACCACCCCGACCACGCCGCCTGCGGCGAAGGCCTGCGGCAACTGAAGCTCGAGGATCCGAGCCTGGTGAACTCGCGGTTCTTCGTGTCCCGGCTGTACTGGGGTCCGAGTCCGCCGCGACCGGCCGATGTGGCTGCGGCACCTGGACTCGCGTGGTTCAACGCCGGTGCCCGTAAGGCCGAATTCGACTCGGTGCTGAGGAACCGGGTGGTGAAGGCCTTCAGTGCCTGGAACCCCGCGGCCGGCTCGTACGCGGTCGGATATCACCAGGTGGCCGGCCAGTTCAGCAGCAACTTCGGGCCGTCGGCATCGATCGCCAACCTCTGGCACGCCTGAGGTCTCGTCGTAGGCTTGTACGCCGCCTCGACGATCTGCGCAGGTAGAGCGACATCGTGGAGGTCATGCGGCGGGGTTGGCCCGGTTCAGGACGTGGTGGGCAGGTTGGAGAGGAGTTCCGGCAGGCGAGCATGTGTCGCGCGCAGTACGTCGCCGTACGCGCGGATCTGCTGGGCCATCGCCTCGGGCCCGCTGGATTCGAGAGCTTCGTGCAACCGGGCGGCTGCAGCTCTGTCCGCCGGTTGGCCCCGCTCGAGCACCGCGCCAAGATGATGCCTGACCACCGTCCCATGGCTGTCCATGTAGTAGCCGTCCGGAATCTCGCCATCACGGCACCAGCCGATCAGGACGAACGCGGCCTGCTCCCTCCAGTCGAGCTCCAGCTCGACGAACGCCTGACCTAGCGGATAGACAAGGGTCGCCTGGAACGGCTTGTCTATTCGCTGCCTCGCTGGGGGCGTTGATTGATCGAGGAAGCTGAAGGCTGTCACGGCCAAGGCAAGAAGATCATCCCTGGTAGGAGCTGACTCGGAAGTCATTGGTCTCGCCTTCCCGGAAGATCATCCATCGCCGGCTCCCCGGAGGAAGTGGCCGCACCAAGGAGGATAGGCCTTGTGTCGGCCGGTACGACGGTGGTCGTCGCCTTCTGCCTCCATGGGTGCACGGACGTCCGGGTAGCCACCGAACCATCCGGCCGCGAACAGCAGGTCCGCGCCGTTGACAGGTGCCACCTCGATCTCGACGACGACCTCGTTGACGCCGGGTCGGCCCCGGGGCATGCCCGGTGTGCCTGGCGGCAGGCGTGATCTGGCCCGTGATGAGATCGGGCCTGTTGCGAGACGCTCAGTCGGCGTCGATGGTGATCAGCACTTTTCCGACCGTGCCCTGCTCGACGGCGGCGTGCGCGGCGCCGGTGTCTTCGAGGCGGTAGCGGTGCAGTGGGAGGCCGGCGTCCTCGCCGACCCGGAACGCGCCGTCGCTGATCGCCTGATTGATGTCGGCGGCGGCGTTCGCGATCCATCCCCACCCGACGGTGTACAGCAGGACGAACTGGTAGCGGGCGTTCAGTGCCATGTTTCGCCGTACGTCGAGATCGAACGGCCGGCCGCCGTCGTTCGCGTAGATCGCGATCGTCCCGCGGGTCCGGAGGACTGCCAGGTCCAGCTCGGAGTTGGCGCCTGCGGCGACTTCGACCACGAGGTCGACGCCGTCGGGGGCGAGCGCCTTGATCGCGTCGGTTGCGTCAGGTTCGCGGTAGTTGACGACGTGGTGCGCTCCCGCGGCGCTCGCGAGCCGCGCTTTGGTTTCCTTGCTGACGGTCGCGATCACGTTCGCGCCGGCCCAGCGGGCGAGCTGGATCGCTGCGTTACCCACTGCACCCGCACCGCCGGCAACCAGAACTGTCCGGCCTGCCATGGCCCCAGGTGCCAGCCGGGCTGGTCCGTCTTCGCCGACCGTCAAAGCGCGGTGGGCTGTCAGGGCGGGAATACCTGTGCTGGCCCCGAGATCGAAGTCCGCGCCCGTAGGCAGTGGGAAGATGCGTTCGGCCGGTAGGACCGTGAACTCCTGCGCTGTCCCGCTGGCCGGGCGACCGTCTCCAGCCAGGGTGACCCATACGTGGTCGCCGACGTGGAGGCCGTCGACACCGGCGCCCAGTTGATCGACCACTCCGGCGCCGTCGTGATTCGGCACCGTCGCCTCCGCGACGTCACCACCGAATCCGCCGCTGCGCGACTTCCAGTCCGTCGGGTTCACCCCAGAGACCATGACCCGGACACGGACCTCGCCGTACCCCGGTTCTGGGATCGGTGCCTCGTCCAGCTCCAGCACGGACGGATCGCCGACGCGCGTGTAACGGATCCTTCTCATGCGATGTTCTCCTCGCCGCCCGCCAATCACTGTAGGCCGGTGCCGAGGTGCGCGACACCCCGTTAGTACGTCGACACGCGCGGCGTCAGGCGGTGTCGGCTGCTCGCTCCAGGAGCGACCAGCGGGGATCGTCGTCGGTCCAGTGGTTGACGAGGGCGTTGACGGCGAGCTGATGGATACCGCTGTCGAGCACGCCGAGGTCGGCGTTCTCGGCGCGCAACTGGTCGGCGAACGCCTCGAGCGCGGTGCCTTTGCCACAGCCGCGGCGAGCGGAATGCCGCCGGTCTCAGCGCCGACGATGAGGTGCACCTCCAGCTGACGTGCGAACCTTCACGGCTGGGGCTGGGAGGTCGTGCAGCAGGCGTGGGTCGCCGTACGCGTTCTCCACTGAGAGGTTTGCGTTGGCCACGGCTCCGCGGGGTTGCAATCTGTTGGAAGCTCATGGTTCGAAGGTCGCGCGCCGCGGTGCGCGGATCTCGGCCCGTTGTCGGCCGACGACGTACTCGGCATCGATCTGCTCAGGGATCCGCCGAGTGTCCGGATCACGCGTCCGGGCGTACCCCGAGTTGACTCTTGCTGAGGGGAGGTCACGAACGATTCTTCGTGCCCGCGCGAGGTCTGGCTCGTCGCCAGGGGCGCTCAGTCCGGATAGCCAAGATGTGTACGGACGTGCGCGCTGTTGATGCGTGGAGGCGGGTACCGGTGGCTCAGATGTGAGAGGAGGCCCGTCATGTCGACACCGTTCCTTCCGGATCCCTCCGACCCCACCGGGCCGTTCCCGGAGCCCGATGTGGATCCCGACATGCCGGCACCCGATCCCGGAGCCGACCCGGATCGACGGCCGGACTTCGATCCGAACCCGGACCTGCCCGGTCGGCCGGACGCCGACCCGCTCGGATGAGGATGACCTGACGGGGCTTCAGGTTCCCCTGCGCCGCTTCACCCCTGTACGTGTTGGAAGGAGGGGATCGACGATGACGATGAGCGCGTTTGATCCCTGGAGTTACCGGCCGGAGACCGGCTACTCGTCCGGGCTGGACCTGGTCGGGTACAAGATCGCGGCGGTCGACGGCGATATCGGCAAGGTCGACCAGGCCACCTATGAAGCCGGCACCTCCGGTCTGGTCGTCGACACCGGACCCTGGATCTTCGGCCGGAAGGTACTGCTGCCCGCCGGTGTGGTGGACCGCGTCGACACGGAGGATCGCAAGGTCTACGTGGACCGGACCAAGGACCAGATCAAGGACGCCCCCGAGTACGACGAAGACGCCGGGATCGACGACGACTACCGAACCCGCCTCGGCGGCTACTACGGAGACAGCTACCGGTAGATCCCAGGCCCTCTAGGCAACTACGTGGCCGCCGGCATCTCGGAGGCGACCAGCACCTGTGCCGGCGAGCTGGCCTCGAAGAGCATCGTCGCGTCAACAAGGACGATGAGGCGCCAACCCTCACCGGCTCGTGGGGATTCGGCCGTCGGGTGGTGAATCGATCGTTTGAGGGCGCGGGGGCGTTCGGTGGCTGGAACGTGAGGGGTCGGATGGTGGTCGGTGGTGCGTGATCGGCGTCACGTGGGTACCGAAGCTCCACTGTTCCGTCTGGAGGAATGTCATGAGTGAGGATGCAGAGCTGGTTCCGTTGTCGGATGAGGAGCTGAACGCCCAGGTCGGCAGTGTGTTGCCGGACAAGGAGGTCGTTTCGATCCTCGACCTCAACGTCGATCTCGCGCTTGTCATTGATGCCGCGGCACCGATCGAGTTGGCGGTGGCCGCGAACGCGAATGTCGCCGCGCCGATCGACGCGGCTGTCGGCGCGAACATCCTGTCCAGTGGCTCCGAGGCCCAGGCGCTGGCCGATCAAGGTGTTCTGATCACGCAGGGCATCGATGCGGACGCGAGCGCTCACGCTGTCCAGGTCAGCGGGATCGATCAGTCCGCCGACCCGGTCGATTCCGGGTCCTCCACGCCGGTTGAGGGCGGCCCCGCTGCGTCTACGAGTGCTGCGCCGAGCGCGGGGTCAAGTGCGGCGTCTGAGCCGGTCAGTGGCGCGAGCACGCCCGCCGGTGGGACCACGACGCCGTCGGAGGAGACAGCCGGCGCCGAGCCTGCGGCTGCCCCTGCGGTGGTTCCGGACACGGGGTTGGAGACTCCTGACACGAGCCAACTGCTGGACGGTAGCCTCCTGGCTGTCAACGTCAACATCGATGCCGATGTCGACCTCGCCGCTCCTATCGCCGGTGCCGTGGCGGCGAACGCGAATGTGGCGGCTCCGATCGATGCCGCAGTCGCGGCGAACGTGGGCGCTGTCGACAGCCAGGCGGTGGCGATCGCGCAACAGGACGCCATCATCACCCAGGACATCACTGGTTCAGCGGACGCCAGCGCCGAGCAGACTTCCGACATCGACCAGTAGCCCGGAACAGTGTCCGGTCCGGAGGAGGATTCGACGGTGCCGGCCGACGCTGCGCGCGTCGTCCGTACCGTCGACTCGGCGACCCGCGGTGTGCCTGTCCGAGCGGCTGATGTGGTGCTGTTGGGTGAGATGGCCGGATCGGGCTATCGCACCCCGCCGGCGCTGGTCCGCCGCGCCGACGGGCAGATGATCCAGCTGACCACGCTGTTGTATCTGGTGCTGCAGGCGATCGACGGTCATCGTGACAACGCGCAGATCGCGGAGGTGGTCAGCGCAAGATACGGCCGGTCCGTGTCGGCGGCCAACGTAGCGGACCTGACGCAGAGGCTGCAGCCGCTTGGCCTGGTGCGCGGCGCGGATGGGTCGGAGCCACGTGTGCGCAGGTCGAATCCGCTTCTCGGGCTGCGGTTCAGGTATACGGTCACCGACCCGCGTCGTACCGAGCGGATCACGCGGCCGTTCGCGCGGTTGTTCGGTCCGCTGCCCGTGGTGGGCTTTGTTGCGTCGTTCGTGTATGTGTGCTGGTGGCTGTTGTTCGACAAGGGGCTGGCGTCGGCGGCGTATGAGGCGTTCCACAGGCCCGGTTTCTTGCTGCTGGTCTTCGCGGTGACCGTGCTGTCGGCGGGATTCCACGAGTTCGGTCATGCGGCGGCCGCCCGGTACGGCGGGTCGACGCCGGGCGCGATGGGCATGGGCTACTACCTGTTCTGGCCCGCCTTCTACACCGACGTCACAGACTCTTACCGGCTCGGGCGTGGCGGGCGCATCCGCACCGACCTCGGCGGCTTGTACTTCAACGCGATCGTTGCGGTGGTGACGGTCGTGGTGGCCCAGGTGACCGGGTACGACGCGCTCCTGCTGGTCGTGGCGACGCAGATCCTGCAGATGATCCGGCAACTGCTGCCGACCATCCGCTTCGACGGCTATCACGTACTCGCCGACCTGACCGGCGTACCCGACCTGTACCACCACATCAAGCCGACCCTGACCGGCCTGCTGCCCTGGCGCTGGCGAGGCCGCGACAAGCGGGCGCTCAAGCTGTGGGCTCAGGCAGTCATCACCGTGTGGTGCCTCACCGTCGTGCCGCTGATGCTGGCCGTGTTGGTCATGACCGTGGTGATGCTGCCCCGGGTCCTGGCCACCGCCAGGGCGAGCGTCGAAGAGCAGTGGGCGATGCTTGCCGGTGGCTGGCGCGACACGGACCTTGTCGAGGTCCTGGCCCGTGCGCTGTCCATCGTCGCGCTGGCGCTGCCGCTGCTCGGCCTGGGGCTGCTGCTGTGGCTGCTGGTCGGCAGGATGGTGAGGTCGGTGTGGCGGCGTACGGCGGGTAAGCCCGCGCAGCGTTCAGTCGCCGCGATCGTCGCGTTGACGATCATCGCAGCGCTCGGCTGGTTGTGGTGGCCCGACGGCGACCGGTACCGGCCGATTACCCCGAACGAGCGAGGCACGATCACCGACTTCATCGATCGGGCCGGGCACACCACCTCGCAACCCCCTACCGGCCGACGACAGTTGCACGAAGGAGAGGTCAGCCGGACACAGGTCGTCTGGCCGACCGGAGTGAAGCGACCCACTCGTCAAAGCCCGACGCTGGCTCTCGTCATGGTGCCTCGTACGTCGGGCAACGCTCGCGTGGCCGCACCGTCGACCCCATCGCCAACCGCCGTTGCACCCACAGCCACGGCAATGCCTTCGAGCGGCCTGCCTGGACGGGACGACCCTCAATCACCCAGCGCTCCGGTGTGGGTGTTCCCCTTCGACAAGCCACTACCTGCGGGGCCAGGCGACAACCAAGCGTTCGCCGTCAACACCACAAACGATTCCGTCATCTACGACATCGCGTTCGCTTTGGTTTGGGCCGAGGGTTCCTCAGGTCCGGTGACGAACACCAACGAGGCCTACGCATTCGCGAGCTGCACGAACTGCGCGGCGGTAGCCATCGCCTTCCAAGTTGTGCTTGTCATCGGCGACGCCGACATCGTCGTACCCCAGAACCTCGCCGGAGCGCTGAACTACGACTGCGTGCAGTGCCTGACCTACGCACTCGCAACCCAACTCGTCGTGACACTGGACCGCGCGCTCTCGACCGATGGCATTGCGGCACTCAACCAGGTCTGGGCGCAACTGGCGGACTTCGCGCGTTCGATCCAGCAGTACCCGTTGTCGGAACTACGCGACCGGCTCAGCTCCTTCGAGCAACAGATTCTCGACGTCATCGCCGCCGACGGAGCGCTCACCACGCCCGAAACTGCGACGCCGACAGCACAACCAGGACAGTCCCCGACAGAGGGCGGTGAGGAGTCGCCCGGCGCCGAAACCCCCACAGCCTCACTCACCCCGAGCAAACCGCCACAGGTCGCGCCCACGAATACGCCAACGACGACGCCGCTCCCAGCACCCACACCAACCACAGCCACGTCCAGCCCGGGGGATCAGACCACACCGACTCAGACCACACCGGATCCATCGACCTCACCGACCCCGACAGAAACCCCGACCCCCACGCCGACTGAGACGGAAACACCGACCGCCACGCCAACAGCGCCCTGACCCTTGAATCAGCGCGATGAGCGTCTGGTGGATGGTGTTCGGGTTCGCGAGGTTCGCCATGGCTCCTCGGCGACGCCTGCGCGGCTGGCGAGGGCGGCACTGGGTGCTTCATCTCCCGGCGTGGGCCAGTAGCCGGCCCGAGCAAGCGCTCGCCCGTGGTCTTCCTGCTCGATGCGGACCTCGGTGAGCTGGCTGGCGAACTGGCCGGGCCACGAGCCTAGGAGAGGACCGGCAGCAGGTACACCGCCCCCAGCGCCGGACGTGGCTGTCCTCGCAGCCGGCGGCTTCAGCGCTTGCTTGCCAGCGCCGCAAGGGTGACGTTCGCGTCGGGGTACTGGGGTGTGGGGGTTCAGAGGAGGAGCCTCGGAAGGGCCGGCGCTGCGCCGGGTAGGACTGGGAGGCTCTCGCGTGGGGAACGCCGAGTCTGTCGGCCCCGCGGTGGGGTTGAGGCATCCGCTGCCGGGCGCGCCGATGATTGATCAAGGTGGCCGGCCGGGCGGGTCGCCCATGGATGCTGCGTCGCTTCAGTCGCGCCGGTGGAGGGGACGCAGGCCTGCGGGTGCGGCCGGTGATCGCCGTTTAGTTGCCGCGCCAGGGCGTGCCTCCGGTCATCACCTCCTGGGAGGAGCATGCCGAGGACCCCGCCTGAGCGGTCCGAGGGGGCGCCGTGACCGAAGTGCCGGAGTGGTGGGGGAGCTACGGCCGCATGCCCGTAACGGCACGCTCGAGCTGCTCGGCCTCCGGACCGGTGAAGCCCGATCCACCCGCCGATGCCTGCACGACCTCATCGACGCCGCCGAGCATCACGCGCCGGCAGCCCTGGACGATGTGGAAGCCCCACTGGTGGAGCGCCTGCGGGCGCTTGGTCCCGAGCGCGTAGTCCCGTGGTTTGCGGAGGTGTTCACAGCATGCAGCTCATGACCCTTCCGGGCGTCTTCGCCCCGATCTCCGACTCGTGGATGCTGGCCGACGCCATTCGCCAAGAGGCGATTGGTCCGGGCGGGCAGGCGCTCGACGTCTGCACCGGCAGCGGTGTCCTCGCCCTGACTGCGGCGCAGTGCGGTGCCTCCTCGACCGCGGTCGATGTGTCTCGGCGTGCGCTGCTGACGGTCCGGCTGAACGCGGCTCGGCACGGTCTGCGGGTCCGGACGGTCCGGGGGCGGACGTTTGGGCCGGTGGCCGGGGAGCAGTTCGACCTGATCGCGAGCAACCCGCCGTACGTGCCGTCGCCGCGGCCCGACGTACCCCGCCATGGCGCGAGCCGGGCATGGGAGGCGGGCAACGATGGACGCATTGTTCTCGACGCGCTGTGCGATGCGGCGCCCGCTCACCTGCGCCCCGGCGGGGTGCTACTGCTCGTGCACTCGTCACTCATCGGCATCGACGCGACTTTGCAGCGGCTGCGGCGCGCCGGTCTGGTGGAGGTCGAGGTGCGGGCGAGTGCGCGGGGTCCGCTGGGTCCGCTGATGCGGGCGCAGCAGGCCGCCGGGACGATCCCCGCCGACGTCGACCACGAGGACGTGGTGATCATCCGGGCCACCCGCTGCCGAGCTCAGCCTGCCGCGGTCTCGGTGTCGAAGCTGCAGGATGAGCGGAGTCCGCAATCTGGTTGATCTGGTAATGGGACTAGTGCGGTACGGCAGCCCGATGGCAAACCGCGAAGCGCCGGTCTGTTGAGCAGTCAGGACCGGTGTGCCCGGCGCCGAGGAGGGTGTCGCGGGACGAGCGCCACTCGACCCGACCAACGACAGCCGAACGAGCAAGCCGGCGGCGAGCGTCACCGCGTAGTGCCGAGCGTTGTGCCGAGCGCCCGGATCGGGCCACAGCACGGTCGAGTGGGAATTGGCTGGTGTTGGACGCTGCCAATCGGATGTGCGCATGGCGTCGTCACCTGCCTCGAGCCAGCCAGTGGTCGACACCTCTTCGGAGAATCTCGGCTTCGGCCCGGTCGCGACTGCGCTACCTGGCCCGCTGTCTCGACGACACAACCCCCGCAACAACCGCATCCGCGTCCCGTGACAGGCGGTGACCCGAGGCACCTGTCGTTCAGTCCGATCCGGCTGATCTGGGATATGAGCGGACTTGGCCCGGTACGGCGACTCCGACCAGATCGCCTGGTTGAGGTGCACTGTGACCGGGGACGCGCGCTACGAGGCGGGTCGTGGTGTCGGTGAGGTCGAGGCGGACCATGGCGTCCGGTCCGTGGTAGGCGACCGAGACCACGCGTGCGGCCAGGCCTGACGGAGCGCCGAGTGCGAGCTGCTCCGGCCGGATCATGACGAGAACCTCGTCAGTCGCCGGTTGGGCCAGTTCGAGTTTGCCCAGAACGCAGTCGACCACGCGGCCGTCGGCGAGCCCGGGCAACAGCATCGTGTCGCCGAGGAAGGCGCCTACCTCGGGGGTTGCCGGATCGTCGTACACCTCGGCGGGGCTGCCGATCTGAGCGAACCGGCCGTCGAGCATCACCGCCACCTGATCAGCGAATGAGAGTGCCTCAGCCTGGTCATGGGTGACGAGGACGGTGGTGGCGCCGCGCTCGGCGAGGGCGGTGAGGGTTGCTTCCCGGGTTGCGGCGCGCAGCGCGGTGTCCAGGGACGAGAAGGGCTCGTCGAGCAGTACGACGGCAGGTTCGCGGGCCAGCGCCCGAGCCAGGGCGACTCGCTGCTGCTGACCGCCGGACAGTTCGTCAGGGCGGCGCCGGGCCAGGTTTGCGGACAGTCCGACGAGTTCGAGCAGCGGGCCGATCTGGGTGCCGCGGCGGCGCTCGGCCCGGGGGAGTCCGAACAGGATGTTGGCGGTGACATCGAGATGCGGGAACAGCGCGCCGTCCTGACGGACGTAGCCGATCCCGCGGCGTTCCGGCGCGACCAGCGTCTGTCCGTTGGTCAGGACCTTTCCACCGATCTCGATCCGGCCGTGCGCCGGCCGGACGAATCCGGCCAGCGCTCGCAAGAGCGTGGTCTTGCCGCTGCCGGACGGCCCGAGTACGGCGGTGGTCCCGCCAGGGCGCACCTGGAGACTCACCCGGTCGAGCACTGGTGGGCCGCCGTACCCGACGGTCAGGTCGCTGATCTCGATGCCGGCGCTGGTCATCGCTGGTCCAGGATCTGTCGGCGCAGCAACACGGTGAGTGGGGCGGACAGGGCGATCATGGCTGCGGCGTACGGCGCACTGGCCACGTAGTCCAGTTCGTCGCTGGCCGACCAGAATGCGGTCGCCAGGGTCTCGGTCCCGGTCGGGGCGAGCAGCAGGGTGGCGGTCAGTTCGGTCACCGTCGCGAGGAAGACGAGCACGAATCCGGTCAGCGCGGAGGGGAGCACGAGCGGAAGAACCACGCGGGCAAAGGTACCTGGCCCTGACACGCCGAGCGACCGCGAGGCCTCGATCAGTTCGGTCGGCGCCGCGGCCAGACCGGACCGCCAGGCGACCATCGCTCTGGGCAGGAAGAGGATGGTGTACGCCGCGACGGCGAGCGCAGCTGTTTGGTACACGGGCCGGGCCCACTGGACCGCGAGGGTGACCAGCGCCAGCCCGATCACCACGCCGGGGAGGGCGCTCGCCACGTAGGTCACGCGTTCCAGCATCACCGCCAGCCGGGATGGGTAGCGGTGCAGCAGCCAGGCCCCTGGCAATGCGGCGACGGTTGTCGCCAGTCCGGCGAGCAGGGCGAGACCGATGCTCGATCCGGTTGCCGCGAGCAACGATCCGGTGTCGACAGCGTTGCCGACGATTGCCCGCTCCAGCCAGCGCAGCACGATCACGGCGGGCACGAGCACAGCCAGCCCGACCAGTACGGCGAGCGCGCCGAGAGCCGGAACGGTCCAGGCGCCGAGTCGGTGAGCGACTGGCCGCTGCCGCGCGCCAGGCCCGAGGCGGGCGATTCGCTTCCGGCCGCGCAGCGGCACCTCGACTGCTAGCAGGCCGAGGCAAAGCACGACGAGTACTGCGGCCAGGAGGCTGCCGGCGGCGTTGCTGAATCCGACCGCGAACTGCTGCAGGATCGCTGTCGTGAACGTCGGGTACCGCATCATCTGCAACACCCCGAACTCGGCAAGCAAATGCAGCGCGACCAGCAGGGCACCGCCGGCGACTGCTGGTCGCAGTTGGGGAACCACCACTCGCAGCATCGCACCCAGCCCGGAGACCCCGAGTGAGCGAGCGGCGTCGAGGTGGCCCTGGTCGAGTGCGCGGAGTAGCGCGGCCGCCGGGAGGAAGACAAACGGATAGTAGGCGAGGGCAGTAACGAACACGGCGCCGCCGAGTCCCTGGACCGATGGCAGCACCGAGGTCCATGCGTAGCTACTGACGAACGCCGGGATGGCGAGTGGCATCAGCAGCAGCGTGCGCCAGAAGCCGGCGGCAGGCAGCGTGGTCCGCTCGACCAGCCAGGCCGCGCCGCAGCCAACGACAACGGTGATCGGCACGGTGAGTGCGAGGAGCAGCAGAGTGTTCCGGAGCAGTTCTGCGGTCCTTGGCCGGAACAGGAGCCTCGACGCCTCCGCGGCGCCGGCAGACGCAGCCTGCCCGAACACCACAAGCACCGGTGCTACAAGCAGTACGGCAATCAGTACGGCGGCCACAAGCACCAGCCGCGGCGTCCGCGTGGACTGGACGACCGGCGCACTGACTGCCGGCTCGTCGTCCCCGACGAACGCATCGGTGCGAAGGTCAGAGGATGCCGGCATCGGTCATCAGTCTGCTGACCTCGTCGGAGTTCAGCGTGAAGGGGTCGACTGGCGGCGCCTGCAGAGTGTTCAGCGGTGGCAGTGCGGGCGCAGAGGCGACTCCGGTGCCGACCGCGTACTCCATCGACTGGGAGTCAACCAGCACCTTCTGGCCGGCCTTGCTGGTGACGTAGGCCAGGAACTTGCGTGCCTCGGCGGGCTTCTTCGAGCCTGCCAGCACTGCGCCGCCGGACAGCGACACGAACGCGCCTGGGTCCTGGTTGCGGAAGTAGTGCAGGGCGGTGTTGCCGCTGCCCTCCTTGGTGCCGGCCTGGTCGCGGTACCAGTAGTAGTGGTAGATCACCCCGCAGGGGATCTCGCCGGCGTTGACCGACTTCATCGTGGCGATGTTGTTCTGCAAGGCGCGCGCATTGGTCTTCAAGCCGCCGAGCCATTCGGTCGTCTTCTGCTCACCTTGACCGGCGAGCATTCCAGCGACGATGGCCTGGAAGTCCGCGCCGCCTGGCGCGCAGCCCCAGCGGTCCTTCCACTCCGGTCCGGCGAGCTCCATCAAGGACTTCGGCAGGTCCGCCTCGGCGAGCTTGGACGGGTTGTAGACCAGCACCGTGGACCGGGCGGCGATCGAGGTCCACGCCTTCGAGGACGGAACGAGGTTGGCCGGCACCTGAGCGCGGGTCGCGGCGTCGACCGGTGCGAGCAGCTTGTTCCGCTCGACCAGCGTCATGGCCGGGCTGTTCTCGGTGAGGAACACGTCGGCCGGGGAAGACGACCCCTCCGCCACGATCTGGTGACCCATCGAGGAATCCGATCCCTTGCGGATCTGCACCTTGATACCGGTCGACGCGGTGAACGCTTCGACCCAGGCCTTCGTGAGGTTCTCGTGCTGCGAGGAGTACACCTGCAGCGATCCGGGGTCGGCGACGTACTCGCCGTCCTTGGACTTCGACCCGCACCCCACCAGGCTCATCGTCCCAAGGGCTCCGAGGCCGGTCAGGAATGTGCGTCGACGCATGGTCGGTCCTTTCTCACAGGGTGCATCGCCGTTCCACGACGGCGGATCAGGGTGCCGCCGGCCGGATTCGGCAACGGCAGCCGGCGCAGCGCGTAGGTGCTGACCGCGCAGAACACGAGGCCGGCGACGAGTGCGGCGGTGAACTGGGCGATCGGGGTGTCGAAGAAGGCGAAGATCTGGAACTGCACCAGGTAGATGTGCAGCGAGGCAGCCGCGAGGACGCCGAGCGGTCTGACCAGCAGGCGTGGAACCGGCACGGTCGGCAGGAACGCCAACAGTAGGAGTCCGGCCTGGATCGTCAGGTTGCGTTCCCACGAAGGAAAGAAGCCGATCGTCGCCGAGGCTGCGATGAGCGCCGTGACGAGCCGGCGACGCCGGGTGTCCGCGACCGCGATCGCGAGGCCGGCGACGAACAACCACGCCACTGTGCCCGGCAGCCCGCGGACTGGCCCGTCGAACAGCGCGAGTACGAGGTAGCGGGGCACCAGCAGGACGGCGAGTGCAGCCATCGCGGTGCGCCAGGGATCGGCGGCGTACGCGGCCCGCACGCGTGGAACAGCCAACACCGCGGCCGTGATCGCCGACACCAGCAGGAGAGCTTCGACAAACCAGAAGATGTTGATGTCCCGCGGCCGAACCAGCCAGTGCACCAACGCCAGATTCGACCAGTGGATGGATCTGAATCCGAAGACCATCACCGCGGCCACCACGACCGCGGGTACGGCGATTCCGATCGCAGCCCGGGTGGTCCGTCGTACCCGATCGGCCGTTGACTGTGCGGTGAGGACGTACCGGGCGAACAGGAATCCGGCGACCGCGAGCAGGACGTGCGCACCGCCCGCGAGGCGGAACAGTCCGACGTGACTGCCGCAGATGGTGATCACGGCCGCACCACGCAGCAGCACGGTGGTCTCCACGCGCTGGGTGAGGGAACGCCAAACCGGTCGCTGGTCGTCATGCCGAGCGGCAAGCTCCACCAAGTCTCGGACCGGCCTGTGGTGCCAGTCGGCCGGCAGATGGCCAAGCAGCCGGGTCAACCCGAGCGACGCCGCGACATGGTTGAACGAGTCGCCACCGAGCTCCGCGAAGGATCGGTCCGGATCGATCTCGCGGCGGCCGATCAGCGGTGCGAGGACGTTCGTGACCGCGGCGAGCGAGTCGCCCGTGGTGACCGTGACGTTCCCGGTGGCGAGGTGCAACGCGGCGCAGGCTCGGCGGTCTGGTTTGCCATTCGGCAGCATCGGGAGGTCGGCGACCTCGTGGACCGAGACCACGGACGAGCCGAGGCCGGACGCGGACGCCGCCCGATGCTGGATCGCTGCCGGCTCCTGTCCGCAGGCGCGATAGGTGATCTGCAGCTGATCGTCGGTGCCGGTGACACAGCACGGGACGCCGTCGGCGCGCAGCACGCGCTCGACGCGGCCGAGGTCGATCCGGATGCCCATGATCTTCACGTAGTCGGAGCGCCGGCCGACGATCCGGACCAGACCGTCGGCGTCGATCCGGGCCAGGTCTCCGGTGCGCAGCTCGGTGTGCATCCGGCCGAGCGCGAGGTCGTCGGGTTGCTCGGCGTACCCGAGCATCACGCCAGGACCGGCGAACACGAGCTCGCCGACCGGGCCGCCGGCGGGATCGAGGTCGCTGGGCTGCTCGATGCCGTTCTGGTCCAACCGGAACGTCGAGCCGGCAACCGGCCAGCCCACGGCGTCCGGGTACTGACCGGTCAGTTCCGGTGGCAGCACCGCCATCCGGGCGGTCGCTTCGGTCTGCCCGTACATGACGGCCAGCCCCCAGCCGCCCGCGCGGCCACGTGCGTCGAGCTCGCGAACGCGTGCGGGCGGCAGGGCGCCGCCGGCTTGGGCAAGCAGCCGCAGCGACGGTAGGTCGTCCAGGATTCCCTGTACGTCGAGCAGGTCGACCACATGTGGAGTGGCAGGGAGCAAACTGACTCGGTTCCTGCGCAGCTCGTCGGCGAAGGCGGGGTCGGTTACCGGTCCATGCCACAGCACCGTGGTCGCGCCGGCCCTGAGCTGGGCGTGCAGGACCGAGAGACCGAAACAGTAGTGCAGGGGGAGCGATGTGACCGCCCGGTCGTCAGCGCTGATCGACAGCGCTGAGACGATCGCATCCGCGTTGCTGATGAGGCTGGCGCGGCTGAGCCGCACGAGCTTGGGTGAGCCGGTGCTGCCGGAGGTACTCAGCAGGAGAGCGAGTTCCGGGTGAAGCTCGTGCCGTGGACTGGCGTCGTGGTCCAGTGGGCCGCCGGTCGCATCCGCGAAGGAGCCGTCCTCGCAGAGCCAAACGTCCGGCGGATAAATGGCCGTGATCGAGGCGTGCTCGGCCGGAGTGACCAGCGCGACGTGCCCAGCCTTCAGGACGGCGAGATAGCCGAGCACCAGATCGCGCTCGGCAGCGAGCGGAACGTGTACCAGCCGGCGCCCGGTGTGAACAGTGGGAAGGCTGGCGGCGAGCGCGTCGACTCGTTCGTTCAGCGCTCGATAACTCAGCGGTCCGGCCGCGTCGACGAGGGCTGGGTGGTCCGTCTCGGCGGTGTCGGACACCAGGACGGCCCCGGCCGTCAGCCGGGCTTGCGGTGGGGACACAAGGTGAGGCTAACCTAAGAATTCGTGACTGCTCAACAACCTGCGATCGTGACGGTCTTCACCGTCGGACTGACCGCAGCGGACGTCGGGCTGCTCGACGTACTCGACGATCGGGAGCGCTTGCGGGTGGCCCGTTGTGCAGGTGAGGCGGATCGCGGTCGGACGCTACTCGGCGCCGCCTTGCTGCGAGCGGCCGGGGGCGCGCTGCTCGGCATTCCCGCCGCAGAGCTGAAGGTGGACCGCGCCTGTGCCGAGTGCGGCGGCTGGCATGGCCGGCCGACGATCGTCGGCGCCGATCTGGACGTTTCGGTGTCGCACAGCGGCACGGTGGTGGTGGTCGCCACGCTCGTCGGTGGCGGCCGCGTCGGCGTCGATGTCGAGCGGAGAGCCGGCCGATCGACGAAGGAAGCGCTTGCCTGGACGATCGCTGAAGCCTGCTTCAAGGCGGGCGGTGCATCCGGTCTGACCGTCCACGAACTTCCGAACCCGGCTCCTGGCCACGTGCTGACACTCGCCACCGACCGGACGGACGCCGCGGTCGAGGTGCTCGACGGAACCGCGCTGCTCACCGAGTTACTCGTCCACAGCAGGAAGTGAAGACTCCGTCGCCCGTACCCCTGCCGGCTACTCGATTGGAGAACTTGTCCGGGCTGCCAGCCGCGGACGATTCACCCTCTCACGCAGGCGGCGTACCCTGACCGTGGCCGCGGGACCAGGTCCGCCAACTGTCCGAGCGCGATGCCGAGGTCGTGCGGAGGTGGTCAGCGGTCGGGCTCCATCGGCGCGTCCTGATGCTGTTCGAGCAGGTGAAGCACCGGTACGCCGAGATGGCGGCGAGCCTGGGCCGACCAGTCGATGTGGAGCAGGTCGGCGACGACGTGCGGGCGGGTGAGGACGATGACGCCCTGGCCGTTGACGCGTTTGATCTGCTCGACGAGTTCGTCCACAGGTCGCCGATGGGTGATCAGTCCTTCCGCGTCCTGATCGAGTGACCGAAGCCGGTCGAGGCTGCGTTCGACCGCTGCCGTGGCCTGGGCATCGACGGCGTGTTGGGCATCGTGCTGGGCCTTGAGAGCTTCTTCGTCCGATCCGATGGAGTGGCGCGTGGTCACGATGCCGTAGAACTCCGTTCCGGCGAGCTTGGCAAGGGACGTCTCCACTCTGCGCTGTGCATCCGCGCAGGGAATGATCACGTGGAACCGCACGTGGTCCGGCGCATTCGCGCAGAGCTCAACCACCCGCTGCGCGTCCGGCACACTCAACTCTTCCTCGACCAGCAGGACGACGTCGTACATCGAACTCACCTACCCTCGACGTCCGCTCCACCCGCCAGTACCCACATCCGTGGTCTGGCGAGCGGCGCTCAGGGAGACGAGGTGTGGCGGCGGGTGGCCAAGGCCAGTGCGCCGAGGAGCGCGGGAACCGTGATGGCGACCGGGAGTGCTCCGCCCGTGTCGAGGGTCTCGCGGCGGGACACGGTGACGTGGACGGGCGGTCCGGCGACGAGCGCGCCGTTCTTCGGGATCAGTACGACGTACACGGCGAAGCGGCCCGGGTTGACCGCCTGGAACTCCCAGTCCATCGAGGTTTCGCCGGCCGGCGCCGTTCGGGTGACGTCTTGGGACCAGTCCTCGAGGTCGACGTACACGCCGTCGAGACTGACGACGTTCAGGTGTGCGATCGCCGGCCCGGTGACGACCGATTCGACTGTGAGGGTTTGTCCGATGACGGCGGTGAGGTCGTCTTCGCCCATGGTGATGGCCGGATCGGCGAGCAGTACGGCGGCGATCAGGCTCAACGTGGTCATCGCAACCCCGCTGTCAGCCGGACGAGTCGTGGACCGGCCACGATCAGGATCGTCGCGACGGTCAGTGCGACCACGGTCGGAGAGGCCAGGTAGCTGAGGTCGTGTGTCCAGCCGCGCCGGTTCACGAGAATCTGGGAGATGTAATGCATTGCGGATCCGATCGGGTTGACTCGGGTGGTCAGCTCTCCGACGCCCGTCTTCGGCAACGCCGGCAGTTGGGTCGGCGCGAAGAGCGCGAGAAGTAGCAGTAGTCCGACGGCGAGGCTGGTCTTGTTCGAGTTCGTGACGGCGCTGATGAGGAGGGCGAGCCCGCCGAGGCCGGTCGCGACCAAAGTCCCGACGGTGAGCGCGAGGAGTGCTGCCTGCGTGGCGCCGGCGACGCCGCGGCCGAGCACCCACAGGTAGGGGAGCGTGACGGCAAGGCATGCCAGCCACATCGACGATGCGGCAGCCAGTTTGCCGACGACGATCGCGCGCCGTGATGCGGGAGTGAGGAGGAGGCACTCGAGGGTGCCGCGTTCGCGCTCGCCGCTGATCGCGTCCGCGCTGACGACCACAGTGAGCAGGACCCCTACGGCGAGCCCGACGTCGACGGTGAGGTTGACGGCCTCGCGCTGTTCGAGGAAGTTCATTGCGCGGTTGGTCGCGGCCAGGTAGGTCATCGTGCTGAGCAGGACGCTGAATCCGAACACCAGAACGGGCCCGCGTCCGCCGATCCACAGGTCGCGGCACTCCTGCTCGGCGACGACCTCCCAGCGGTTCCTAGTCATGGCTGTCCTCCTGGGTGAGGCGGAAGAATGCTTCGCTCAGGCTGCGTGCTCCTGCCACGACCTCATGGATCGGTCCGGCCGCGCGAAGCCTGCCGTGGTCGAGGATGAGGACGCTGCTGCAGACCTGCTCGACCTCGGCCAGCGTGTGGGTCGACAGCAGCACGGTCGCCTCTCGCCTGAGCTCGCTGATAGTGGCGAGGATCTCGCGCTGGCCGGCCGGGTCCAGGCCGAGCGTGGGCTCGTCGAGGAACACGACCGCGGGATCGTTGACCAGTGCTCGCGCGATGCCAAGCCGTTGCTTCATCCCCCGGCTGTACGTCGAGATCCGCGAGCCCGCGCGATCGCTGAGCCCGACCTCGTCGAGCAACCGATCGGCCACGGTGCGTGCGCCCTGTCGGGTCTGGCCGAACAGGCGTGCGGCGTAGCGGAGGTACTCGCCGCCGGTCTGCCGTGGTGGGTAGCCCGCGCTTTCCGGCATGACGCCAATGCGTTGCCGGATCCGGTGCGGCTGATCGCCAGGCACACCGGCCACGGTGAAGGTTCCGTCGGTCGGTTCGAGGATGGTGGTCAGGAGGCGGATGGTGGTCGTCTTGCCGGCGCCGTTGGGGCCGAGCAGGCCGAGGACCTCACCGGCTTCAGCGGCGAACGTGAGTGCGTCGACGGCGTTGCGCGCGCCGTACCGCTTGCTGAGGCCGATCGCTTCGATGGCTGCCATGCGTCCGACGGTAGGTCCGTGGTGCTTAATGCCGGCTGAACGGTGCATTCAGCGCGGATTCAGCGAGAATGAAGGAGGATCGGCTGGAGGTGGCTGATGCGGGCATTGGTGGTGGAGGACGAGCCTCGGCTTGCTGACGGCCTGCGGAAAGGGCTGGTTGCCGAGGGATACGCCGTCGATGTCGCGCTGACCGGGCCGGACGGGTTGTGGTTCGCGCGTGAGCACGACTACGACGTTGTCCTGCTGGACTTGATGTTGCCGGAGATCGACGGCTTCGAGGTCTGCGCGACGTTGCGCGCGGAGCAGGTGTGGACGCCGATTCTGATGCTCACGGCAAGGGATGCCGACACCGACCAGATCCGGGCACTCGACACCGGGGCGGACGACTATCTCACGAAGCCGTTCTCGTACGACGTCCTGATCGCACGGCTGAGGGCGTTGGTACGACGCGGTGCGGCGGAACGCCCGGCCGTACTGCAAGCCGGCGAACTGCGCCTGGATCCGGCGTCGCGGCGCGCGTGGCGTGGGGGAGCCGAACTGGTGCTGACGGCGCGGGAGCTGTCGCTGCTGGAGTTCCTGATCCGCAGGGGCGGTCAGGTGGTGTCGAAGCGGATGATCCTGGATCACGTCTGGGACTACGACTTCGAGGGCGATCCGAACATCGTCGAGGTCTACATCCGCCGGCTGCGTACGAAGGTGGGCGAACAGAACATCAGCACGTTGCGCGGCGCAGGCTATCGATTGGTGTCGACATGCGAATCCGGGTGACGCTGGCTGCGGTGCTGGTCGTCGGACTGGCTCTGGTGGCCGGCGCCTTCGTCCTCGTAGCCCTGCTCGGGTCCGTGCTCACCGCGCAGGTCTGCACCGAGGCGCGGGAGCGTGCCGCGCAGCTTTCCGTCAGCTCGGCTGTGCGACCCTCGTCGACCCGCGTTGAGCTCGTGCAACTCGTTGATCGGTCCGGTGACGTGGTCGGTGGCTCGGACGGTGGCAAGCTCGTTTCGCCCGGCAGCGATTGCGTCAAGGTCGAGCCACCCGGGTATGCGGAGGATTTCGTGTTCGCGGCCGCGTCGGTGGAGTCCGGCGGTCAGGTGATCGTGGGTCGGCCGTTGGTCGACGTACTGGACTCGACGCGGTTCGTGAGCCGGGTGCTGGTGGTCGGTGTGCCGGTGATGATGCTGATCGTCGGAGCGGTGACGTGGGTGGTCACCGGGCGGGTGCTGGCGCCGGTGACCGCGATCCGGCGCGAGGTGGACGGGATCACGGCGAACGCGCTGCATCGGCGGGTTCCCGCCGTACGCAAGGACGAGATCGGGCGGCTGGCGAACACGATGAACCGGATGCTCGACCGGTTGCAGCGTTCGCACGAGAGCCGGCAGCGGTTCGTGGCCGATGCCTCGCACGAGCTGCGGTCGCCGATTGCGGCGATCCGTCAGCATGCCGAGGTCGCGCGGGCGCACCCCGAGCAGACCAGCGTGGAGGAGTTGGCGGCTACCGTTCTCCACGAGGACCTGCGCATGCAGCAGCTGGTCGATGACTTGCTCCTGCTGGCGCGCCACGACGAGGAGCACACTGAACCACCGCGTACGCCGGTCGACCTCGACGACCTGCTCTTCGCCGAGGCCGAACGGTTGCGCTCAGCAACTGACTTGTCCATCGACACGACGGCGGTCTCGGCCGGCCAGGTGCTCGGGGACGCGGCCGCCCTCGCCAGGGTGATCCACAACCTCGCCGACAACGCGGCCCGGTACGCCCGCAGCCAGGTCACTTTCGCGTTGACCGAGTACGACGGCGCCGTAGTACTCACCATCTCCGATGACGGACCCGGTATCCCGGCCGAAGACCGGGCCCGGGTCTTCGACCGGTTCGTCCGCCTGAACCCGGCCCGCTCCCGCGACACCGGCGGCTCCGGCCTCGGCCTCGCGATCGCCGCCGAGATCATCACCCGCCACCAGGGCACTGTCCGGATCACGAGCGGATCAACCTTCCAAATCCGCCTTCCCAGCGCCGACCTCCAACTCTGATCCTGGGCCCTACCTCCGTCGGATCGGCGCACAGTTGGAGCGTGCAAGCCTGCCGGTTGGGGAAGTGCGCCGCCTTAGCTCGGGTGCGCCAGCTCGGCGTGCCCAGAGAGCAGGCCGACGCGTTGACGTGGCTGCTTCACGGTGGGCAGATCCGCCGGGTTGGCACGCACGAGCCACAAGCGGGCGGACTACGCATACTTCCGCGACTGCATCCGCGCCGCTTAGCGGATGTGTCGGGCATCCGTCAGGGTGGCCTCTCGCGTACCAGCGTCCCGCCATCCCGTGGCGCCCGTGGCCGGACTGTGCCGGGTCAGTTGTCGAGGTTGGTGAGTCTTTGCTGCTGCGCGTCGCGGCGGCGCTGCGCAATCGTTGTGTTCCTGGTGGTGCGGGCCAGTTCGACCTGGAGGCGCCTGGTACGGCGGTTCGCGTCGCGCAGCGCCTGGCGGGCCTGCTCGAGCTCCTGGGCGAGCCGTTCGATGTCGGCCTCCAGATCTGCGATGAGATGCTCGTGCGCGTCCAGCTGTGCCTCGGCCTCGGCCCGTTCGGCCTCGGCCGCGGCGTAGTCGTGTTCGGCTTCCTGCGCGCGGGACTGGAGGTCGGCCCGGCGCCGGCGGTGCCGCTGCAGTGTGTCGTCAACGCTCGCGGCGCGGCGCGTCGGCCGCGGCGGCTTCTCCGCCGGCGGTTTCGGTCGGCTGCGGACGACCCTGGGTTTGATCGGGGCGAGCTCCGCGAAGCCGCCGGTCTCGTCGACGACCCCGAATCCGACGTGGCGCAGCGCGCTGGTGAGCTGCCCGGATCGCAGTAGCTGGGCGGCGCCGGGGTCGACCACGGCGGCGTCGAGGGTCTCGGTCAGCCGCTCTGTGATCTGCTGGCTCACCGGGCGGCCCTGCGCCCGGGCGAGTGCCCGGGCAGTCTTGACCAGCTGCTGGACGAGGATGTGGCGGCGCGGCGTCAGCTGGCGCAGTCGCTGCCCGTCTCCGGATACCTGCGCCTGGCGGAGGTTGTCTCCGAGTTCGGTGAGGTCATTGACCTGGTCAGGGGCGGCCCGGACGAGCTGATTGGCCAGCCACGCGGCTAGAGTCGGCTTCCGCAGCGCCTTGATTGCCTCGCTGGCCCGAGGGTCGCCGGCATCCTTGGCGACTTGGGCGAGCTCGTTGCGGGCATGCGTGAACTCCTCGGGCGCCAGCCCGTACAGCTCGATCACCGCCGCGTCGACGTCCACGTGATCCACGATGCGGTGGGCGTCCGGGTGGCGCAACGTCGGTCGCGGTGGGCGTCTGGTCGCACACGGTGCGGATCGCGGGCTTTCGGCAACCATCGGAGGAGCCCTGCAGTCCGGTACGGCGTTTGCGCGGTCTCGTGACGACTTAGCCGCGGCGCTGCGGCGAGGCAGAGCGTGCTTACGCTATGGCCGAGTGGCGCTGCGGTAGGTGAGTGTGGGGTCTGGTCCACAGTGAACTGAACGAGCTTTGGAGAGGGGAAGCGATGAGCGTCCGGAGTCTGACCCAAGCTGAGGCTGAGGGGCGCTCGAGCCTGCTGACGGTCGAGCGGTATGACGTTGCCGTCGACCTGACCGACCTGCCGACCGGCTCGCGGGTTCGGTGTGAGTCGACGATCACCTTCGGCTGTAGCCGCCCCGGAGCCGAGACCTTCGTCGACTGCGTGGCGGAGGTTGCCAAAGCCGTGCTCAACGGGGTCGCGCTGCCGGCGGCCGTCGAGGGCCGGATCGCACTGGCCGGTCTCGGCGAGCGCAACGTCCTCACTGTGGTCACTGTCCCGGACTGCTCGACCGATGAGCAGGGTGTTCACAAGGCCGTCGATCCCGCCGACGGCGAAGTGTATGCGTACACGGACTTCACTCCCGACTACGCCCGGTATGTATGGGCGTGTTTCGATCAGCCCGACCTGAAGGCGCCGTACGCATTCACGGTGACAGCTCCGCCCGGTTGGCTGGTGTTGACCAACAGCGGCGATCCGCGGATCGAAGATCTCGGCTCCGCGCGGCGCTGGACCTTCCCGCCGACGCCACCGCTGGCGACGTACAACACCGTGATCAACGCCGGCCCGTACTACGAACTGCGCCGGAGCGGCGCGGGTCACGATCTCGGCCTCTTCGCTCGCCAGTCACTGGCTCCGCTCCTTGACCGGGACGCCGACGAGCTCTTCACCCTGACCACCCAAGGGCTCGAGTTCTTCGCCGACAAGTTCGGCATGCCGTTTCCCCAGCACAAGTACGACCAGGTCTTCACGCCCGAGTTCCCTGGCGCGATGGAGAACTTCGGCTGCGTCACCTGGATGGACTGGTTCCTGCGCCGGACCACCCCGACGCGTGCGGAGTGGGACATCTTCTCGCGGTACCTGTTGCATGAACTCGCGCACATGTGGTTCGGCAACATCGTCACCATGCGCTGGTGGGACGACCTGTGGCTCAACGAGGCGTTCGCGGAGTTCGCGAGCAACTGGGCCGCGGTCAGCGTGACCTCGTACACCGACGCCTGGGTGGCGCATCTGGCCGGCGAGAAGCTCAAGGCCTATTTCGTCGATCAGGGACCGACCACGCACCCGATCCGCCAGCTTGTCCGCGATGTATCCGAGGCAGAAGCTACTTTCGACGCCATCACCTACCCCAAGGGTGCGTCGGTGCTGCAACAGCTGATGACGTATGTCGGTGAGGCAGAGTTCTCCGCGGGGCTGACCAGCTACTTCGCCAAGCATGCCTGGGGCAACACCACGCTGCAGGACCTGATCGATGCGGTCGCCGAGTCGAGCGGACGTGACCTGGACCAGTGGCGTGCGGGGTGGCTGGAAACCGCAGGTACCGACCGGCTGACCCTGGATCACGACGGGGATGGTTTCGTCCTGGTCGCGAAGGGCCCCGGTGGGCAGCCGCGGCCGCAGGTGCTTGCCGTCGGCGCCTATCGGGGACAAGGCGACCGCCTCGAGCGGGCGGCACTCGTTGAGGTAGAGGTCGCGGGCGAACGGACTCGGATCGACCTGCCGGCCGGCGCGGACCTCTACCTGGTCAACGACGAAGATCTGACCTTCGCCTCGACAAGGCCCGATGCCGCGACCAGAAACACGTTCTTCGGCAACGCCGCCCGCCTGCCCACACCCATCTCGCGGAGTGTCGCGGTCACCACAGCCTGGGACATGCTGATCAACGGCCAAGCGTCGGCCGCCCAGGCCGTGCAGTGCCTGACCGGGGTGCTAGCGGTCGAGACGTCCGCGTCGGTGATCGAGCCGTATCTCGACCTAGCTGTCGAGGCCGCGGACCTGTGGAGCCCGGAGTCGGAGCGGGATGTGCTGATGCGGGCAGTAGCGGCGGCGTGCCGGAGCCTCTCCGGCGTCGGCGCCTACCGCAAAGCGGCACTGCGTGGCTTCGCCCGTACCGCAGCCGACCTGGAGCAGGTTGGGTGGCTCCAGGCCGAGGCCGGTGAGGACGTCGATCTCCAGTGGCGAGCGCTGGTCCGCAAGGCTCAGCTCGGCAGCCCGACCGCTACCGAGGCACAGGCCCTGCTCGACCGGGACCCGGATCCCGAGGCGTGGGTCAGCAGGCTTCAGGTCCGTGCGGCGACCCCGGACCCGGCTGAGAAGAAGGCGGTGTGGCAGACGCTGGTGACGGAGCGCGCGGTGCCGCTGGCCTCGGTCTACTCGGTTGCGGCGCTGTTCTGGACCGCCGGCCAGGACGACCTGCTGAGGCCCTATGCGGAGGCCTATCTCGAGCTCGTGCCGACCATCCACCGAGGCGGAGTCATGCCGGCGAAGACCTTCACCAGACACCTCTTCCCGCAGTTCGGTATCGACCTGGCTTTCGTGGGACGGGCGGCGGCCCTTGCGGAGAAAGCTGTCCCGGTCGTCCGCGCGAACCTGCTGGAGCGTGCAGATCGGGTAGGCCGCATGCTGCGCTCCCGCGGCTGAGGTCATCCCGGAGGCGAGCCTGCGGTCGGTGTCACGACCCAAGCCTGTTGTGGGGTGCCGGCGGTAGTGCACGTTCACCGAGCCGGCTGTACGGCGGGCCGCCGGGCTCTCGCTGAGCGCATCTCCGACGGCCGATACGAGCTGAAGTGGGACGGCTTCCTTTACTGAATAAGTCCAGCCGACGTGCCACGCCTTACGGGCGGCGCCGGCGCCGTCCTCGGGCTCACCGGCGGAAGGACAGGTCTAGCGGCAGAGACGTAGCCTTCTCGGATGCGGCTCGAGAGCAATGATCACCCGACTGCCCTGTTGATCACCGGCACGGTCGGAGCGGGCAAGACTTCGGTTGCTGCCGCCGTCGGATCGATCCTGGCCGAAGCGCGTATTCCGCATGCCGTGATCGACCTTGACGCCCTCAGCCAGTCATGGCCGCCTCCACCCGGCGACCCTTTCAACCTCGCGATGGAGCTCCGGAACCTTGACTCGCTCGCCCGGAACTATCTGTCGGCCGGCGCCTGCCGGCTGGTCGTGTCGGGCGTGGTCGAAACCACAGCAGCGCGTGCACGCTATCGCGCAGCACTGGCGTCGAACTGCGCGTGTGTCGCCTTCGTGCCGACCTCGCCGAGGTGCATCGACGTCTTCGGATCCGACATGCGGGCGCCGACTCAGAGCTGCGCTGGCACCTTGACCGGGCCGGACAGCTCGACCAGATCCTTGACCAGTCCGCGGTCGACGATTTCGAGGTCACCTCAGACGGACGGATGTTGACCGATATCGCGGCGGACGTACTCACTCGCGCTGGCTGGCTCTAACCCCGACCCAGCCTCCATCGCCGAGCTCACTACTAACAGGCCGTCGCGCCACTGATCTTGACTTTGGAAACTGCGCCTGACCTGCTGGGTTCGATAGGGCTGGAGCTCGCGAAGCCGGTGGAGCAGGTTCAGACCAGCAGCCCCGGAGCCGCCCACCGCCGGTAACCGATCCGGCGTCGGCAAGCTGTGGCGCCAGGCCTTGCCTAGGGCAACACTGATGGTGTGGGCACCTGGCGCCCGAGCTTCTCGGGCCGGCAGCGCTGGAGCTGGCCCGAGCCGACGAACAGCTGCCTGGGCCCAAGGGCATGCCGGGCGGTTCGAGGTTCGAGCTGAAACGGGATGGTCTTATTCACTGAACTTGTCCAGCCGGCGCCTCGATGGTCGATCAATCGGCGAGCAGGAGGCTAGCGAAGCGCCTTGGTATTGAGGGGGCAGCGGCCACGGGAGGCCGGATTCATGCTCAAAAGGGTGGTCATGAGCAGGGTTGATCGCTGGCGCCCGCTTTCGGGCCGACTCTTCCAGGGAGGTGTGGGCGGCGGCGTTCTGCAGGGAGTACCGGTGAAGGGCGACCCCCGGTGGCGCGAGGCGGAAGAGGTCGCGAACCGTCAGAACTTGGTGAGGACTGAACCATTCCTGGCCTGGTTTGTGCAGTGCCCAGCCGCCTCCGAGAGTGACCGCCGCATGCGTGTTGTTACCGTGAGCGTCGCGCCAGACCAGCACTGTTCCCGGCAGATCATCGTGACCTCCAACCGTGCAGAGAGCGGCTAGCCAAGCTTCAAAGGGCTCATCGTCGGCGCCCTCGACACCGGCTGCCGCCATCACGGTGGCGAAGCAGTATGTTGCACTTCCTCTGGCAATGGAGCTTCCTCTGCTCCCTCGAGCGAAGGTTCCACTGAGTGCTCGGGCATGGGGAAGTATGGATGAAGCCGTGCGCCAGATCTCCTCCGGCACCGACAGTCGCCGGCATCGTAGCTGCCCTTGACTGACAACTCGTTTGAGGACGGAATCGAGTTGAGCCTCCACGAGGGCTGGCCACCAGACGAACCGAAGTCCGTCAGCCTGCTTTCGCAGCCCCTGTGCATCAAGAATATCCGCCCAATCGTCGATGGTGGGCACGGCTCCTCGGCCGTGCCCTACCTGCGCTCGAACAAGTTCGGCACGTACATCGCGCGGCTGAGCATGAAAGGTGTCTTCGTCAAGCCACACGACTTCTAAACCCTTGGCGAGGTTCCACACCTCATAGGTGTCGCGAAGCTCGGGCGACAGGTCGTGTGCGGGACTTTCAGGTGCGAGTCCGATTTCGGCCGCTTCGACGGCGGTCAAGAAGAACGGCTGCCGAGCCGGCGCCAACCAGGCAGCCCAGCGCCGAGCCAGTGACGTTTGGACCTCGATCCCCAACACGTCCATCGCCACACAGTACAAACCGGGCACTGAAATTGCGACGTGGATTTTCCAAGTCGACAGTCGTCGTCTACAGAACCGTGCCTCTGACGTGCCTCCGCGCATCCTCAGAAGGGGGCATCCGTGGTGTCGATCGGTCATTCATGGCTACATGTCTCCGGTGTACGTCGCTTGCAAGGCAACCGTCACCGGAGTGTCAGGCACACAACCGCCTTCGCCCGAAACCCCAGTCGAACTCGCCTACTGACCCGGCGCCAGCACTCCCACCCCACACCACCGAAGTAGCGCCGATCGGCGCGCGAAGAGTTCAGTCGACTAGCCTTCACTGAACCTGTCAACTGGCGTTGAACGTCGCTGGGGCTTGAGCTTGGTCTTGATCGTGCGTCGCCGTGCGGAGTCACCACCCGTGACGCTGCAGCCAGTCGGCCACGATGTCCGTCGCCGGGCTTTCAGGATCGCCGAGGCCACAGCGGCCGTGGTCAAGACCAGCAAACTCGGCGACCTCGATCCCAAGACCGCGAAGGACGTGCTGGTCCTTGAGCGAAACGCGCTGCGCGTCCAGGGTGCCCCAATACATTAACTTCGGTACTGCCATCTCCTGCAGCTCGACGTGCCAGTTGTAGCTGTGGAACCAGTTCCAGAACGTTCGGCTGCCGACTGGGACGCGACGCTCACGGTTCATCCGGGCAAGCCACGCTTCGGACAAACCACGCAGCACGTTGAACCCACCGCACACCATCAGGCGAGCCCGAGGAGTCGCTTGAGCGATCGTGCAGGCCATTGCGCCACCCTGCGAGAAGCCCCACACCGCGAACTCGGGAATGTCTTCTTGGTCGCAGACCGCGAGGATCTGCTCGTGGATGCCGGCTGAGGGGTACAGGTCTGGGCGGTCGCTTCGACAGAACCCGAGCGGCTCAATCTGCACCATTGTGTACTGGTCCGCGAGTTGCTCGAACGGTATATACGAGCCGCGGTCTTTCTTCGGCATCACCACCGCCGGGCCGCTTCCTACGACCGCATAGCGGAGCTGATGGCCGGCAAACGTTGCAGTCTTCCAGTCCACAGCGCCCACGACACCTCCTGGAGCCGTCGAATCACACTCAGACCACTTGCCGGGATGCTATGTGAGAGCGCCGACAGTTGTACCCAGGTCAACGAGCCGGGGCGTCAGCCGCGGCCAGTTGACTCTCGGCCTCGGCACGACGCTGCCTCAGATGCTTCAGTGACTCCTCCAAGGCGGCGACCTCACCGAGCCAGGCCCTGTCTTGCGCCTCGGCCAGGCGGGCTTCGGCGTTGCAGGTCATCTCCTCGATGCGCGGCAGCTGGGCCGGGTCGACGCGCAGGAACCGGCACCGGCTGCAGGCGTGCTCGTGGACACAGGGCGTGCCGTAGGGGCGGTGGCAGTCGCCGAGGGCGACCTTGCGCAGCAGGAAGTGCTGTTCGAACTCGTCCCATTCTTCCCCGGACGCTGGTCGCAGCTCCCCGAATGGGCGCAGGGCGCGGCGGCGCTCGATGAAGTGCTGGTGTGCGGCGATCACCTCGTCGGGGAACACCGCGGTGTAGCCGCGGGTGGTATCGAGGTTGAGATGGCCGAGCAAGGTGGCGGCGCTGTGGAGCGGCAGGCCGCTGGAGACCATCTCGGTGGTGAACAGCCGCCGGAAGTCGTGCGGAGTGAACCGGATCGGCTGCCCGGCATCGGACAGGCCGGCGTGCCTTGCCGAGTCCACCAGACCGGGCCGCCGGGCGCGATCGGAGGTCGCTCTTCGCTCAGGTAGAGGACGAGCCAGACGAACGAGTCGACGCTGGCCGGGATCGTCTCCCGCAGACCGCTGCCCTTGCTGACGACTGTGATCGTGTTCGCGCCCGCGTCCACGTCACCGTCGTGCTTCAGGCCGAGCAGCTCACTCGCACGGGCGCCACTCGACAGCCAGAACGACACCAGCGCGCGGTCGCGGTGACTGCGAAGCGCGCCGAATAGCGCGTCGGCCGCATCGTCGGGGATCGCCCGCCACACCGGCCGAGGTGTCTTCTGCCGATACGTCGCCCGGCGGCGCACCACGAAGTTCTCCATCGGATTGTGGTGCGCGTACAACCGCTCGCCACCTCGTCCGCGCTGCGCCGGCACCGGGTTCAGCAGCGGCCCGGCATCGGTCGAGCACGCCCACTCGTAGAAGCCGAACAGAACACTCAGCTGGTGGTTGATCGTGCGACTGGCATACGTCGCTGCGAGCACCGGTTTGCCGGTGACCGGGTTCACCGAGCCCGGGGGCGGCGCGCCGGGCCGACGGCGTGTCCGCTGCGGATTCGGGGCCTGCTGCAACCACTCGACGAACGACCGCACATCCAGGCGCTCCGCCCGCTCCCACGTCGTGTACTGACGATGCAGGAACCTGAACCAGCGGAGCAAATCGAACGCATAGCTGCGCAACGTCGCCGGACTGCAATCCGACGCTGCCAACTCACGCAGATACCCCGATGCCGCCACATGCTCAAGCTCGGGAAACAGCACCCTCCATCGCAGACCCGACTCGAACTCCACCACGCGACCCGGCTCAACGATTGGCACGCCACACCCTCTCCCAACACCTGCTGTAGCACCAACTGATGCTCAGAAGAGTTCAGTCAACTAGCCGGGCGGCAGCAGTCTCTGCTCCAGCGTCTCGTCGACCAAGATCGGGAACCGCAGCGCCACAGCGACCCGATCCATGACGGCAACCAGCTCCGGGAACTCCATGCCCGGTCGGTCCGATCGCGGCCCGACGCCCACTGCGCGGACCGCGTAGTGGCAGGACCGAAGACGCCCAGCTGACCGCTGAGGCGAGAAGCCACCGGGCCTTCCGCCGTACCGCCGCTGGGGTACTGAACGTCACCATCCGACCTGATCGGCCCGCAGGCCTAGCTGACGCCGACTCCCAGCGGCACGCCCGGACCTGCGGCCCCGAAGGCCTTCCGACGTCGCCGGTGTCGTCCTGAAGGCAGAACCGAGACCAGAGCCCGGCTCGCGCAGTCGGCGCTGACGTTTTGGGGAAACGCACCGGCAGCGCTGGCCGGAAGGTGACCGCCGACCCCTCATGCGCATACCGATCGGATTTCACGGAATTCTGGGACGATCGGCGGTCACGGCCACCCCTTACTGACCAGCGTCGTCACGAAGGACGCATCCGCAAGACCTTGACTCCGATGGTCGGTCCAACCCGCGGGGGTGGATCACTTGGGCAAGCGGCGGGTGTCGATCAGTTCCTGGGCGACGTCGCGGAGCTTGCGGTTGTGCTGCTGCGAGTAGCGCTTCAGCACCTCGAAGGCGCGGTCGCCGTCCAGGTCAAAGCGTTCCATCAAGATGCCCATTGCCTGCCCGACCAGCTTGCGGGCGTCGACCGCCTGGGCCATGGTCGCTTGCTGCCGGGCGTTGGCGATCGCCACCGAAGCGTGCCTGGCCAAGATGTGCGCGATCGCCAGATCGTCGGAATCGAATGCCTGCGGGACGTCGCTGAAGAGACTGAGCACCGCCGTGGCGCGGCCGCCGATCACGAGCGGCAGGTGAACAAGGCTCCGGATGCCCGTCCTGCACGCCTCGGCAGTCCAGGCCGGCGGCCAGAGTGAGTCGGTCGATGCATCGGCGACCACGACCACGCGTTCCTCCCGGATCGCGGTCATCACCGGCCCTTCGCCAGTCTCGATCTGCAGCCGGTACAACGCTGCGACCCGGGGATCGGTCGACGTCAGCACCTGCGGCTGCCGGCCACCGACGAGCAGCACAGCCGCGTAACGGCACTGAACCGCCTGCAGCGCGAACTGCACGACTGACTCGACTGTCTCCTCGATGCCGCCGACTTCATACAGCTCCTGCGCCAGCCGAGCGAACACCTCCGCCGCCCGGTGACCGTCCGCCACGCGGCCCTCCGCCGCGCCGGCACCTGGAGTCGTTCCGCCGGGCTCAGCCACACCGCCATCATCCACCCGCGTGACGCGACAGGCGACAACGAAACCCCGACGCCCCCACATCCCACCGAAGGACCGGCGAAGTTCATAACGCGGCGAAGAGAATTCACCGCGC
Source organism: Kribbella sp. NPDC002412 (assembly GCF_053592935.1). NCBI lineage: Bacteria > Bacillati > Actinomycetota > Actinomycetes > Propionibacteriales > Kribbellaceae > Kribbella > Kribbella sp. NPDC002412. The sequence goes on from NZ_JBSFBL010000050.1 coordinate 54,651, forward strand.
ACTGGCGTGCGGCGGTGCACTGAAGACCGCGGACTCGCCACGTGAGGTTACGCGCTGTGGTCGCCGATGAGCAGCCACCGACAGGCTCGTCGACGTCGATGTGGCCTGGCCTCCAGGCTGGAGTGTCGCACTCCGTGACGGCGAACCCGCTCTGATTGATGCAACAGGACAGTTGGCCTGCCGGCTCGGCGACGAGATAACCGTCGGTGGAGGCTTCGTGGACATAGTCCGGATCGACGTCGTCTCGTGGACAGGCCAGGAGCGGATATTCCAGGCATCCGAGCTCACACGCGTTTGAGCGTTCCCTTGTCGACGAGAATGTCCCCGTCATGTGTGGCCACCCTTCTCCCGCCCCGTCGTGGGAGCGGTGATGGCCTCGGCCAGGCGGAGCGATGAGCCGGTACGGATATCGCCGGACCTGGCTCGAACGGTCGAGGTTGAGCTGGCGCTATCGGTCGACGAGATCCCCGGCCCCCATGCCCCGCCAGGTGGGTCTCGCTACGAAGTGAAGTGGGACGGCTACGTTCACTGAACTTGTCAACCCGTGATGGGTTGCCCGTGACGGGTCCCTAGCTCGCTGTGGTGTGGCGGTAGCGCAGGACGGCCGCTGGGACCGTCACGGCGAGGAGGCCGCCGATCCAGGCGAGGGCCTTCCAGACGTGGGTGGCGGTGGGTCCGCCGAGACAGAGCGCTCGTAGTGCGTCGACGGTGATGGTGATGGGGTTGTTGTCGGCGAAGGCCTGTAGCCAGTCGGGCATTGTTGCCACGGGCACGAAAGTGGAGCTGACGAAGATCAGCGGGATGACGGCGAGCAGTCCTGCGATGCCGGCTGATTCGGGGTCGCGCACGAACAGACCGAGCAGGGCGAAGATCCACGAGAACGCCAGCCCGATGGCGATGGCCAGTGCGATGGCGCCGAGCGCGGCGCCGGGTCCGGCGTGGAACCGGAATCCGTTGAGCGTGCCGACGCCGATCATGAGGCCGATGACGAACAGGTTGCGGATCGCGTCGGCGGCGCATCGGCCGGCGAGGACGGCGGAGCGGGCCATCGGCAGGGCGCGGAACCGGTCAATCATGCCGGTGGCCAGGTCGTCGGCGACGGCGACGCCGGTTTGGGAGGCGCCGAAGGCGATCGAGAGCACGAAGATGCCGGGCAGGACGTAGTCGATGTACTCCTCGACGCCGGGTGGGTGGACTGCGCCGCCCCAGGTGTAGTTGAACAGCACGACGAACAGGATCGGCTGGACGGTGGCGAACGCGATCAGGGTGGGGACACGCACGAGTCGGTGCAGGTTCCGGCCGGTGATCGTGCCCACGTTGGTGATCAGTTGCGCGTGCCTGCTGGTGTAGTCGGCGGTGCTCATGCCCGTCCCCCTGACACGGAGTCGGTGGCAGCGGCCTGTGCCGGTGGCGACTGGCCGGTCAGCGACAAGAACACGTCGTCCAGGGTCGGCCGGCGCAGCGCCAGGTCGGCAATCCGCAGGTTGCCCGCGGCAAGCCGGGCCGCGACTTCTGGCAGCACACCTGGCCCGTCGGTGACCGTGAGCACGACCCGGCTGAGTTCGGCGTCGACGGTCGGCGGGCCGGCACCGAGCCCGCGAAGCGCCTCAGCCAGCCGCGTGGGGTCGTCACCGGGGTTGGCTTGCAGTTCGAGCCGGTCTCCGCCCAGCCTGGCCTTCAGTTCGGTGGCGGTGCCCGCGGCGATGACCCGGCCGCTGTCCATGACGACGATCCGGTCGGCCAGCCGGTCGGCTTCCTCGAGGTACTGCGTGGTGAGCAGCAGGCTGGTGCCCTGCGCGGTCAGTTCACCGAGTAACCGCCACAGCCCGATCCGGCCGCGCGGATCGAGGCCGGTGGTCGGCTCGTCCAGGAACAACACCTCGGGGGCGGTGACCAGGCTGGCCGCGACATCCAGTCGGCGCCGCATCCCGCCCGAGTAGGTGCGCACCGTCCGGTCGGCCGCGGCGCCGAGTTCGAACGACTCCAGCAGTTCGCCGGCCCGACGCCGGGCCGAGCGGATCCGCAGGCCGGCGAGCCGGCCGATCATGCGCAGGTTCTCCCGCCCGGTGAGGTAGCCGTCCACCGCGGCGTACTGCCCGGACAGACCGACCACCCGCCGCACCGCTGCAGCCTGCCGCACCACATCCAGTCCCGCGACCCGCGCTGTCCCGGCGTCCGGTCTCAGCAGGGTCGCCAGGATCCGCACCACCGTCGTTTTGCCCGCCCCGTTCGGCCCCAGCAACCCGACCACCGCGCCAGGCGGAACCTCCAGATCGACGCCGGCGAGCGCCGCCACATCGCCGAACCTCTTGACCAGGCCCTCGGCGACGACCGCTGGCTGTGCGTTCATGGCCCCAGCCTCCGATAGCTAGGATTACTACCTATGGATTGAAGGTAGCATAGCTACCTATGAGGGAGGCGCAAGTACTGAAGGGCCACCTGGACGTGCTGCTGCTGGCCACGATGCAGGACGGTCCGCTGCACGGGTATGCGGTCAAAGAGGCGCTGAAGGCCGGCAGTGACGGCCGGTTCGATCTGCCCACCGGGACGGTGTATCCGGCCCTGCACCGGTTGGAGCGGGCCGGGCTGATCGCAGGTGAGTGGTCGGTCGTCGACGGCCGCAAACGGCGCACGTATCAGCTGACGACCAGTGGTCGGCAGCGGCTGACCCACGAGCGCACCAACTGGCGGGAGTTCGCCGCTGCGGTCACCTCGCTGCTGGAGCCGGCGCCATGGCAGCCCACGTCCTGATCGAGCAGCACCTGGCCCAACTGGGACGCCGGTTGCCCCGCGAGGCGGTCGACGAGCTCGCCGACGGCCTAGCCGCGACCTATGAGCATCACCTGGACAGTGGGATGGATCCGCAGGCTGCTGCGGTGGCGGCCATCGAGGAGTTCGGCCGGCCGGGCGAGATCGTCGCCGCATTCGTTCGCCAGGCACCCGGCCGCCGCACAGCGCTCGTCCTGTTGCTGACCGGGCCGGTGATGGCGGCCTGCTGGGGACCGTCGCTGATCCTCGCGCAGGCCTGGACCTGGCCTCTACCGAGACTGTTGGCCGTCGCCGGCGGAATCGGTCTGCTGCTGGTAGTCGCGCTGCTCGCCGTGGCAGCGACCAGCCGCACCAGTTACCGCCGGGCGGACGTCGCCCGGCTAGGGGCGGGCGGGCTGGTGCTGCTCGACGCGGCCTTCGTAGCCGCAGTCGTCATCGCCGCACCGGCCATGGTGTGGCCGATGCTGGCCGCGATCGCGGCCAGCCTGACCCGGGCTGCCTTGACTACCCGAGCCCTGATCGTGGCGCGCGCCTAGCTCACCCGCATCTCCTCGACCTCGTCGAGAGTGAAGCCGAGCTCCTGGGCCCGTTTGATGAACTGCAGCAGCTCGACCGTGCTCGGTGGGTAGTCGCGATGGCCGCCCGGAGTGCGGGGCGGCTGGGTGAGTGACCAGAAGCTTGCCTAGAGCAACACTGAGATCGTGGTCGAGCTGGCGCCCGATCTTCTCGGGCCGGTGGAGCTGTGGTTCTGGTGACTCGCGGCGACGCGTGGCCTACCGGGCGCACCGTGTTGTGGTTGCTCGGGCTCCTGAGCTTGGTGTCGGTCACGTGGACCGGTCTGGCCGGCTATGCGGCCGCGCTGTTCAGCGTGTACATGGCCCAGCACATGGTGCTATCGATGCTGACCCCGATCCTGCTGCTCCTCGCGGCACCGATCATGCTCACGCTACGAGCGTTTCCGTTGCTCGGTCATCAGCTGATGCTGATCCATTTCCTCGCTGTCGGTCTGCTGTTCTCCGGCCCGATCCTCGCTATCGACCTGTGGCCGCGGCGCAGCGCGGCGGGACTGCGGCTGGTCGAGTTGCTGATCGCCGTACCGTTCCACGCGCTCTTCGGCGTGATCGTCATGCAAACGGCCTACCCGCTCAGCCGGCCTTCGCGGACGCGCGCCGCACACTCGGGGTCGACGGTGACCATGGCCGTGTTCGTGCAATGGATCCGCAGCGACCGGCGCGGAGCTGCCCGCTACGACAGTCAAGCGGTCCGAGGCGGCGACGCTGCGCTTGCCCGGTACAACGACGCGTTACGGCAGATGCACGAGCGGACCAGCGGCTATTCGCCCCTAAAACAAGGCTTTACGAGCCCGTAGTGCGAGGAAGCTGAGACTGGCAGTCACGATGGGCGCCCTTCGTCTCACGAACCACCGGCTGGGGTGGACCGTCGCGGTTGAGGTGTGCAGGATGGGCAGCGCGCAGGGGGAACTTGCGCTGTCGATTCATTGGGGGAGCCAATGTCTGTTCGGCATCTGCTGCAGGTCGCGGCCAATCGAACGCTTCGGCCAACAGGGTTCCAGCTCGTTCGCGGTTACAGCACCGATCCGGCGATCAGTCCGTTCCTGCCGGCCCGCTGGACGATCCGGCAGGCTGAGAAAGCGGGCAAGTCGGTGGGTGACTTCCTCGACAGTTACAGCGCGGAACCCGGCGCCACCACCGACACCGTCGAGGCCCTGCTCGAGATCGGCCACCTCACGGCAGACACCGTGGACCGGGTGTGCGAGATCGGACCCGGATCAGGCCGCTACACGACCCGTATCCTGTCCGCGGTGCAGCCGAGCTCGTACGAGGTGTACGAGACCGCGGAGGACTGGATCAGCTACCTCCAAGGCGCCCAGCCGACCCTGACCTTCCAGCCGGCCGACGGCCACACCCTGGCATCCACTCCATCGGCCTCAGTCGACCTCGCGCACACGCACAAACTCCTCGGCTACATCCCGTTCGTGACCGCGCTCGGCTACATCGACGAGCTGGCGCGCGTTGTCCGCCCAGGCGGCATCGCCGCATTCGACATGATCACCGACGACTGCCTGGACGACTCCACCACGAAGGTCTGGCTGACCGAACCACACCGTATGACGATCTACTCGGTCGCCCCGCGAGCCTGGCTCACCGGCTTCGTCGCTCAACGAAACCTTGACCTCGTAGGCAGCCGATTCGTCCCGCTCAGCGGCGGCCGAACCGAGTTGCTGGTCTTCCGCCGCAAGTAGCGTCATCTCGGCACCGCAACCGAGCGATCCCGGGTGCCGGGCTGGTCAGTACATCCGGGCCCGCTGGCCCCAGGGTCGTTGCTGCTCGGCCTCGCCGCGGCGCTGTGGTCGCGCAACGGAAATGACTTCACCTCGAAGTTTCCCGACGTGCAGGCCGCGCTGGACGCTCAGCTCGCTACGGACTGTGTCTCGGACGTTGGCCGATCGTGTGGACAAGTACCGTGTCCGAGGAGGGACACGCACCTTGACTACACGGCGGCGGCTCAGTGCCTGGGTGGCCGAGCGATGACGCGTCTACAAGTTGTTGGCCTGAGTCCGTGCTCGGCACTACGGACCTCACTCGTGGGACAGTTGCCCAACGATGACGATCTTCACGTTCCACCTCGCGGAGCTCCGTCCGACGACGACGGCGGGGGCACTGTGGAAGGCGCCGACTGGGCCTTCCACGCCCGGGTTGCGGCACGCCGAGTGCATGGCGCTGATGCGCCTCGGTGCCCCGACTGTCTCGCCTGCCCGCATGCAGCTGCGGCGGACGGCGATGTTCGCGCGGTGGGAGGACGAGGCCGCGGTCGAGGCCTTCCTGGCGGACCATCCCCTGGGCAGGCAGCTGGCGGCAGGCTGGCATGTGCGCATGCAGTTCCTGCGCCGTTGGTCGCGGCTTGCGGCGCTGCCCGACCTGCCGGCGAGGGCGGGCGAGTGGGACCCTGCCGAACCCGTCGTGGCGGTCACGCTGGCCCGGATGCGCCTCCTGGAGGTGCCGAGGTTCCTCAAGTGGGGCAAGCCCGTGGAACGGCTGGTTCGTGACCATCCGGGGACCACGCTGGCGCTGGCCGCGATGCGCCCGCTCCGGACGATCTCTACATTCTCTGTCTGGCGGTCTGTGTGGCAGATGGAAGAGATGGTGCACGGCCACAGCAGTGTCCCGGAGCCCGACCGTCATGCCGCCGCGATGGCCGAACGCCGGCGCAGGGATTTCCACCACGAGTTCGCCACCCTGCGGTTCCGGCCGCTGTCGGAGCACGGCTCGTGGCAGGGGCGGAGCGGGATCGTTCCCCGGTAGGGATGTACGAGGAGCTGGTGGGACTTCTGATGCCCGGCGCCTTCCGCAAGCAGTCGCAACAGCACA
>NZ_JBSFBL010000051.1:0-60458 GCF_053592935.1 Kribbella sp. NPDC002412
CACCGCGCCCTGGGGCGCGCACGAGCACAGCACCGCCTCGGCCTGGCCGACGGCCTCGGCGAACGGTGTGCCGATCAGGCCGGCGTCGGCGGCGCGCGCCGTACTCTCCGGGCTGCGGCCCTCCGGCACCCAGTGCACTTCGTGGCCCGCGGCAACCAGCTGCGCGGCCAGCTTCGAACCCATCGCGCCGGGGTGGAACACAGCGATCCGCATGGAGTGATCCTCACGGGTGAGCGGTCAGTGCTCCCCAAGATATGCCAGTACGGCGAGCACCCGGCGATGCTGCTCGTCGTTCGTGAGCAGGCCGAGCTTGGCCAGGATGCTGCCGACGTGGGTCTCCACGGTGCGTTCGGTCAGGAACAGCCGGCGGCCGATCCCGACGTTGGTGCAGCCCTCGGCCATCAACGCCAGCACGTCACGCTCCCGCGGCGTCAGCGGCGCGAGCCGGTCGTCGGACCGCTGCCGGCCGAGCAGGCGGCCGACCACCTCGGGATCGAGGGCCGATCCGCCGGCCGCGACCCGGTCCAGCGCGTCCAGGAACTCGTCGACGGCGAGCACGCGATCCTTCAGCAGGTAGCCGAACCGGCCGGTCGCCACGAGCTCGACCGAGTGCCGGGTCTCGATGTGCTGGGACAGCAGCACGATGGCCAGCGCGGGGTGCAGCATCCGGAGTCGTCGCGCGGCCCGGGCGCCGTCGTCGGTCTGGTCGGGCGGCATCCGGATGTCGATGACGGCCAGGTCCGGTGCGGTCTCCGCGACAACGGTCATCAGAGTCGGGGCGTCCGGTGCGAGGCCGACGATCTCGTGGCCGGCGTCGGCCAGCAAGCGCGCCAGCCCTTCCCGGAACAGTGCTGAGTCCTCCCCGATCACTATCCGCACGGCAGCACCGCCTCCACCGTCGTACCCCGGCCCGCCGGGCTCTGCAGCTGCAGCGACCCACCGACGGCCGCCACTCGGTCCAGCAGCCCGCTGAGTCCTGAGCCTGGGCGCGGCGTCGCACCACCGCAGCCGTCGTCCTCGATCACCACAGTGACGTGCTCGGCCGAGCGGTCGACCCGGACAGCGATCGACGACGCGTTCGCGTACTTGGCCGCGTTCGTCACTGCCTCGGCGGCGACGAAGTACGCCGTCGTTGCCAGCTCCTCGGGCAGGTCCGCCGGGATCTGCAGCCGGACCGGAATCGGCAGCGACTGCGTGATCGCGCTCAACGCGGCGTGCAGGCCGTCGTCCAGGCTGGTCGGTCGCAGCCCGTGCGCGATCTGCCGCAGTTCGGCGACCGCTGTGGCGAGCTCTGCGACGCCTTGGTCGAGCAATCCGTCGATGTCCACGGAGCCGTCGTCCAGGTGCCGCTGCGCGAGCCGCATCGCCATGCCCAGCGAGACGAGCCGTTGCTGCGCTCCGTCGTGGAGGTCCCGCTCGAGTCGCCTGCGCTCGGCATCACCAGCCTGCACGAGTCGCGCCCGGCTCGCCCCCACCTCACGCAACGCCCCGGCCAGCTCGGCCCGCAACCGCGTCACCTCGACCAGACTGGCCGCCGCAGCCGCCACAGCCTTCAGTACGGCGGGACTGGTGCGATCCGACGCGAGTACGCCGATCTGCGCACCACCCAGCGTCACCGGAACGAGCTGTGGCCCGGCAACCGCCATACCAGCGGCGTCGACGAAGCCGGACGCGCCGGGGACGAGCAGACCGACGCGGAGACCGGGATCGCGGAGTGCGGTGCGTAGTGCGGACTCCAGCTCCTCCGGCTGGGCCTGCTCGGTGTGGATGCGCTGCTGGAGGTCCTCGATGGCCAGCAGGGCGGCACGGCGGGGTGGATAGAGGCGGCGATCGACTGTGCGCTGCAGGCGGGTTCGCAGTGGCGACAGGACGAGTGCGCAGACGGCTGTGGCGGCCGCGGCCACGACTGCGGAGTCGCGACCGAGTACTAGGCCCAGTGACACGGCGGCCACGGCGTAGGTGCCGAGCAGGACGACCATCACGATGCCGTAGGTGACGGTGTCAGCCAGCACGCGGTCGACGTCGTAGAGGTCGTGCCGGAGCATCGCCACGGCGACGGAGGCCGGCAGGGATATCAGTGTGGCGAGGCCGAAGACCGTGGCCACGATGCCGGAGTCGCCGGAGATGAGGATCTCGGCGAGGCAGACGAACGGGTAGAGGACGACGGCCAGTCCGGCAAGGGCGAGCCACTTGAGCTGAGCCCTGGCTGTGCCGGTCGATCGGCGGTACCGGACCAGCACGGAGACCGCTGAGGCCAGGCACACGGCCAGGAAGGCGACGAACACGACCTCGCTGATCACCTGTAGCGGTAGCGGCAGATCGAACGCAGCCAGGACCTGCTGGGCAAGGCAGAGCAACACGACGGCGGGCGGCAGCGGTCGCCAGAAGGCTCGGCCGTTCGGGAAGTAGAGCAGTAGCAGGCTGATCGCGGCCAGCAGCCACCAGCCGCTCTCCTCGAGCGCTCTGACCACCCGGCTGTCCACTGTGAGGCCCTCGGCGTTGTAGTAGACGTCGCGGGCGGCCAGGTAGACCGTGATCGCGCCGATCCAGCCGAGCAGGGCGCCGACCACTGCCTCGCGTCTGCTGACCACGAGTCCGAGCAGGCTGACCGCCATACCGATCGTGGCGATGCCGATGAAGTTCCGGAGCGTGTGCGGGCCGGTGCGGTACGCGAGCAGCAGCCAGGCGCTCCCCGCCACCATCACCAGGACGAGCAGGAAGGTACCGAGCGCGACCCACCGCGGCCACCGCATGTCGTCAGAGTAAGACCGCCGTACGCCGGACGACTCCGAGTCAGCACGGAGACCGCGGTCCGTGTCGGCTCCGATGTGCCGGCGGTGGGCTCCGGCGTTCCCTGAGAGCGTCAACTCGCGCTCTCGGAGGTTCACCATGGCGACTCAGACCGTTTCCAGTCCAGTCAGTGCCGATCCTGTGCTTCGGCGCCGGGTCTCGATCGTTGCCCTGCTGTTGGCGCTGACTGCCCTTGCGGCTGTCCCCGGCGGGCTGCTGTGGCCCGAGCCGGCCGCGGGTGGCGAGACGTACGCCTACACCGACATCCAGCCGGTCCGGGACCTCTGGTGGGGGCTGCTGGTCTTTCTCAGTGCCGCGCTCGTCCTCAACGTGCCGGCCCAGGCGTTGCTGACCACGCTGCTCGTGCGGGGCCGCGGCGCGGCCTGGGCGACCGTGGGCGCCGTCGTGCTGTGGATCGGCACCGCGCTGTACGCCGTCGGCGGCGCGGGCTGGGCGGCCGCCTACTACTTCGCGACAGCACCCGGTGTCGACCCAAGCGTGATCGAGCGGATCAACGACGACTCCGCCCACCTGTTCGGCCTGCTGGTGCCCGGCGCGCTGCTCGTTGCCGTCGGCACGGTCATCCAGGCGGTCGGCCTGTGGCGTTCCCGGGCCGTGCCGCGGTGGATCCCGCTGCTGTGGCTGACGATCGTCGCGACGTTCGTCGTACCCGGGAACGGCGTGGCAGGCCTGATCACCGCGCTGCCGATGACGGCAGCGTCGCTGGGTACGGCGTACTACGCGTGGCGGCGCGCCTGACGATCAGGCGCGGCCGTCGAACAGGCTGGTCACCGAGCCGTCCTCGAAGACCTCGCGGATGGCCCGGCTGATCAGCGGCGCGATCGACAGCTCGGTCAGCTTGTCGAACCGGCGGTCCTCCGCGATCGGCAGCGTGTTGGTGACGATCACCTCGCTGGCCTGGCAGTTCTTCAGCCGGTCCACGGCCGGACCGGACAGGATCGCGTGCGTCGCCGCGATCACGACCCCGGCGGCGCCGTCGGCGTACAGCGCGTCGGCCGCTTTGGTGATCGTGCCGGCGGTGTCGATCATGTCGTCGACCAGGATGCAGACCCGGTCCTTGACCTCACCGACGACCCGGTTCGCGACCGTCTCGTTCGGCCGGTCGATGTCGCGGGTCTTGTGGATGAAGGCCAGCGGCACGCCGTTCAGCCGGGCCGACCACTGCTCGGCCACCTTGATCCGGCCGGCGTCCGGCGAGACCACGGCCAGCTCCTGGTCGCCGTACTTGTTCTGCACGTACTCGCTCAGGATCGGCAGCGCCATCAGGTGGTCCACCGGGCCGTCGAAGAAGCCCTGGATCTGCGAGGTGTGCAGGTCGACGCAGATCAGCCGGTTCGCGCCGGCGGTCTTGAACAGGTCGGCCATCAGCCGGGCCGAGATCGGCTCCCGGCCACGGTGCTTCTTGTCCTGCCGCGCGTACCCGTAGAACGGCAGCACCACGGTGATCCGCTTGGCCGACGCCCGCTTCAGCGCGTCGACCATGATCAGCTGCTCCATGATCCACTCGTTGATCGGCGAGGTGTGGCTCTGGATCACGAACGCGTCGCTGCCCCGGACCGACTCCTCGAACCGGACGTAGATCTCGCCGTTGGCGAAGTCGTACGCCGACGTCGGGACCAGGCCGGCGCCGAGCTGCTCGGCGACCTCCTCGGCCAGACCGGGGTGAGCCCGGCCGGAGAACACCATCAGGTTCTTCTCGGTGGTTCGCTTCATCCCGCTCATGGCCGGCCTCCCGTTACGCCTTCTCGCCAGTGTCGCCCACAGCAGCGTCGTCCGTCTGCTGTGCGGCCAACGCCTCTTCGGCCGCCTTCGCCGTCTTGGTGCCCGCCCGCTTGCGAGCCACCCAGCCCTTGATGTTGCGCTGCCGGCCGCGCGCGACCGCGATCTCGCCCGGGCCGACGTCCTCGGTCAGCGCCGTGCCGGCGGCCAGGTACGCGCCGTCCGCGATCGTCCGCGGCGCGACCAGCACGGAGTTGCTGCCGATGAAGGAGTGCTTGCCGACGTGGGTCGGGTGCTTCTTGACCCCGTCGTAGTTGGCGAAGATCGTGCCGGCGCCGATGTTCGCGCCCTCGCCGATCGTCGCGTCACCGGCGTACGTCAGGTGCGGCACCTTGGCGCCGTCGCCGATGCTGGTGTTCTTGGTCTCGACGAAGGTGCCGATCTTGCCCTTCACGCCGACGCTGGTGCCCGGGCGGAGGTAGGCGAACGGGCCGACGGATGCCTGGGGGCCGATCTCGGACTGCGAGCCGTGCGCCCGGATGATGGTCGCCTGGGCCCCGACCTTCACGTCGGTCAGCGTGGTGTCCGGGCCGATCGTGGCGCCCTCGTCGACCGTGGTCGCGCCGTGCAGCTGGGTGTTCGGCAGCAGGGTGACGTCGGGGGCCAGCTGGACGGTCTGGTCGACCCAGGTGGTGTTCGGGTCCACGATCGTGACCCCGTCGCGCATCAGCTTCTCGAGCGTACGGCGGTTCAGCTCGGCGCGGAGCGCGGCCAGTTGGACGCGGTCGTTCACGCCCTCGGTCTGCATCGCGTCCTCGGTGACGTACGCGCCGACCCGCTTGCCGTCCGCCTTCGCGATCGCCAGGACGTCGGTCAGGTACAGCTCGCCCTGCGCGTTGTCGGTGGTGATCCGGCTCAGACCGTCGCGCAGCGTGGCCGCGTCGAAGACGTAGATCCCGGCGTTGATCTCGTCGATCTGGCGCTGCGCCGGGGTCGCGTCCTTGTGCTCGACGATGCCGGCGACGGTGCCGTCGTCACCCGGGATGATCCGGCCGTAGCCGGTCGGGTCAGGCACCCGCGCGGTCAGCACGGTCACCGCGTTGCCCTGCTTGTCGTGCGCGGCGACCAGTTCCTGCAGCGTCTCGGACTCCAGCAGCGGCACGTCACCGGACGTGACGATGACCGAGCCGGCGAAGTCCTGCGGTACGGCGGCCAGCCCGCAACGGACCGCGTCGCCGGTGCCCAGCTGCTGCTCCTGGACGGCGGTCTTGACCTCGGGGTCCACGGTGGCGAGGTGCGCCTCGACCAGTTCACGGCCGTTGCCGACCACGACCACCAGGTGCTCCGGGGCGAGTGCACGGGCGGTGACCACGGCGTGCCCGACGAGACTGCGCCCGCCGATCTCGTGCAACACCTTCGGGGTCGCCGATTTCATCCGGGTTCCCAGACCGGCGGCCATGATCACGACCGCCGCGGGACGATGGGAAGTCACGCGGTCTTCTCCTCGAGTTCCCTGCGAGTTTCTGGAGCCAGTATCAGCATGGGCACTCGAAACGGTGCCCGCGCAAGCCTACTTGCTCCCCCACGCACCCCCGACCGGCCCCACCCGAACACCGTGACCCGCCTCACGCGCTGCTGACTCTCGGTATCTTCCCTACGAGCACCCTGTGGACCTCGCCGCCGCCCTCACCACCCTCACGGCCGCCCTGACCACCGCAATAACCCTCACCCCCCAGTCCCGCCGCACCCGCAACCTCCCCCTCCTCACCCCGCCCCAGCCAGCCCCCTCGGACCAATCCCAACAAGGCCGGCAACCCCCGACCGAGCGCCGCCGCGCCCCAACCCCCGGCAGCGCTGCCCCAACTCCAACCGCCGGCAGCGCACCCCCAGCACACCGACCCCTCGCCACCCTCACCCCCGCCCAACAGGCCGCCATCATCACGGCTCTCCGCGCCGAACTCGCCGCCGCCACCAAAGCCGCCGACCGCAAAGCCGCCGACGCCAACCTCCTCTTCTTCACCGCGGCCTCCTGTCCAGCATCCTGATCACCCTCCTCATCCAGCCCGTCTAAGCCCGCGCACCGGCCCGCCGTTTGGCGGGGGTCGAGCGCGTCGGCGTACGTCGCCGCCTTCCGGCGCGCCTGCGGTAGCACCCCCGGCTGTCAAGCTGGGTGGATCAGAGTCCGGCCACCAGGCAAGGAGCTTTCATGAGTTTGTCGCTCGGAGCGATCGTGTTGAACGTCCCGGACAGAGTGCGCTCGGCGGCGTTCTGGAGCCAGGCCCTCGAGTACGACTCCGACCCGGGCAACCCCGACTTCCTCGGCCCCAGAAACGGACACGGGTCCCGCATCCACCTCGACGAAACCGACCGCACCCACCTGGATCTCTGGGTCGACAAATCCACCTCCACCCCCGAGGCCGAGGTCGAGCGCCTGATCGCCCTCGGCGCCCGCCGAGTAGAAGGCTGGACCTACCCACCCGACGCCGACTTCATAGTCATGGAAGCCCCCGACGGCACCACCTTCTGCATCATCGGCTGACCACGTGGACGCCCACCGATGCCCACAGTGCGGTGAGTCCGGCCGGCCGGTGCTATTCGGTCTCCCCGGCCGCGACAGCTACGAGGAGTCAGACGAATGACTGCTCGTCGAAGCTCAGACCGCCACGTTCGGCTGCCGTGAGCAGTTGGCGGCGTACGTGCTGGGGCGGTCGGCGGAGGTACTGCGTGAAGCCGCCGGCGCGAAGGTGGAGGTCGAAGGTGTGGCCCTCGAGGTGCCACAACGGATTCCGGAGTCGTGTCTGGCGCGCGATCCAGAAGCTGAACGGCTGACCATCCACCCACCGAACGACGCAGTCCACATCGAGCAACACACGCGCCGGCGGCAGTGTGCCGTCGTCGTACTCGCCGATGCTCATCGCGTGGATCCGGCAGTCGTGCCAGCCCGTCACCGCAAAGTCGGCATCCGTCCAGGTCGCCTTGCTCAACCCCGACGGCTCACCGCGCCAGCATCCAGCCAATAGGCTGTGCCGGGTCTGTTCGCCGCGGTTGGGAGTGTTGTGGAGCTCGGGTTGGTGGGGCAGGCGATCGGAATGTTCGCGATCACCAACGTCGACGACCTCGTGATCCTCGCGTTGTTCTTCGGACAAGCACAGCGCGCCGGCCGGACCGGCGCCGTACGGATCGTGGCCGGACAGTACCTGGGATTCACAGCCATCCTCGCGGCCTCCATCCTCGCCGCGCTGGGCACCGGGCTATTGCCAGAAGCCACGATCCCGTACCTAGGCCTGCTCCCGCTGGCACTCGGCCTGCGCGCCGCCTGGTCCGTCCGGCACGACCGCGGCAACCTGGCCGTACGACGATCTTCGTCGCGGTGTTCCTGGTCGGCGTAGCAGCGTGGTGCTCAGCCGGCCGCTACTTCGCCACCCGCCCGCTTGTAGCTCAAACCCTCTCCCGCTGGGGCCACATCCTCCTCCCGATCGTCCTGATCGCCATCGGCCTCATCATCCTCATCGAAGGGCTGAACCAGGCATGACGTACCGAATGGACCTTCTCCGCCGCGTGGCTCAGCTCGTGCCCGACGCGGTCGGCGAGGACTGCGTGCGGGTGGGGATCGACGGTCCCGACGCCTCCGGCAAGACCACCTTTGCCGACGAACTGGCCGACGTACTGCGCTCTCTTGGACGTCACGTCATCCGTGTCTCGGTCGACGACTTCCACAACGTCCGCGACATCAGGTACCGCCGCGGTCGCCTCTCCCCCGAAGGCTTCTGGCTGGACGCCTTCAACTACGACCGTCTCCGGTCCGACGTGCTCGAGCCCCTAGGCCCGGCCGGGTCCCGCCGTTTCCGCCGAGCCGCCCACGACCTGACCACGGATCGCGTCCTCACCCCGCCGTACGAGACCGCTCCACCCAACGCATTCCTCATCACCGACGGCCTCTTCCTCCACCGCGACGAACTCGCCACCTGCTGGGACTTCTCGATCCTCCTCACCGTCCCCTTCGCCGTAACCACCCAAAGAATGGCCACCCGAGACGGCACCAACCCGGACCCGAACCACCCCAGCATCCAGCGCTACATCGCCGCCCAACACCTCTACACCAAGACCTGCAGTCCTCAAACGCGCGCCACAGTGGTCATCGACAACACCACCCCCGAAGCCCCACACTTCGTCCGCATTCGATGACGATCCAGCACACACATGTCCCGCGGGTACCGGACAACGCGTCAGAGCAAACCCTCGGCGCCGACTGCGACGGCGACACGCTCAGCGGTGGGCGTACCTCAACTGGGACAACGGAGTCCGCGCGTACGGCAACCCACGTCGACACCACCCCACCCGACAGCCTCAGCCTGGCCCGACCGAAGCTGCCCTAGCAGCAACTGCTCGCGCCGCGGGAGTGGCTCGAGGCCAGAACGGTCGCCGTGGCCCAGGTCGCCGCGCAAATGGTTCGCCGACCACATCGCGCTGGAAACCACCCAATAGCTGACAGCGCTCAGCTACCCGCCGCGATCGCGTCGAGGTCGCGCAGGGCGAACCGTTGGTGCTCCCACTCCTCCTGGAGGATCACGTGCAGACAGGACCGAACGGTCTCAGGATGGTCAGGGTTGTGAGGATTCCGCCGCGCCTCATCCAGCACCTCCGGCGTCACCGTGGCAAGGAAATCGCGCACCATCGCGACCCGACCCGCGCGGACCTCCAGCACCTCGGCGTACGGCGGCGTGCTCGTAGCGACGACCGAGCCTCCGACCTCCCGATCGTCGTACGGCTGACCGATCGGATGGAACGGATCCTCGATCTCCAGAACCGCCTTCCCCAGCCAGATATCCGTGGCATGCACCAAATGCCGCAACGTCTGCGCAAACGACCACTCGCCGTCCACCGACACATCAACCGCCCCGTCCGGCAGCCCTGCGGCCCGCTCAAGCACCGCCGCCCAGGCCCTCTCGACCGCGGCCCAAGCCGCCCGCAACCCGTCCGGATCCTGAGCCCGCCGATCAGCCCGCCCCGGAAACCGCCGATCAAGCTCAGCCTCGACGAACGAGGTCACATCAACCCCGTTCACCCGGAAGAACGAGTCCCCCTCAGCCAACCAAGGCGCATCAATATCCGCGTCCCGAATCTCCACCCCACGCATCACCAGCCCCGACAGATCAGCCTCGACGAACCGGGCCCCCCGCAGATCCACCCCCACAAACTCCGCCCCACGAAGCTCATCACCCTTACCGAACCGCGCCATGACCTCTCCCCTTCATCGCCGACCGCCAACATCGTTCCACGCCCCACCGACAACCCCCGCAGACCAATTGCTCAGGCCTCGGTCGGGTCCGGTACGGCGTACGAGCAGACGTCGACGAGCAGCATCCCGGGGCCCTTGAACACGGCGGAGCGCATGCCGTAGTCCGTGTCGACCGGACCGAAGACGAGCTGCGCACCGTTGGCCTTGGCAACCTCAGCCGCGGCGTCCACGTCCTCCACAACGTGGTGCAACGTCAAGCCGTCGACGACTCCGGTCTCGACGGCCGCGTTCCCGCTCAACCACAGCCGCAGCCTCCCCGTGTCAACTTCAGCGAAGTTGTCGAACACGTCGCCCAGCTTCCACCCAAACGCCCCAGCCAGAAACCGCGCCGCCCCCGGAACATCCGGAACGATGACACTGATCGCATCGACGGACATATCCCACCTCGTCTGTTGGTCGAGCAGATAACCCTAGTGACGCCACAGGCCCATCGGTCACCCTACGAGCGGATAACGGTCGGGCATCAAGGCGCTTACGGCTGAACCGCGTTGCGGGCACGGTCGACTAGCGTGCTCGCATGCCATCTGGGGGCGGACGCGCGTTGGTGGCTGCCCTGATGCTTTGCGCGAGTGGGCTCGTGGCCGGCTGCGGCCCCCGGCTCGACGGATTCATGGGCCTGACCGTGGACGCGGCCGGCCAACCCGTCGCGGTGATGCAGATCTGCGAACACGTCGACGGCGTCACGATCTATGCCGAGCCCCCGCCTGGTCAATCAACCAACCGAACCCCGGTGGCGACCTGGACCATCACGCCGGCGCCTTCCGGCTTCGTACAGTTCCCGCTGTCCGGAGGCGGCGACTGGAAACTCCAGGGCGACCGCAAGCCGCTGCAGGCCAGCACGCAGTACTCCCTGCACGCCTGGAGCAACAAAGGCGACCCACGAACGGGCCACGCAACATTCACGCTGGCCGGCCTGCAGAAACTGAGGTACGGCGAGGTCCGCATAGGCGGCGCGTTCGCAGATCCAGGCACAAGCAACGTGACCACCCCACTCACCGACTTCCAAACAGGCCACTGCGCCTGACCGCCAGCAAGCATCCTGCGGCGATCCGCGTAGCCCCGCTTGGATAGGGCCTGCGGCGGTAGGTCCGTCCGTGAGCCAATCCGGCCGGTCCTTCCGGTCATCGAACAATCGGCTTCCCGTCGACGAACACGCGCTCGGCCATTTCCGCGATGTAGCGCAAGCCCCACGTACCGATGATGGGGAGATCTCGCGCCTCGTCGGCTGTGGCGACACGGACCATCCGGCCGTCGCGGTAGAGGCCGACTGTTCCGCCGACGCGGTGAGAAACGCCGGATAGAGCACCATCTCGGTCGTGCACCGGGGAACGTCGACCGAGGATTGACCCGCCGTTCTCGTCGATCATCTTGATGTGCCCGTAACCCCAGCGGTAGGGATCGCGACGACCACGCCGCAGGCGAAGCGCCCGTCCCGTAGCGGGATCCCCCAGATGTGACCTGGCAGGAGGCGAGCGTTCGACTTGGGCACGAACGGATAGCCAGCACGTCGCGAGACGACCATGACGTGATGATGTTCGGTCAGGCCGGCGGCTATGCGGGGAAGGCCCTCCAGTGTCCTTCGGAGATGACCTCGACGGTCCCGTCGGTCACCTTGATGGCGGTCTGGTCGTCGATCGCGTACGCCGGACCTGCGATGTCGGCGGCCCATCTCTCCGCATCGGCCATGGTGTTGTCCGGCATCTGCTCGTGGTCCAGGTGCGGGTAGATCGAGAAGTCGACGACCCCGAGCGTGCGGTCGTCCAGGGCAGACGGCCACGAGACGAAGTCGTCCCCGATCCGCGGTGTCATCACCATGCTGCCGGCACTCATCCCTACCCAGACCGCCTCGGGAATCGACGGCATGACCCGCGACAGCCCTGACTCCCGTATCCAGTGACACAGGTACGTCGTCTCGCCGCCGTCCACCAGCAGCACGTCGGCCTCGCGGACCCACGGCACCCACCGCTCCTCGCCGATGCTGGGCAGCGCGGTGAGCTCCAGGACGCCCAGGGTCGCCCAGCCCAGGCTGGTCATCATGTGAAACGGAGGCTCGCCGGCGACGGAGCTTCGCACCGAGGCGGGCCCGAGCATCGGGTGGCCCCACTGCGCTGTGGGGATGCAGAGCGCACGGGACTCGGAGATCGGCTTGCCCAGCAGACCGACCAGCGCATCGCGGATGCTCTCGTTCGTGACGCCTCCGGATGTGAGAAGGAGCTTCACATCGTCTCCCGAGCTGAGTGCGACGGATTCGTGTGGCGTAGGCACCGCGGACGTGTCATCGCCTGACTCCTTGTCTTGCCCTGTGACACCCTCAACTGGCCGCCCTTCACCTGTTCCACGAACACTACGTTCCGGATCCGACAACCCCTGCCAGGGAGATCCGGTGGGCCTCCGCATACGCGCATCGACAGATCCGTGCGTTGGTCGTCCGCCTCAACTGGTCGCCAAACGTCTAGCCTGTCGCATATCAGCCGACGGACATGTGTCGCGGATCAGTTGTCGGATCACAGCGGGTCAGGCGGTGTGTCCTCCGTCGACAGATGTACGACACCCGTCCGCCAGGTGACAGCGCAAGGAGCGGGACGCGGCCTGTGCGTGCGTGGAGGCATCACCCGACCACAGGCCGACAACGCACCACGAGTCGGCGGCACCACGCGGCGGTCACGGGCGCAACAGCGGGCGGCGGCCCGCAACACCTCGCGCGATCAGCGGCAAGGAGCGCGGTCGCACGCACCGTTTTCGGGTGGCGGGAGCGGTGGCGAGCACGGCGACGGAGGAGCCGGGTGTGGCGTCGCGGTGGGAAGGACCCCGCGCACCCGCGCGGGGGCCAACGCAAGAAAGCTCCCCCGCCTGGTTTCGATCCAGGTCTTCGAGATTCAAAGTCTCGCGGGCTGCCGAGTACCCCACGGGGGATCGTGGTCGCCGGGACAGTCTGCCATGGAGTGGGGTGAGCAACACGCTGAGGGGTTCCTAACCTACGCCTCCGTAGGTTACGGTAGCGTAGGTAAGCCGTCCTCCAGCTGAGGGAAATACGCCATGACTCCACCCGCCGTTGCCGCACCGGAGGCGCCCGCCCGCGCCGCGCAGGCCGACGAGCTCGACGTGCACACCGGGACGCTCGGAGGCGAGCAGAAACGCCCCTGGGAGCAGGTGGCGCTGGCGTTGTTCATCGGGATCCCGTTCCTCGCCGTGCTGGCCGCCGTACCGATCGCCTGGGGCGGGTTCCTGGGCTGGCGGGACGTGATTCTGGCCGTGGTGTTCTACACCGTCGCCGGGCACGGCATCTCGATCGGTTTCCACCGGCTGTTCACGCACAAGTCGTTCAAGCCGAACCGGCCGATGAAGTACGCGCTCGCCATCGCCGGCTCGCTGGCGATCGAGGGTCCGGTGATCCGCTGGGTGGCCGACCACCGCAAGCACCACAAGTTCTCCGACCGCGACGGCGACCCGCACAGCCCGTGGAAGTACGGCACCAGCCTCGGCGCGCTGACCAAGGGTTTCGTGCACGCGCACGTCGGCTGGCTGTTCGACACCGAGCAGACCCCGCAGCGGCAGTACGCGCCGGATCTGCTGAAGGACAAGGACATCGTCAAGGTGTCCCGGATGTTCCCGCTGCTGGTGACGATCTCGCTGCTCGCGCCGGCCGTGATCGGCGGGCTGTGGTCGTGGTCGATCGGGGGCGCGCTGACCGCGTTCTTCTGGGCCAGCCTGGTCCGGATCGCGCTGCTGCACCACGTCACCTGGTCGATCAACTCGATCTGCCACACGATCGGCGACCGGCCGTTCAAGAGCCGGGACAAGTCCGGCAACGTGTGGTGGCTGGCGATCCTGAGCCAGGGCGAGTCGTGGCACAACCTGCACCACTCGGACCCGACCTGCGCGCGGCACGGCGTCCTCAAGGGACAGCTCGACACGTCGGCCCGGTGCATCTGGTTCTTCGAGAAGATGGGCTGGGTGAGCGACGTCCGCTGGCCGGTCAAGGAGCGCCTGGAGGCGCGCCGCACGGATGCCGCCGGTCGTACTCTGAAGGCTGCCTGAGCGTAAACCTCCTCCTTGCAACACCGAAGTACGGCATGATGCTGACGTGATCTCGACGTGACGGAACCCAAACCGCGGCGGTCCGGCCGGATCCGGATGACGAGTGCCGAGCGTCGCGAACAACTCATCACCATCGCCCGCGGCCTGTTCGCCCAGCGCGGGTACGAG
This sequence comes from Kribbella sp. NPDC002412, assembly GCF_053592935.1. Classification (NCBI taxonomy): domain Bacteria; kingdom Bacillati; phylum Actinomycetota; class Actinomycetes; order Propionibacteriales; family Kribbellaceae; genus Kribbella; species Kribbella sp. NPDC002412. The sequence continues at coordinate 14,036 of NZ_JBSFBL010000051.1, forward strand.
GCGACGTCGGTGGAGGAGATCGCGGCCCGCGCCGAGGTCTCCAAGCCGGTCGTGTACGAACACTTCGGCGGCAAGGAAGGCCTGTACGCCGTCGTAGTGGACCGCGAGGTCCGTGCCCTGCTCGACGGTGTCACCGGGGCACTGACCGCCGGCCGCGCGCACGAACTGGTCGAACAGGCGGCGCTCGCGCTGCTGGACTACATCGAGAACAACTCCGACGGCTTCCGGATCCTGGTCCGGGACTCGCCGGTCGGGTCGTCGAGCGGCTCGTTCATCTCGATCCTGAGCGACGTCGGGACCCGGGTCGAGCACATCCTGGCCGAGGAGTTCAAGCGCCGCGGCCTGGACCCGAAGAACGCCCCGATGTACGCGCAGATGCTGGTCGGCATGGTCGCGCTCACCGGCCAGTGGTGGCTGGACGCCCGCAAGCCGAAGAAGCCGGACGTCGCCGCCCACCTGGTCAACCTCGCCTGGAACGGCCTGTCCGGCCTCGAGGCCAAGCCCACCCTGTCGACGAGACCGCACAAGTAGGTCCGAACGACAGGAGGTACGGCGATCTCCGGCCGGCCGCCGAGCGTGAGCCACCCGCGCCGACCCGGTTGCGACACCACTACGTCCTGTCGTTAGGTCCCCGGTCGTACGTCGACATCCGCCCACGGAATGACCTCCGGGGCAACTGATCCCCGTACCCTGGCCCGCATGACGGGGATCCTGACCGCGCGGCCCGTGCCTGCCCGCAGCAAGGCGTTCGACCTGCTGCTGGCCGGCGGTCTGTGCATGTTCTGCGGCTTCCTGTCGCTCGCACAGGCCGGGTACGGCGGCATCCTCGCCTTCGGCATGCTGGTCCCGCTGATCTGGCGCCGTACGTACCCTGAACCGGTCTTCTTCGCCGTCTCGGCGGTCGCGGTCCTGCAGTGGCTGGTCGGCGTCGACCTGATGCCCGGCAACGCCGGCCTGCTGGTCGCCCTCTACACGATCTCCGTGTACGGCGCTGTGCCGTTCAGCCGGATCGCCCTCGGCGTCGGCGGCCTCGGCGTGCTGATGGCGGTCTCGCGCTACTGGTCGAACTCCGACTGGCGCCAGCAGGTCACGATGATGGTCGCCCTCGGCGCCCTCGTCTTCGGAGTGTGGGCCTTCGGCGAACGCCGCCGTACGAGAGGTCTGTACGTCGCTCAGCTCGAAGAGCGGGCCGCCCAACTCGAACGGGACCGCGACCGCGAGGCCAAGCTGGCCGTGTCCAACGAACGCACCAGAATCGCCCGGGAGATCCACGACGTGGTCGCGCACGGCCTGTCGATCATGATCGTCCAGGCCGACGGCGGCCTGTACGCCGCGGACCAGTCACCGGAGGCGGCGAAGAAAGCGCTCGCGACGATCGGCGACACCGGTCGCGCGTCGCTGACCGAGATGCGCAAGATGCTCGGCCTGCTCAAGCAGGAGGAGCAGCTCGAGCTCGACCCGAACCAGCCGCGCCCGCAACCCGGTGTCTCCAGCCTGCCCGAGCTGATCGAGAACGTCCGCGAAGCCGGGCTCACCGTCGACTACCAGGTGACCGGCGAGCCGCGGGACCTGCCTTCGGTGCTCGGCCTGACGGCGTACCGGATCGTGCAGGAGGGCCTGACCAACACGCTGAAACACGCCGGGCCGGGAGCCCGGACCTCCGTCACGCTGGACTTCGGCCGCGAGATGCTGACCGTGGTGGTCACCGACGACGGCCGGGGCGCCGGGGTCGCGCCGAGCTCCGACCCGGGTCACGGCCTGGTGGGGATGCGGCAGCGAGCCTCGATCTCCGGCGGTACGGTGAACGCCGGACCGAAGGCGGGTGGCGGTTACGAGGTGATCGCCAAGCTCCCGTACCACCTTCCCACTGGAGGCGAGCAGTGAGCGACGACGTGATCAGGGTCTTCCTGGTGGACGATCAGGAGCTGGTCAGGGCCGGATTCACGATGCTCGTGGACTCGCAGGCGGACATGCGGGTCGTCGGCCAGGCCGGCGACGGCGGCGAGGCGATCGAGAAGATCCAGGTGACCGGCTGCGACGTCGTGCTGATGGACGTCCGGATGCCGCGGCTGGACGGGGTCGAGGCCACCCGCCTGCTCCAGTCGTTGCCGCAGGCACCGAAGGTGATCGTGCTGACCACGTTCGACCTGGACGAGTACGCGTTCGCCGCGATCAAGGCCGGCGCGGCCGGCTTCCTGCTCAAGAACACGCCGCCGGCCGACCTGCTGTCGGCGATCCGGCAGGTGCACTCCGGTGACGCGGTGGTCTCCCCCAGTACGACGAAACGCCTGCTGGAACACTTCGCCGGATCACTCCCGGACGGCGAGGTGGAACGGCCGGACCTGGCCGAGCTGACCGCCCGGGAACGCGAGGTCCTGGTCGAGGTGGCCCGCGGGCTGTCGAACACCGAGATCGCCAAGCTCTTCACGTTGTCCGAGGCAACGGTCAAGACGCATATCGGCCGGATCCTGGCCAAGACCGGGCTGCGCGACCGGGTCGCGCTGGTCGTCCTCGGGTACGAGACCGGCCTGGTGCGGCCGAACAAGTAATACCCAGGTACTACGCGAACTGCAGTCTGCGGTCCGACGAGATCGGCGCGCGGTTTCACTAACTTCTTGGCCAACGACAGTTTTCTGAGCTGAGGAGTGACATGAGCTTGCAGACCGGTCAGCTACCGGTGGGGCGGCTGCCGCAGGACGGCGCGCCGCGGACCGCGATCCGGGCGCACGAGCTGCGCAAGGTGTACGGGCAGGGCGACACCGCCGTGGCCGCGCTCGACGGCGTCTCGGTCGACTTCGGGGTCGGCCGGTTCACCGCGATCATGGGCCCGTCCGGCTCGGGCAAGTCGACGCTGATGCACTGCCTCGCGGGCCTGGACACCCCGACCGGCGGCCAGGTGCTGCTCGGCGAGACCGAGCTCACTCAGCTCCCGGACGCCGAGCTGACCCGGATCCGCCGGGACCGGGTCGGGTTCGTCTTCCAGTCCTTCAACCTGCTGCCGATGCTGTCCGCGAAGGACAACATCCTGCTCCCGCTCGAGCTCGGCAACCGCAAGCCCGACCAGCAGTGGCTGTCGACACTAGTCGACGTACTCGGGCTGCAGGACCGGCTCACGCACCGGCCGTCGGAGCTGTCCGGCGGACAGCAGCAGCGGGTCGCGGTGGCCCGTGCGCTGGTCGGGCGGCCCGAGGTCGTGTTCGCTGACGAGCCGACCGGCAACCTGGACTCCCGGTCCGGCGCGGAGGTGCTCGGCTTCCTGCGCCGCTCGGTCCGCGAGTTCGGCCAGACGGTGGTCATGGTGACCCACGACCCGCTGGCCGCGTCGTACGCCGACCGCGTCGTGATGCTTGCCGACGGCAAACTTGCCGGCGAGCTGCACGAGCCCACTCCGGAGACCGTGCTCGACGCGCTGCGGCAGCTGGGAGCCTGAGGTGCGACGCTCCATCCTCTCCTCACTGCGCGCCCACCTCGGCCGCCTGGTCGCCGCCTGCCTGGCGATCGTGCTCGGGGTCGGTTTCGGCACCCTGGCACTGACCGCGCACGCCTCCGCGTCGAACGGCATCGACGAGTCGATCGGCGCGCAGTACCGCGGGGTCGACGCGGTCGTCTACCCGGAGAACGCGCAGATCACCGCCGCCGACGTGGCCAAGCTCCAGAAACTCCCGCAGGCCGGCTCGGTCGTCGTGCGCACCACGGCGTACATGACGGCTGCCTTCCCTGACCTGGTCCGGCCCGACGGCCTCGCCGTCGACGCCCTGTACGACACGACCCGGATCGCTGGTCCGGGTACGTCGTCCGGCCGCCTGCCGACCGCGACGAACGAGATCGCCCTGCCGGCCAAACTGGCCGCCAAGCACAAGGTCGCGATCGGCCAGACGCTGCGGCTGAACGCCTACACCGGCAAGTCCTTCAACGTCACCGTGGTGGGCCTGCTCGACGACTCGAAGGCGATCGGATCCGCGTCCGCGGTGGCGACCGCGGCCGCGGTGCAGACCTTCGAACCCGACGCGTTCATCCAGTCGGTCGGGCTCGCCGCGAAGCCTGGGGTCGACCAGCAGATGCTCGCGTCCGCGGCGCAGGGCGTCGTCTCCAGCGACCTGAGGGTCTTCACCGGCGAGGCGTGGATCGACCACGAGGTGAAGAGCTACACGAACGGCATCGACGTACTCGGCGGGGTGTTCGGCATGTTCGCCGTGATCGCGCTGTTCGTCGCGTGCCTGGTGATCAGCAACACCTTCACCATCGTGATCGCCCAGCGCACGAGGGAGATGGCGTTGCTGCGCTGCGTCGGCGCGTCCCGCAAGCAGGTTTTCTCCTCCGTCCTCGCAGAGGCGTCCGTGGTCGGGGTGATCGCGTCCGCGGTCGGTGTCGTCTTCGGTGTCGCGCTGTCCGCGCTCGCCCTCACGTTGGCCCGTGAGTTCGACTGGGGTCTCCCGCCGATCGCGCTCCACCTCGACGTGTGGTCGGTGTTCATCCCGCTCGCGCTCGGCACCGTGGCCACCGTCGTCGCGGCCGTCGTACCGGCTCGGCGGGCGACCAAGGTGGCTCCGCTGGCCGCGCTTCGGCCCGAGGTTGCTCCGGCTGCCGCGTCGAAGGCCGGTGTCGTGCGGCTGATCCTCGGCTTCCTGCTGCTGGCCGGCGGCGGGCTGCTGCTGGCCACCGGCGCGGCGGGCCACCAGGTGCTGATCGGTGTGGCCGGCGGTGTGCTCTCGTTCCTCGGCGTACTGGCCATCGGCTCGCTGCTGGTGCCGGCGTTGATCCGGCTGATCGGCGCACTGCCGACCCGCGGCGGCGGAGTCCCGGCCCGGATCGCGGTCGCGAACGCGATTCGGAATCCGAAGCGTACAGCGGCCACCACCTCGGCGCTGTTGATCGGCGTCACGCTGATCAGCCTCACGTGCGTCGGGATCGCGTCGGTGCGGAAGACGTTCGACGTGTCGATGGACGGGCAGTACCCGGTCGACATCATGGTGACCGCGTACAACGAGAAGATGCCGGCCGGCGCCGAGCAGCAACTGCGCGACATCAAGGGTGTCACCCAGGTCGTCCCGGTCAGCGAAGTGACCGCGAAGACCGGCGGCCAGGAGCTCCCGGTGACCGGGATCGACCAGGCCGCGGCCGGATCCGTCATCCACAACCCGTCGCTCGCCGCGCAGCTCAAGCCGGGTACGGCGCTGCTGGACTCGCCGACGATGACCATGCTCGACCTGAAGGACGGCGCCCGGCTGACCGTCGTGGCCGCCGGGAAGAAGCTCACGCTCACCGCCTACCGGGCCACCGGGCTGGACCCGATCACCGTCACCTCGACGGACCTCCGCAAGTTGGCGCCCGCGGCGCCGGTCACCGGCTTCTGGCTGGCGTCCGACCCGAAGGCCGACGGGTCGGCGGTCATCGACTCGGTGGAGCAGTCCATCCCGACGGTCAAGGAGCTCGGGGTCGAGGGTGGTCTGGCCGAACGGAACAGCTACACCCAGGTCTTCGACGTCCTGCTGATCGTCGGTGTGGGCCTGCTCGGAGTGTCCGTGCTGATCGCACTGGTCGGTGTCGGCAACACGCTCAGCCTGTCGGTGCTCGAACGTACCCGGGAGAACGCCTTGCTGCGGGCCATGGGTCTGACCCGCCGCCAGTTGCGCAGCATGCTCGCGGTCGAGTCGTTGCTGATGGCACTTGTCGCCGCGGGCCTGGGGATCGCGCTCGGCCTGATCTACGGCTGGACGGGTACCAGCGCGTTGATGGGCGGCCAGACGGTCGACGGCAGCGTCGAGTACGCCGTACCCGTGAGTCTGCTGGTGATCATCGCAGCGGTCGCCGCCGTGGCCGGCCTGCTGGCCTCGGTCCTCCCGGCTCGCCGGGCCGCCAAGGTGGCGCCTGCCGGAGCCCTGGCGACCGAATAGCTCAGACGATCTCCACCCTGTTCCCGTGGCCGTCGGCGGTATGGAACCGCCGGCGGCCCGGGATCGTCTCGTTGTCCCAGGTCACCGGATAACCGAGCTTCTCGAGCTTCTCGGCCAGCGCGTCCAGGTCGTCGACGGCCAGCGCGGGATGCGCCTTCTTCGCCGGCTGGAAGTCCTGCTCGACTCCGATGTGCACCTCCGCCGCCCCCTCGCGGAACCAGCAGCCGCCGCGAGCCTTCAGCAACGGCGGCTTCTCCACCTCGGTCATGCCGAGCGCATCGCGGTAGAAGGCGCGCGCGACGTCCTCCCCACCGGGCGGGCACGACACCTGCACATGATCGAGCCGCATCGCTCAGGCCTCCCGCTTCTGGGCGACCGCGAAGATCCGCCGGAACGGCAGCAGCGTCCCGTAGTCCTTCTGCTGGTACACATCCGCCAGCCGGGCGCCGTACTCGTCCTCGAACCGCTGCCGCATGTCGTCCGGCAACGACTGCAGCACCGGCCGCGCGCCCGTCCCCTTCACCCACTCCAGGACGGCGTTGTCGCCCTGCAGCAGGTGGTAGTAGGTCGTCTCCCACGCGTCGACGACACACCCCTCGGCCGTGAGCGCATCGACGTACGTGTCCGGGCCGGGGACCTCTGCCCGCAGCGACGCGTTCTTCGCGTACTGCGCGTAGGGCTCGGACGCGGCGAGGTCGCGCAGGATCGAGTGCGACGGGGCGTTGCCGTTGCCGGGGATCTGGATCGCCAGCCAGCCGCCCGGTCGCAGCGCCTTGACGAAGCCGGGCAGCAGGTCGAGCTGCTCCGGGATCCACTGCAGGACGGCGTTGGTGACGATCACGTCCAGCGAACCAGGCTCGGCGGTCCACTCGAGCAGGTCGCCGAGCTCGAACGTGAGCTTGTCGTCGGCGTACTTCTGCGCGGCCTCGATCATCTCGGGTGAGCTGTCGATCCCGCGGATGGTGGCCTCCGGCCACAGCTCCCGTAGCGTCGCCGTCAGGCTGCCCGGACCGCAGCCGAGGTCGACGACGGTGTGGACGTTGTCGGCGCGCACCCGGCCGACCAGGTCGGCGAACGGGCGGCCGCGTTCCTCGGCGTAGGTGCCGTACTGCCGCGGACTCCAGACCGGTGACGTTCGCATGCTGCCGCCTCTCCCAGGATTTATCTTGATATCGAGATACTCTAGGCACGGGAGTTGTCTTGATGTCAAGAGTCTTGATGGCGTAATCTCAACAGCATGGAAGACGAGGTCGATCGGCTGCTCGAGGCCTGGCGGCGGGAGCGCCCCGACCTCGACGTCGCGCCGATGGAGGTGCTGTCCCGGGTCAGCCGGCTGGCGCGGCACCTGGACCGCGCACGCAGCCAGGCATTCTCGGCGCATGGGCTGGAGTCCTGGGAGTTCGATGTGCTCGCGGCGCTGCGGCGGGCGGGAGCGCCGTACCAACTGTCCCCCGGCAAGCTGCTGAAGGAAACACTGGTCACCTCGGGCACGATGACGAACCGGGTCGACCGGCTCACCGCTCGCGGCCTGGTCGAGCGCCTTCCCGATCCCGCCGACCGACGCGGGGTCCTGGTGCAACTGACCGACGCCGGGCGCGACGCAGTCGATGCCGCGATGGCCGATCTGCTGGCCCACGAGCGGCAGTTGCTGGGGTCGATCAGCGACCGCGACCAGGCGAGGATCGCGCGCGTCCTGCGCGAACTGGTCCGGCCGTTCGACCTCGAAAAGCACTGAATTCCGGCCCCCGACAAACCCCCGGGAATTGTGCCGGAATTATCCGAAAAGACGACCCGTCACTTCACCCCGGTTCCGATCGTTGCTAGTTGCAACGAGATCGTGAGACTGCTGTAGCGGTCGACTATCGACACTGAGTGAGCAGGCGCACTAGGGTCCTCACTGTCGGTGGTTGACCGACCACGAAACGTCAAGAATACGGTGACTTCGGCGGCAAGAGGTGGTCCGCCGAAAGTGGCCGCGCGGTGTCCGGGGCTCGGGGCCCGAACAACGCCGGCCGGCACGGGGCCCGCTCACCCGGAGGCGCGGCGCGCCCTCCGAATCACAGGGGATCGGAGGGTGCGCCGCGACTCAGTTCTGTTTTCCACACGTTTTCCACAGGCGCCGATGCAATATTACTCACCGGTCGTGGTCGTGCTTCGGTTCACAACCTCGGGAATTGATCAAGCATTAAATGTTCAACAGGACGCAGCTCATTCCGCGCGCTCGGCGGCGTCGAACCAGGCAGTTTCGAGTTCGGCCCGTTCCTCGGCCAGTTTGCGTAGCTCGGTGTCCAGCTCGGACAGCCGCTCGTAGTTGCTGGCGTTGGTGGCCAGCTGGTCGTGCAGCTTCGCCTCGGTCTCGGTCAGCTTGGCGAGCTGGCGCTCGATCCGGTTCAGCTCCTTCTTCGCCGCCCGTGCCGCTGCCGCGTCAACCACCGGCTCGGCCTCGTCGGGCTTCGTGTCCACGACCGGGCTGTCGCTGACCGTCGTACGGCGGGGAGCGGCGCCGCCGAGCTCGTCGATGTACTGGTCGACGCCGCGCGGCAGGTGCCGGACCCGGCCGTCGCCCATGATCGCGTAGACCATCTCGCTGACCCGCTCCAGGAAGTAGCGGTCGTGCGTCACCGTGACGACCACGCCCGGCCAGCTGTCGAGGAAGTCCTCCAGGACCGTCAGCGTCTCGACGTCCAGGTCGTTGGTCGGCTCGTCGAGGATCAGCACGTTCGGCTCGTCGAGCAGGATGCGCAGGAGTTGCAGCCGCCGGCGTTCACCACCGGACAGGTCGGAGATCCGCGTCGTCAGCTTGTCCCCGCTGAACCCGAACCGCTCCAGCAGCTGCGACGACGTCAGCTCGCCGCCTCGGCCGGCCAGGGCCGCCGTACGGCGAATGTCGGTGATGTGCTGCAGGACGGTCGCCGTGCCGTCGATCTCCTCGAGGTTCTGCGTCAGGCTGGCGACGCGGACGGTCTTGCCCTGCTTCACGCGACCGCGGTCCGGCGCGAGCTGGCCGGTGAGGACCCTGAGGAACGTCGTCTTGCCGGCGCCGTTCGGGCCGAGCAGTCCGATCCGGTCGGCCGGGCCGAGGCGGAACGTGACGTGGTCGAGCATCACCCGGTCGCCGAAGCTCAGGCTGACGTCCTCGGCGTCGAACACGTCCTTGCCAAGCCGCGCGGTCGCCAGCTGCGACAGGGCGAGCTGGTCGCGTGGGGGCGGCTCGTTCTCGATCAGGGCGTTGGCGGCGTCGATGCGGAACTTGGGCTTGCTGGTCCGGGCCGGTGCGCCGCGGCGCAGCCAGGCGAGCTCCTTCTTCAGGAGGTTCTGCCGCTTGGTCTCCGTGACCTGGGCCGTCCGGGCGCGCTCCGCCTTGGCGAGGACGTAGGCGGCGTACCCGCCGTCGTACGACGTGACGCGGCCGCCCTGTACCTCCCACGTGTCGGTGCAGACGGCGTCGAGGAACCAGCGGTCGTGGGTGACCACGATCAGGGCGCCGGCCCGGTCGACCACATGCTTGGCGAGCCAGTCGACCGCCTCGATGTCGAGGTGGTTGGTCGGCTCGTCCAGGATCAGCAGGTCGACCTCGATGAGCAGGAGCCTGGCCAGCGAGGCGCGACGGCGTTCGCCACCGCTCAGGGTGCCGACCAGCGCTTGGTGGTCGACTCCGCCGAGCAGGTGCTCCATCACCGAGCGCGTCCGCGGATCCGCCGCCCAGGTGTAGGTCTCGGCGTTGCCGAGCACCGCGTGCAGGACGGTGTGCCGGGGGTCGAGGTCGTCGGTCTGGCCGAGGTACCCGAGCCGGAGGTCGCGGTTGTGGACGATCCGGCCGCTGTCCGGAACCTCGCGCCGGGCCAGGAGCTGGAGCAGCGTCGACTTGCCGTCGCCGTTGCGCCCGACCACGCCGACTCGTTCACCCCGGCCGATGCCGAGGCTCACCGCGTCGAGGAGTGTCCGAGTCCCGAAGCCCTTGGAAACAGCTTCCAGATTGACCAAGTTAGGTGCCGCCATATCGCGGACCAGAGTATCCGACGCCTGTCCGCGTGCCAGGATCGTCCACGTGCTGACTGCTTCCTGGCTGGACGGCCTCGACCTGGGCGACCCGGTTTCCTGCGATCTGCTGGAAGGCGGCTACGCCAGCAAGACCTACCGGGTGCGTACGACGCTCGGCCGGTCGGCGATCGTGAAGACGCACGACGATCCGCCGCCCGGCCTGTACGAGCTCGAGGCCGACGGGCTCAACGCACTGCGGGTGCCTGGCGGGTTCGCCGTACCGGACGTGTTGCGGGTGGCGGCGGACTTCCTTGTCCTGTCGGACCTCGGGAGTGCTGTGCTGGCCGACCAGTCCCCGGACTTCTGGCGGGACGCCGGGCATCGCCTGGCGATTCAGCACCAGCAGACGTCGGACAAGTTCGGCTACCACCAGGACAACTACCTGGGCCTCATCCCGCAGCGAAACCCGTGGACCTCCGACGGCCACGCCTTCTTCGCCGAACACCGCCTGCTCCGCTTCCTCGAAGTCCCCCGCTGCTACAACGCGCTCTCCCCCGAAGACCGCCACCGCCTGGAACGCCTCGCCACCCGCCTCCCCGACCTGGTGCCGGACCAACCCCCGTCCCTCCTCCACGGCGACCTCTGGCACGGCAACCTCCTCCCCGCTCCCGCCCTGATCGACCCCGCGGTCTACTACGGCTGGCCCGAAGCCGAACTCTCCATGCTCATCGGCTGCGGCAACATCCCGGACGACTTCTACACCGCCTACGAGGAGCTCCACCCGCTGACCGAAGGCTGGCAAGCCCGCATGCCCCTCCTCCACCTCCGAGAACACCTGGCGGTCCTCGCCCACTTCGACAACTCCCACGACGCAGCCACCAAGATCCGCCAAACCCTCGATCACTTCAGCTGATCCGTCACGTCTGGTTGAGGTGGAGGAGGTACTGCTTTTGGTTCAGGGGGTTGCCGTCGGTTCGGGGGTGGGTGGGGGTTGGGGAGGGGGCGGGCGTGTAGGTGGTGGTTGTGGGGGTGAGGATGCCTTCGCCGTGGGTGAGGCTGGGGAGGTGGGTTTCGAAGGAGTGGGTGGTCGCGGCGGGGAGGGTGCCGGTGAGCTGGGCAGATTGGTCGGAGAGGGTGGTTTGGTCCACTACGGCTCGGGATTCGGCGAGCAGGGCGAGGACTCGGGAGATCGAGTCGGGTGGGATGTCGAGCTCGAAGTGGTGGACGGGTTCGAGGACTGTGGCGCCGGCCTCGGCCAGGGCTTGCATGAGGACCAACGGCACCAGGCGGCGAAAGTCGGAGGCGACGGTGGTTGGGGACGAGTAGCCGGTGTGGGTGACGGTAACCTCGAGGTCGGGGATCTCCCAGCCGTACAGGCCCTGCTGCAGGGTCAGCCGGACGGTCTCCTCGATCGCGGTGTGGAAGGCCCGCGGCAGCGCGCCGACCTCGGACTCGACCCGGTAGTCGACACCTGACTCCCCCGGTGACACCCGGAAGCCGACGGTCGCGACCCACGGGTTGTCGGGGGCACCGATCTCCCGGTACGCCGTTCCGACGCCGTTGAGCCGCTCGACATGGATCGGCGTGGTCTCGCTGAAGTCGACGGCCAGGCCGTACTCGGACTCCAGCAGCGACGCGATCACTTCCTTCTGCACCTCGCCGTACAGGCTGACCGTGATGTCGTCGGCCTTGCGGACGCGGATCAGCGGGTCCTGCTCGGCGAGCTGGGTCAGCGCCTGGAAGAGCTTCACCCGGTCCCGCGCCCGCACGACCGTCTCGAGCGTCGGCGGCGCGAACAACCGCCCGACCCCGTCACCCCGGACGCCGAGCTGATCGCCGATCCGGATGTCCTTCAGCCCCCGCAACGCGACGATCTGCCCGGCCTCGGCCCGCTCGACCGCACGACGGGAGCCACGCTCGAACAGTTCGACAGCACTCGGACGAGCCTGGTACGACGGACCTGCCGCCGGGTGCACGTCGATGTGCGCACGCGGCGACAGCGAACCGGACAGCACCCGCGCCGACGCGAGCTTCTGGCCGGCCGCGCCGCGCTCGACCTTGAAAACCCTTGCCTGCAAGGAGTCCGCCGCCGATCCCGTTGCGCGCGGCAACCACGTCCGGATGCCGCAGACCAGTTCCGGCACACCGATGCCGGTCATCGCGGAGCCGAAATAGACCGGATACACCTGCGCCACCCCTACCTGCCGGCGCAGCTCCGCCTCGACGTCGGGAAGCCCCAGCGAGTCGTCGAGGTAGCGCGCCAGGAAGTCATCGTTGCGCTCGGCAAGCAGTTCGCTCAGCGCCTTGTTCTGCAGGTCGAACAACGAGAAACGCGCCGACCGGGAGCCCAGGTCCGCGACCGATCCCATCGGCACACCGGCCGGGGTCAGCAACCGCGAGATGTCGGCCAGCAAGTCGTCGTACCGGGCGCCGAGCCGGTCGATCTTGTTCACGAACAGCAAGGTGGGGATGCCGAGGCGCTGCAGGGTGCGCATCAGCAGCCGGGTCTGCACCTGCACACCTTCTACCGCGGAGATCACCAGTACGGCGCCGTCCAGCACGGACAACGCGCGCTCGACCTCGGCGATGAAGTCCGAGTGTCCCGGGGTGTCGATCAGGTTGACGGTCAGGTCGCCCAGCTCGAACGACACCACCGCGGAGCGGATCGTGATGCCACGCCGGCGTTCGAGCTCCATCGAGTCGGTCTGGGTGTTCCCGTCGTCGACTCGGCCGACCCGGTCGATCACACCGGCGGCGTGCAGCAGCCGCTCGGTCAGGCTGGTCTTACCGGCGTCGACATGCGCCACAATGCCCATCGTCAGAGAGTTCAAGGGTCCTCGCGAATGCGTCGAAGTGATTCGTCCTGTCGAGGTCGATCACAGTGCCGCGCATCCCGTTCTCCGATCACGAGGAATTCCAAGGGGCAAACGCTTGGATGCTAACGCCGCCCCGGATCCGCCGGCGACCGATTTTCCGGGCGCCCGGCTTGTCAAACGATCGCTTGCCGAGCTGGTCGCGGAGGCCTTGTTTCCAACGCTTTCCAGACCGGCGGCGACGGAGTATCGTCGCGGACTGCGACCGGTTCGGTGAGTAGCGTAATCGGACTGGCCCCACCGCCGCCCTCGGTAGGAGCCACCGCATGACCACTGGCGTGACCGTTGTGATCCTTCCGCGCGCCACGGCCGACAGGCCGCTGCCGGTGGGTCAGCTGTGCGGTCCCTACCTGGCCGCGGACATCGCGGCCCGGGCGGCACGGGAGCGGGGTGAGCAGGTGGTGACGACCGCCGGCGTCGACGTACATCGGGACTCGGTGCTTGCCTGCGCCGAGGACGAAGGCGTCGAGGCCGAGAAGCTGGCCGCTGCCCGGCGGGACGAGCTCCTCGACGTGCTGGAGGCCGCCAGAATCCAGCACGACGTCTTCCTCGACCCGCTGGACCAGGCGTACCTGCGCGGCGTCACCACCCTCGCCGCCGACCTCACCGAGGCCGGACGCGTTCCGCTGCGCCGGCGGACCCCCTTCCGGGCGAAGGTGCCGGTGCTGTCGATGGAGGACTACCGGCAGGAGCTGACCGAGATCTGGCTGCGCGCCGAGCTCTCGCACAGCGCCCGTCAACTGGTCACGCATCACCTCGAACGACGCCTGCCCGACGTGCCGATCGCTTACCCGGCCAACTGGGGCCTCGAAGGCACCGGTCCGCACGAAGGACTGCGACTGGCCGCCGACGTCGAGCTCGCGTTGTCCACCGCGTACGGCGTCGCGCAGGCGATCCGGCCGGGAGCGAGCGGACTGGAGGAAACCGCACAGGCGTGGTCCGAGATCAGCTCGGCGTGGCATTTCGACGGGATCGGCAACGGCTTCCTGGTCACGTTGTTCTGGCCGGCCATCTACCTCGCCTGCGGAGTGCCACCAGAGTCCATCGGCGGTGCACACCTCAACGAGCCCTCCCCGGACCAGCCGATCGTCCTCCATGGCGAGGACGCCGACATCCTGCGCAGGTACGCCGCCTGGCGTTGGCCGGCCGGCTTCACGCTGTCGACGTACCAGGACTTCAAGGCACAGGTCCCGGGCGGGCCGTCGGATCCGGTGCGAGCCGCGACCGCCCTGCGTCCGCAGAGCTTCAACCCGGCGCTGGCCCACCAGCTCCTCAGCGGTTGACGTGCGCGGGCAGGATCCGGGCGCCGGGGACCGGGCCTTCGGCTTGGCGGACCATGCGGCAGAGGCCGGACTCGGCGAGCTCGACGGCCAGGTCCACGGCACTGCGGCTGTCGGCGGCCAGGAAGAGGCAGGTGGGACCGGAGCCGGAGACCAGCGCGGCCAGGGCGCCCTGGTCGAGGCCGAACTGGAGCGTCTCGCCGAGCTCAGGGCGCAGCGACAGCGCGGCCACCTGAAGATCGTTGCTGAGAGCAACCGCGAGGGCGCCGGGCTGACCGGACAACAGCGCCGAGAGGAGCTCCGGGCGGATCTGTGGTGCCTCGACCCGGCGGAGCGGGCGGAGGCGGTCCAGTTCGCCGTACACGGCCGGTGTGGACAGGCCGCCGTCGGCGATCGCGAAGACCCAGTGGAAGGTCCCGCGCGACATCACCTCGGTGACCTGCTCGCCCCGCCCACGTCCGAGCGCGGTGTGGCCGACCAGGCAGAACGGTACGTCGCTGCCCAACTCGCCGGCGAGGTGCTGCAGCTCGGTCTGTGACAGCTGCAGTCCCCACAACCGGTTGCACGCCACCAAAGTCGCTGCCGCGTCAGTCGAACCGCCTGCCATCCCACCCGCGACCGGAATGGTCTTGCGGATGGTCAGGTCGACGCCTTCCTCGACGTCGTACTCCGCCTGCAGCAAGCGGGCCGCCTTGACCGCGAGGTTGGTCTCGTCTGTCGGCACGTCGGCCGCGAAGTCCCCGAGCACCTCGACCGAGATCGACGAGTCGTCGTCCCGCAGTACCGCGGTGACGTCGTCGTACAGGGCGACGGCCTGGTAGACCGTGGCGACGGGATGGAACCCGTCCGGGCGCGGCGGACCGACCGACAGACCGAGATTGATCTTGGCCGGCGCTCGCACCGTGACCTCAGCAGAAGGTGGCACTCGCACAGGCTAGGGCATTGCAGCGTCGGCCAAGGCTGCGAACTCGGTGATGCCGAGCATCTCTCCGCGGAGCTTCGGGTCGATCCCGGTACGGCGGAACACCTCGTCCAGCCGGTCGCGGTCCGGCAGCCAGCGGGCCAGCGCGGACCGGATCGTCTTCCGGCGCTGCGAGAACGCGGCCTCGATGACCGCGAACACCTCCTCGCGACTCGCTGCCGTGGCAGGCGGTTCGCGGCGCTCGAAGGCGACCAGGCCCGAGTCGACGTTCGGCGCCGGCCAGAACACGTTCCGCCCGATCGGACCGGCGCGGCGGACCTCGGCGTACCAGGCCGCCTTCGCGGACGGCACGCCGTACGTGCGCGAACCGGGCCCGGCCGCGAGCCGGTCGGCGACCTCGGACTGCACCATCACCAGCCCGTGCCGAAGCGAGTCGGAGACCTCCAGCAGATGCAGCAGCACCGGTACGGCGACGTTGTACGGCAGATTCGCCACACACGCCGTCGGCGCGCCGATCTCGTCCGGGCCGACCGTCATCGCGTCGGCCTCGATCACCGTGAAGGCGCCGGCCTGACCCGGCGCGTACGACGCGATCGTCGACGGCAGCGCGGCCGCGAGCAGCGGGTCGATCTCGACCGCGGTGACCTGGTGGCCCGCGGCCAGCAGCGCCAGGGTCAGTGACCCGAGCCCGGGGCCGACCTCGAGGACGGTCTCGCCGGGGGCCAGCGAAGCGGCCTTGACGATCCGGCGGACCGTGTTCGGGTCGATGACGAAGTTCTGGCCGCGCTGCTTGGTGGGGCGGACCCCGAGCGAGGCGGCCAGTGAACGCACATCAGCCGGACCGAGAAGCCTCGGTCCGGCTGATGTGGATGAATCAGCGCTGCTCACACAGCACAGTCTTGCACTACGCGCGCTTCCCGCAGACCGGCCAGTCGCCGTAGCCGCCACGCGCCGCCCGAACCTTCTCGGCGATCGCGATCTGCTGCGCCTTGCTGGCCAGGTGGGCGTTCTCCGCGTAGGCGTCGCCGCCGTACGCGACCCAGGTCTGGTGGCTGAACTGCAGGCCGCCGTAGTACCCGTTGCCGGTGTTCGTGGCCCAGTTGCCGCCCGACTCGCACTCGGCGATCCGGTCCCACGCGCTGGTGTCGCCGACCGGCGGGTCGACGTCGGTGGTCGGCTCCTCGGGCTTCGGCTTGGTGCCGACGGTGACCTTGGCGTCGACCGGCGCGGTGACGACCTTGCTCGAGACCACCTTGGTGGCCGACAGCTTGCCGTCCAGGTAGGTGTACAGGTACGTGATCGACTTCGCGCCGGCCTTGCCGGCGGCGGTGGTCTTCTTCGTCCCCTCGAGCAGGGTGGCCGACTCGGTCTCGTCGGTGCCGAACGCGATCGCCTCGGTCTTGGTGACCTTCTTCTGGTCGACCTTGACGTAGCCGATCTTGTTGACCCCGGGCTTGAGCGCGGTGGCGGCCGCCGGGCTGATCCGGTCGTCCTGGTCCCACACGATCTTCGCCCCGGTCAGGGCCTCACCGACGGTCGCGGCCATCGACTTGATGGTCGCGACCTTGCCCTGCCGCACGATCTGCACGGTCTTCGGGGTCTGGACCACGAGGTTCAGCCCCTCGCGCCCGATCGGCGCGCTCCGGCTGGTCGAGAACACGGCCGCGGTGTCGTACCGCAGGCCCAGGTCCGCCAGCGCCTCGTTGACGCTGTCGGCGGTGGTCCAGAAGGTCTTCTTGGTGCCGTCCGCGGTGACGGTCAGCTGGCGACCGTACTGCACCGCGATCTCCTGGCCGTCCTTCAGCTTCGCGTCCAGGCCCGGCGCCACGACATCGTGCTCGCCGACCTGAACTTTCTCGGCCTTGAGGGCGTCCGCCACGGTGGAGCCGAAGGTGTGAACCTTCTGCACCTGGCCGTCGACGGAAAGACTGACCGTCTTGCTCTTGCTGGCATATGCCACGGAGCCGCCCGCGACGGCGAACGCGGCCGTCGCACCGACGGCCACGATGATGGACTTACGCACTAACGCTCCCAGGTAGGGCTACCCGGGCACGGGGCAGGACAGCACAGGCACCGACCGCGAGCTCCAGACTGGAGGGCTGGCTATCACGGTGAACGCCGAGGGGCGTGCTCTCCGGAACCTTCCCCGATCCCGGCCAACATCACGGGACCATAACGAAGAAGTAGCAGAAGCGCCAATCCCCTCGTCGGCGAGTCGCAAAAAGGTGTAGTGGAGCGATCACACGTCGTGACGGCCCCACTGCCCCCGATGCACGACTTCCGCCGTACTCCGGCGTCCTCGTTCGAGCGACGGCGACCGCTTGTCCGGGGCCCGGTAGCCGACCGACAGCAGGCCGATCAGGTCGAACCCGTCCGGCACCCCGAACTCCTGGTAGAGCTTGCCCACCTTGTCCGCGGGAGGCCCGAAAAAGCACGCTCCCAGGCCTTCGTCGACGACCGTCTGCAGCATCAGCAGCACCGCCATCCCGGTGTCGACGTACCAGTACGGCGCCGTCCAGCGGGACTCGTCGCGGTCGGTCCAGCCCTTGTCCGGCTCGGTGTAGCGATCGAGGTACGCGTCCTTGTGCGCGAAGGCCAGGATCAGCAGCGGCGCGCGGCGCAGGCCTGTGATCCATTCCACATACTTGTCGTCGACCTGTTCGGCCGCGATTCCCCAGTACCGCTCCCGGTCGTCGCCCTCGAGGGTCAGGAACGCCCAGCCCTGGCTGAACCCGCCGGACGGCGCGTGCAGCCCGTTCTCCAGGATGCGTTCCCGGATCTCCGCCGGCACCGGCCGATCGGCGTCGTAGTTACGCACCATCCGGCGTCGCCGGACTACCTCACTGAACTCCATGGGGCACTGTCTACCAGCCGCGCCAACAGGTACGCCTCGGTCCCGGCCAGGCCGACCGAGCAGAACACGACGGTCCGGCCCGACGCCGTACCCGTCAGCACCTCGCCCAGGCCGATCAGGCGGTCGTGCTGCGGGGTGCCGGCCAGCACGAAGGGCGGGTCGTAGGCGTGGGTCTGGGCGACCGAGTCCGTCACCACCAGGTCCGCCCGGTCGATCAGGTCCGGACCGAACTCGGCCCGCCCGACCACCTTCGGCCCGAGCGTCGTCACGAAGGCGCCCGGCGCAATCCAGTCGGACTCGATCACGGGCACCGGACTGCTGGTCGCGAGTACGACGAGATCCCGGCCCTCGACCGCCTCCTGGGCCGACCCGACCGCGGTCGTAGGCAGCCCGAGCTCCTCGGAAACCCTTGCGGCAAAGGCGTTCCGGCGATCGGGGTCCCGGCTGAAGACAGCGACGAACGACAGCGGGCGGACCGCGGAGATCGCCCACAGCTGGGTCCAGGCCTGCTTGCCGGTGCCGACCAGACCGAGCGTGGTCGCGTCCTTCCGGGCCGATGCGTCGACCGCGACGCCACCGATCGCGCCGACCCGGCGCGGACCGAGCTCGTTGCCCACAGCAACACCTCGGACGTTGCCGGTGTGCCAGTCGTGGACGACGACCAACT
Organism: Kribbella sp. NPDC002412; assembly: GCF_053592935.1. Taxonomy (NCBI): domain Bacteria; kingdom Bacillati; phylum Actinomycetota; class Actinomycetes; order Propionibacteriales; family Kribbellaceae; genus Kribbella; species Kribbella sp. NPDC002412. Next base: position 32,507 of record NZ_JBSFBL010000051.1, read on the forward strand.
GGCTGCCCGGGTCGGTGTCGAACGTGTCGTACGAGCGGTACCCGTACCACTCCCCCGTCAGAGCGCCGGTGGTGAAGATCAGGTTGCCGTCGCCGAGCTCGGCGTGCACGCGCGGCGGGGTGTGCAGCCGCCCGTCGTGCGCGGCGAGGATCGCCTCCCGCATCCACCCGACCGCGTCGGCCGCGGTCAGGTGCGCACGGATGTCCGCATCCGTGACGACTCTCACCAGGCGCCGCCGAAGACCTTGTTCGCGTTGGTGTTCAGGGCGTCGCAGAGCTCGGGGACCGAGATGTTCAGGACGCCGGCCATCTTCCGCACGGTGTGCGGGATCAGGTACGACGCGTTCGGCTGGCCGCGGTGCGGTGACGGGGTCAGGTACGGCGCATCCGTCTCGACCAGCACGTGGTCGAGGGGGGTCACGGCGAGCGCGTCCCGGAGCGACTGGGCGTTCTTGAACGTGACCACGCCGGCGAAGCTCAGGTACGCGCCGCGGTTCACGCACTCGCGGGCGAACTCGGTGTCGCCGGAGAAGCAGTGCATCACCAGCCGGTCCGGCACGCCCTCGCGGTCGAGGATCTTCAGGATGTCGTCGTGCGCGTCCCGGTCGTGGATCATCAGCGCCTTGTCCAGGCGCTTGGCCAGCTCGATGTGCGCGGCGAACGACTCGTGCTGCGCGGCCCGGCCGTCCTCGCCGGTGCGGAAGTAGTCCAGCCCGGTCTCGCCGATCACCCGGACCTTGTCCGAGCTCTTCGCCAGCCGCTCGATCTCGGCCAGTGCGCTGTCCAGTTCGCCGACGGCCTTCAGCTTCGGTGCCTCGTTCGGGTGCAGGGCGACGCCCGCGACGACGTTCTTGTACTGCTGCGCGGCCTCGACCGCCCAGAGCGCGCCCGGCAGGTCACAGCCGACCTGGACGATCCGGGTGACCCCGACCGACGACGCCAGCTTGATCGCCTCGGCCGGGCTCAACCAGGCCCCGTCCTCGCCGTCGGCGATGTCCAGATGACAGTGCGCGTCGACCACACTCATCGGCAACGGATCAGGCACCGCCGGCCGAGTCCGGTCCCGCGACCGCCCGTCCTCCCCCACCGCGGCCCGCTCCCGAGTAGGCCGGCCAACCTCCACACCATCACCAGACATACGCCCAAGGTTACTGACTACTTCTCAGCTGTTTCTTTGACCTTTGCGACGAGCATCTCCCACATGCCTTGGGAGTGGGTGGCTTCTTCTTCGGAGGCGTTGTTGTCTTGGGTCAGGGACAGGTGGGTGGACGTGCCGTGGTCGTCCAGTTCGTAGGTGAGGGTGTGGTAGTTCTCGGGGACGTCGGGCTGCCCGCTCAACGGGCTGTAGTGCGTCACCTTCAGCAGCCGGCCGGGGTCGACCTCGAGGATCTCGCCCTTGTCCTCGTACGCCTTGCCCTCGAACTCACCGCTCCAGGTGACCGGGCTGCCCGGCTTCCAGTCGGTCTTCACGTCGGCCCCGAACCAGATCGCCTTCAGCTGATCCGGGTCGGTCAGCACCTCCCACACCCGTGCGGGCGAGGCCTCGATATCGGTCTCCGCCGTGGCCAGGAAGTTCGCCATCATCCTCAACTCCTTTCTCCCCCGACCGTACGACGCCCCCGCCTTACGCGCTTGTACAAAAGCGTCAACCGAGTCGCGCAAGCTCCTCGTCGACTACTTCCGGAGCGAGCTTGGTGAAGATCGGGGTCGGTGCGCGCACCGGAGTGCCCGGTACGACGGGCTCCTGGGCCCACCGCGGTTGGTTTGAGTAGTCACCGGTGATGATCGGGTACGGCGGCCCGCCGTCGAGGTCGTCCACCTCGTGGATCTCCGGCTGCGGCAGGAAGGCCCCGGTGCCGCCGAGCGCCTCGTGGACGCGTTGCGCCGAGTGCGGCAGGAAGGGCGCGAGCAGGCGGTTGCTGTCGGCCACCACCTGGGCGGCGACGTGCAGGATCGTGCCCTTGCGCTCCGGATCGGACTCCTTCCAGGGCGCCTGCTGAGAGAGGTACTGGTTGGCCTCGGTCGCGTTCCGCATCGCCTCGCCGATCGCGAGCTTCAGCCGCTGGTGCCGCAGGTGGTCGCCGACCGCCCCGAACGCCTCCTTGCTGGCGGCAAGCAGTGCGCGGTCGGCCGGCGCGAGGTCACCGGCCGCCGGGATCGCGCCGAAGTTCTTCGCGATCATCGACGCGGTCCGGTTCACCAGGTTGCCCCAGGTGCTCACCAGCTCGTCGTTGTTCCGGCGGACGAACTCCGCCCAGGTGAAGTCGGTGTCCTGGGTCTCCGGCCCGGCCACCGAGATGAAGTACCGCAGCGCGTCCGGACCGTACCGTTCGAGCACGTCGCGGACGTAGATCACCACCGCCCGGGACGACGAGAACTTCCGGCCCTCCATGGTGAGGAACTCGCTGCTCACCACCTCGGTCGGCAGGTTCAGTACGCCGTACCGCCCGGGCGACGCGTTGTGGCCGAGCAGCTCGGCCGGCCAGATCTGGGCGTGGAAGGTGATGTTGTCCTTGCCCATGAAGTAGTAGGACTGCGCCTCGGGATCGCACCACCACTTGCGCCACGCGTCCGGGTCGCCGGACCGCCGCGCCCACTCGACACTGGCCGACAGGTAGCCGATGACGGCGTCGAACCACACGTACAGCCGCTTGTTCGGGTTGTCCTCCCAGCCGGGCAGCGGGACCGGGATGCCCCAGTCGATGTCGCGGGTCATCGCGCGCGGCCGGACGTCGTCGAGCAGGTTGGTTGCGAACTTCAGCACGTTCGGCCGCCAGCCGGTGCGGGTCTGCAGCCAGGATCCGAGTGCGTCGGCCAGGGCCGGGAGATCGAGGAAGAAGTGCTCGGTCTCGACGAACACCGGTGTCTCGCCGTTGATCCGGCTGCGCGGGTTGCGCAGGTCGATCGCGTCGAGCTGGTTGCCGCAGTTGTCACACTGGTCCCCGCGCGCGGCGTCGTACCCGCAGATCGGGCAGGTGCCCTCGATGTAGCGGTCCGGCAGAGTGCGTCCGGTGGACGGCGAGATCGCGCCCATCGTGGTCTTCGGGACCAGATATCCGTTGCGGTGAACGGTTCTGAACAGCTCCTGCGCGACCGCGTAGTGGTTGCGCGTGGTGGTCCGGGTGAACAGGTCGTACGACAACCCGAGCCCCTGCAGGTCCTCGACGATCACCCGGTTGTACCGATCCGCGAGCTCCCGCGGGCTGACGCCTTCCCGCTCGGCCTGCACCAGGATCGGCGTCCCGTGCTCGTCCGTCCCCGACACCATCAGCACGTCATGACCAGCCATCCGCAGGTACCGGCTGAACACGTCGGAGGGAACACCGAAGCCGGAGACATGGCCGATATGCCTGGGACCGTTCGCGTACGGCCAGGCCACGGCAGACAGGATGCTGGTCATGCTGCCGACTGTAGAAGCGAGCCGACGGCACGACCATCGGTTTACTGCAGCCGGGCGGCGCGGTTGCGGAGATACCGCTGCTCTGGAGCACTCGTGGTGCGCTTCGCGGCCTCGGCGTACGCCTCCAGCGCCGCCGGCAAGTCACCCGACTGCTCGAGGAGATGCGCCCGCACCGCGGCCAACCGGTAGCGTCCACCTGCTCCTGGGACCAGGTGGACGGTTCCGGTGTGGCCGGGGCCGCTGACGTTCCAGTGGCCGATGAGCGGTGCCAGGACCTGCAGTGCCTCGGCCGGTGACCGGTCGGTGGCGGGGGTGTTTTCGGACATGAGAGTTCTCCTGACCAGTGAGCCGTGGCGGTCAGCGGCGGACGAGGCGACGGACGACGGCGGCGAGCTGCACCCGGCGGCTGGCGGCCACGACGGCCGCCAGGGCTCCGAAGGCCAACGGCATGACCGGCGGGATGCCCAGCGCCAAGGCCACCCGGGTGACCAGCACGGCCACCCTCCGGGCTCGCGCCGCGCGGCCGGCCGTCGCGGGGCGGTCGGTCGGCCGGATGTCGATCTGAGTCATGGTCTTGCTCCGATTCTCGAGGTGTGGACTTCGCCCCGTCATCGGAGCCGCCCGGCTGTTCTCGACAGCCGGGCGGAGAATTCCCGAGGTTTTTCGGCCGACGCTGCTACGGCAGTACGACGACCTTGCCCTGGGCGTGGCCGGATTCGCTGAGCTCCTGGGCCTTGGGGGCGTCGGTCAGCGGAAACGTCTCGGCGACCCGGACGCGGAGGTTGCCGTCGGCCGCTGCCCGGAGCTGCTTGGACAGGGCGGCGGCGATCTCTTCCGGCTTGGCCGAGGCGGCCATCGACGCCGCGACACCGAGCTCACCGGCGTTCATCGCGGCGATGGTGACGATCCGGTCGGTGCCGCCGCGGAGCTCGATCGACTCCTCCAGCCCACCCTGACCGGCGGCGTCGAACACCGCGTCGACCCCCTGCGGCGCCGCCTCCCGGACCCGGTCGAGCAACCCCTCGCCGTACGCGACCGGGATCGCGCCGAGCTCCCGCAGATACGGGTGGTTCGCGGGCGACGCCGTACCGATGACCGTCACGCCGGCCGCCTTGGCGAGCTGTACGGCGATCGACCCCACAGCACCCGCGGCGCCATGCAGGAGCAGAGTCTCGCCTGACTTCACCTTCAGCTCGTCGAGCACGCGCTGCGCTGTCTCACCCGCGACCGGCAAGCCGACCGCCTGCTCCCAGCTCACCCCGGCCGGCTTGAGTACGACGTTCCCGACGATCGCGTACTCGGCGTACGCCCCGGTCTTGGCCCAGCCGACGACCTCGTCACCGACCGCGAAACTCGCGCCCTCGCCGGCCTGGTCGACCACCCCGGCGACCTCGAGCCCCGGCGTGGCCGGGAAGGTCACGTCGATGAACCCCCGGGTCCAGCCGCGGCGGATCTTGAAGTCGATCGGGTTCACGCCGGCGGCCCGCACCCGGACCCGCACCTCGCCCGGCCCGGCGTGCGGTTCGGCCACGTCCTGGGTCCGCAACACCCCGGGGCCGCCGAACTCCTCGAACACCACCGCTTGCATATCGTGCCTCCATCGATTGGTTGATCCTTCAATCGATGGTCCCGGCCCGGCGCCGGATCCGTACTGGCCGTTCGGACAGTTGTGCACCCGTCCGATGGCCAGGGTGCGCGGCGGCCGCCGGATTCTGGTTACCGTGGTCGCGTGTCCCTGACTGTGAGCGAGGTCGACCTGTTCGAGGCTTCCAGGCCCCGCCTCGGCGCCATCGCCTACCGCATGCTCGGTTCGGCGACCGAGGCCGAGGACGCCGTACAGGAGACCTTCCTGCGCTGGCAGGCCGCCGACCGCGAGCGGATCGACGTCCCCGAGGCGTGGTTGACCAAAGTGCTCACCAACCTGTGCCTCAACCAGCTCACCTCGGCACGGGCCCGCCGCGAGACGTACGTCGGCCAGTGGCTGCCCGAGCCGCTGCTCGCCGGCGACCCACTCCTCGGTCCGGCCGACACCGTCGAGCAACGTGAGTCCGTGTCGATCGCCGTACTCACGCTGATGGAGCGGCTGTCTCCGAACGAGCGGGCGGTCTACGTACTGCGGGAGGCGTTCGACTACCCGCACCGCGAGGTCGCCGAGATCCTCGACATCACCGAGGCGTCCAGTCAGCAGACCTACCACCGGGCCAAGCAGCACCTGGCCGGCGGCAAGGCCCGGATCGAGGTCGACGAAGCTGCGGCCCGTCGCATCGTCGAGGAGTTCCTGGCCGCGGCCGTCACCGGCCAGACCGAGCCGCTGCTGAAACTGCTGACGGACGACGCCATCGCGATCGGCGACGGCGGCGGCAAGGTCCCGGCCCGCACCAGCCCGTTCACCGGCGCCGTGGCGGTCTCGAAGTTCCTGCGCGGCCTGTTCAAGCCGTCCGAGAACAAGCGCGGCTACCTCGGCGGCAGTCCCGGCCTGTACGCCGAGCTCGCCAACGGCGAACCCTCGATCGTGGCCGTGGTGGACGGCCGGGTCGTCGGGGTCATGCACCTCGAGGTGACCGCCGCGGGCATCACCGCCGTCCGCAGCGCAGCCAACCCGGACAAGCTCGAGCGCGCGACCGCCCGGTGGAACGCTACCGAGCACGGGGAACCGCTGCTGACCGCCTGGTAGTCAGGTGTGACCTGCTTCATACCGCAGACCTGTCAGGAATGCGTGCGCCGTCCGGTTCAGGAGGCGAACCCACGCAGACAGGAGCACCGATATGAAGCACCACATCGTCGTCCTCGGCGCCGGCTACTCCGGTGCCATCGCCGCGGGCCGGCTCGCCCGGCGGCTGCACGGTGACGACGTCCACCTCACGCTCGTCAACGCCGAACCGGATTTCGTCGAGCGGGTCCGAATGCACCAGCTCGCCAGCGGTCAGGACCTGCCGCCGCGCCCGCTCGACGAGATGTTCGCGGGCACCGGCGTCGAACTGCGACTCGCCCGGGTGACCGGTGTCGACCCCGACCGCAAGACCGTCACCCTCGCCGACGGCTCGGACGAGCTGACCTACGACACCTTGGTCTACGCGCTCGGCAGCCGCTGGAACGACCACGGCGTCCCCGGAGCCGCCGAGCACGCGTACCAGATCGCGAGCCGGCCGGGAGCGCTGGAACTGCGCGAACGCCTGGCCGGCCTGGAAGCCGGGCAGACGGTCACGGTCGTCGGCGGCGGGCTGACCGGGATCGAGGCGGCGACCGAGTTCGCCGAGGCCCGGCCGGACCTGAACGTGGCGCTCGTGACCGACGGCGGCCTGGGCGATTGGGTCTCGCCGAAGGGCCAGGAACACCTGCGGAAGGTGTTCGCGGACCTCGGCATCACTGTCCACGAGCACTCCGCGGTCGCCCGGGTCGAGCCGAGTGCGGTCGTCACCAAGGACGGCACGGTCATCCCGTCGGGGACCACGGTCTGGACCGCCGGGTTCGCGGTGCACCCGATCGCGGCGGCGACTTCGCTCGAGACCACCGCGACCGGCCAGATCGTCGTGGACGACATGATGGCCTCGGTCTCGCACCCGGACGTCTACGCGATCGGCGACGCCGCCTACGCGATGGGCGACACCGGGAAGCCGCTGCGGATGTCGTGCGCCTCCGGCACCCCGGCCGCGTGGCAGGCCGCCGGAGCGATCGTGGCGCGGCTGACCGGCGCGAAGCGCCCGAACGCGCCGCTGCGCTACTTCAACCAGTGCATCAGCCTCGGCCGCAAGCAGGGCCTGATCCAGTACGTGACCGCGGACGACCAGACCCTCAACTTCTCGCTCCGGGGTCGCAAGGCCGCCGTTTACAAGGAGCTGGTCTGCAAGGGCGCGGCCTGGGGCGTCGTCAACCCGATGCTCGGGATGCCGGTTCGGCGGCGGCGGATCACGCAGTCGCACGCTTCGCCGGCTGGACGGACTCGGGTGGACGCGTCAACCGACGTACTCTGAAGGACATGCTGACGACTGACGAGGTGGTCGACGCGGCGGAGGTGCTCGCGGCGGTGGCGCAGATCATCGACGGACCGCCGAACGAGATTCTCGAGCGGCTGTCGGCGGCGACCGCGGAGCTCGTTCCGCATCGCGCCGTCGCGCAGCTAGCCTCCCAGTGCGCGTCGACCCCGATCGCCGCGCACGGCGAGCCCGCGCTCGCGGAGGCGATCACCGGCGCCGACCTGGCCGCGTTGCTCGGCACGGTCACGGCCGGTCAGCCGTGGCAGGGCGTCGTACCGATCGCGGGCGCGGAGTATCCGGTCCTGGCCGTGTCCAGCGACCGGGCGCCGCGCGGATCCGTGGTCGTCTTCATCCGGTACGACGAGACGCCGACCGCCGCGGCCGCGGTCCTGCAGGAGCTGTGGGACCTGGTCACGATCCACATGTACCGGCTCACGCTCGAACGCGAGCCCGGTGCGCTTGCCCAGAATCGCGCGGTCGCGGCAGCCCGGAACGACGTCACCGCCGAGCTCGGTGAGGCGCACGCGGCCACGCTCGCCACGATTCTCGGCGTACTGCGGAACCAGCGGATCGACGACGCCTCGGCCCGGACGATGGCGGTCGAGATTGCGCTGAACGGCCTGTCCGACCTGCGCAACGACACCCAGCGGGACCGGGTGTGCAGTGGCGAGGAGCCGGTCGGGAAGGCGTTCGACCGGCTCGCCGACTCGCTGCGCGCGCTGCTCCGGCACGGTCCGGTGGAGCTCGAGCTCGACACCCCGGGCAACGACAAGCTGATCCCGGCCGGGGTCGCGCACCGGGCCCGGGTCGCGGTCCGCTCGGTCGTGCTGGCGATGCTGACGCAGGACGCCGTACGGCGGATCCGTGTCGGCTGGCGGTGGAACGGCACGGACCTCGAGGCGACCGTCCGCGACGACGGCCCCGGCCGGCTCGAGGACGTGCTCGACCTAGGCCAACTGGCGGAACGCCTCCGCCTGCACGAGGGCGACCTGGACCTGGACGCCGTCCCTGGCTGGGGCCTCACCGCTCGCATCACCCTGCACGCCGGCTCGGCGCCGCAGACCGTCACCTCCGACCCGCTGGCCCCGCTCGGCACCCGCGAACTCGAAGTCCTCGAACGGCTGGCTCAGGGGCACCGCAACCGCTCCATCGCCGACGATCTTCACATCAGCGAGTCCACGGTCAAATTCCACGTGGCCAACATCCTCACCAAGCTGTCCGTCACCTCCCGGACCCAGGCCGCCGCCCTCTACCACGCAACCGCGCTCTAGGACGCCCGCCGTTTGTTAGCGTGGCCGGGGTGAGGCCCGATCGGCGACCCAGACGCCTCCACCGGATCGTGCAACGGTCGGCGGCCAGCCTGCCGATGGCCAGGTTCTACGGGATCATCCAGCCGCCTCTCGACCGGCTTGTCTATCGCTTGAGCCACGGCCGGGCGAGCGCGACGTCCTGGCTGGCCGGGCTGCCGATCATCCTGCTGACCACGACGGGCGCACGCAGCGGCCTGCCCCGGACGACGCCGTTGCTGGGGCTGCCGGACGGCCAGGAGTTCATCCTGATCGCCTCGAACTACGGCCGCCCCGGCCACCCGGCCTGGTACTACAACCTCCGGGCCGACCAGCACGCCACGATCGTCGTCGACGGCCGGCGCCAGGAGGTTGTCGCGTACGAGCTCCATGGCGCGGAGCGCGAGCGGGACTACCGGCGCGGCGAAGAGGTGTTCGCCGGATTCACCCGGTACCGCCGGTGGGCGGCCGACCGCACGATCCCCGTGCTGCGGCTGCGGCCGGACGTCACGACTCCTCGAGACGCGGGAACAGCGGGTCGCCCTTCGTGAGGGTGGCGCCGGCCGGGAGCTGACCCCAGGTCGCCGCGTCCTGGACGCGCTGGTCGTTGAGCGAGCCGAGCTTCTCCTCGGCGCCGAGCAGGGTCCACAGCTTGGCCGACGTCTTGGGCATGGTCGGGTTGTGCAGTACGGCGACCGCGCGCAGCGCCTCCGCGGACGTGTACAGGATGGTGGCGAGGCGGTCGCGCTTCGAGTCGTCCTTGGCGACCTTCCACGGCTCCTGCTCGGTGACGTAGCCGTTGATCGCGCCGACCAGGTCGTTGATCGCGGCCAGCGCGTCGTGGAACGCCAGCGTGTCGATCGCCTTGTCCGCGGTCGCCACGGTCTGGGTCAGCTTGTCGGCCAGCGCCTGCTCGGCCGGGCCGTGGTCGGTCGGCTCGGGCAGGGCGCCGTCGAAGTACTTGCCGACCATCGCCGCGATCCGGCTGGCCAGGTTGCCCAGGCCGTTGGCGAGCTCGGAGGTGTAGACCGCGCTCAGGTGCTCCCACGAGAACGAGCCGTCCGAGCCGAACTGGATCGTGCGCAGGAAGTAGTACCGGAACGCGTCCGAGCCGAAGTGGTCGGTGATCTCGTGCGGCGCGATCGCGGTCAGCTTGGACTTGCTCATCTTCTCGCCGCCGACCAGCAGCCAGCCGTGCGCGAACACCTGCTTCGGCACCGCGACGCCGGCGGCCATCAGCATCGCCGGCCAGATCACCGCATGGAACCGCAGGATGTCCTTGCCGACCAGGTGCACGTCGACCGGCCACAGCTCCTCGAACCGCTCCGGGTCGGTGCCGTAGCCCGCGGCCGTCACGTAGTTGAGCAGCGCGTCGATCCAGACGTAGAGGACGTGGTCCTCGTCCCACGGGACCGGGATGCCCCAGTCGAAGGTCGACCGGGTGATCGACAGGTCCTGCAGGCCCTGCTTGACGAACGCGATCACCTCGTTGCGGGCGCTCGCCGGCGCCACGAAGTCGGGCTGCGACTCGTACAGCTCGATCAGCTTGTCGGCGTACGCCGAGAGCCGGAAGAAGTAGTTCGTCTCCGCGACCGTCTCCAGCTCGGTGCCGTGGATCATGCACCGCTGGGTGCCGTCCTCGTCGACCCGGATGTCCGCGGGCAGCTTGAACTCCTCGCAGCCGACGCAGTACAGGCCCTCGTACTGCCCCTGGTAGACGTCGCCCTTGTCGTACAGCGTCTGCCAGAACTCGCGGACCCGCTCGGTGTGCCGCTGCTCGGTGGTCCGGATGAAGTCGTCGTACGCGATGTCGACGTCGACCCAGGCCGGCTTCCAGGCCTCCTCGACGAGCTTGTCGGTCCACTCCTTCGGCGACATGCCCTGGGCCTGCGCGCTGCGCATCACCTTCTCGCCGTGCTCGTCGGTACCGGTCAGGTACCACTTCCGCTCGCCGCGCTGCGCGTGCCAACGGGTGAGGACGTCCCCGGCCACGGTGGTGTACGCGCTGCCGATGTGCGGCGCCGCCGTGACGTAGTAGATCGGGGTGGTGACGTAATAGGCCTTCTCGGACATAGGAAAAGGGTAGTGCCGCGCGCCAGCGCTATTTACCAGGGTCCCGGGCGGCGAGCACAGCGTCGTACACGGTCCGTTTGGGAACGTTGAAGCGCTTGGCCACATCCGCGATGGCCTGTTTACGGGGTGTTCCGGCGTCCTCGTCCGTCGCGACCTCCCGGGCGAGGTCCTCCGGGGTGAGCACCTTGTGCGGATCCGCGCCGGCGACGACGACGGTGATCTCGCCGCGGACGCCGTCCGCCGCCCACTCGGCCAGCTCCGAGAGCGGGCCGCGCTTGACCTCCTCGTACGTCTTGGTGAGCTCGCGGCAGACCGCCGTACGACGCTCCGCGCCGAAGGCCTCCGCCATCGCCTCGAGGGACGCGGCCAGCCGGTGCGGCGCCTCGAAGAACACCATCGTCCGCGGCTCGTCGGCCAGCTCGCCCAGCCGCCGGGCCCGCTCCCCCGGCTTCCGCGGCAGGAACCCCTCGAACGTGAACCGGTCCACCGGCAGCCCGGACAGCGCCAGCGCGGTCAGCACCGCAGACGGCCCGGGTACGGCGGTGACGTCGACGCCGGCCTCGATCGCGGCGGCCACCAGCCGGTAGCCCGGATCCGAGACGCTCGGCATGCCCGCGTCCGTGACCACGACCACGGTCTGCCCCGCGGTCAGCGCGTCCAGGAGCTCCGGGGTCCGCTCCCGCTCGTTGCCCTCGAAGTAGCTGACCACCCGGCCGGCGACCACGACGCCCAAGTCCGAGGTCAGCCGCCGCAACCGGCGGGTGTCCTCGGCGGCCACCACGTCGGCCTCTCCGAGCACTCTCCCGAGCCGGGGCGACGCGTCCAGAACGTCGCCGATAGGACTCCCCGCCAGTACCAATCGCCCGGTCACGGGCCCCATCATCGCAGTCCCGGGACGCACGGCGGGGCGCAGTGCTACTGGGGGCTCCGTACCATGGCGGTCGTGACTGCTGTGATCGAGGACGGTACCGCTCGGCGGGGAGACGCTGCCGAGGGGCGGGAAACGCTCGGGCGGGACGTGCTCGGGAGGCGGCTGCCACCGCTCAAGGAGCGGCTGTACCCGCCGATGCCGAGGGACTTCGACGGCGGCTGGATCGCGACCCTGGCGATCACCGCGCTGGCCGGGTTCCTGCGGTTCTGGGACCTCGGCAACCCGGTGAAGTTCGTCTTCGACGAGACGTACTACGCCAAGGACGCGTTCAGCCTGCTCAAGTTCGGCTACGCGCGGCAGTTCATCGACCAGCCGGAGGGCGCCGCGGACAAGGCGATCCTGGCCGGCAACCTGGACGTCTTCAAGGACACCCCGAGCCTGACCGTGCACCCCGAGGTCGGCAAGTGGATGATCGCGGCCGGCGAGCAGCTGTTCGGGATGAACACGTTCGGCTGGCGGTTCATGCCGGCCCTGTGCGGCACGCTCACCGTGCTGCTGCTGATCCGGACCGTACGGCGGATGACCCGGTCGACCCTGATCGGGGCAGTGGCCGGCCTGCTGCTCGCGGTCGACGGCCTGCACTTCGTGATGTCCCGGGTCGCGCTGCTCGACATCTTCCTGGCGTTCTGGCTGGTCGCGGCGGTCTCCTGCCTGGTCGCGGACCGGGACTGGACCCGGCGCCGGCACGCCGAGTCCCTCGACAAGCCGGTGGCCGACGGCGAGCGCCGTACGCTCGGCCGCTGGTTGCTGATCCGGCCGTGGCGGCTCGCGGCCGGCGTGTGCTTCGGGCTCGCGCTCGGGACCAAGTGGTCGGCGGTCTGGGTGATCGCCGGGTTCGGCATCCTGACCTTCGCCTGGGACCTCGGCGCGCGGCGGGCGCTCGGCGTCCGGCACGCCTTCGTGAAGTCGGCGCTGGTCGACGGCATCCCGGCGTTCTTCAGCCTGGTGCTGGTCGCGCTCGTCACCTACACCGCGACCTGGACCGGCTGGCTGCTGCACGACAACGCCTACGACCACGACTACGCGTCCAAGAACCCTGCGCACGGCGTGATGAAGGTGGTCCCGGACGACTTCCGGTCACTGATCCACTACCACCAGGAAGTGCTGGCGTTCCACACCGGCGACTACATCAAGAACGCCACCCACCCGTACGCCTCGAACCCGGCCGGCTGGCCGATCATCGCCCGGCCGATCGGGTTCGACGCGGTCAACGACATCAAGCCCGGCACCAACGGCTGCACCGCGCCGGCGGGGACGAACTGCCTGTCGGTGATCTCCGCGCTCGGGACACCTCTGCTGTGGTGGGGCGGCGCGCTGGCGCTGCTCGCCTCGCTGGTGCTCTGGGTCGCCCAGCGGGACTGGCGGTTCGGCATACCCATCGTCGGGTTCGTCACCTGCTGGGTGCCGTGGTTCGCGTTCGACGACAGACCGATCTTCTTCTTCTACGCCGTGACGATGATCCCGTTCACGGTGATGGCGCTGTCCCTCGTGCTCGGCAAGATCCTCGGCCCCGCCCGGACGGCGCTCGGCCAGGCCACCCCCCGCCGCCTGATCGGCAGCGCGGTCGTCGGCGCCTTCGTCGTCCTGGTCGTCCTGAACTTCGCCTACATCTGGCCGATCCTGACCGACGAGGTCCTGCCGCACCCCGACTGGCTGCAGAGAATGTGGTTCAAGACCTGGATCTGAGCCAGGTCAGTGGTCGAGCCGGCCGTGGCCGCCGTGGTTCTTGAAGCGTTTCTTGTGCCGCTTGGAGGAGACCTGGCCGCCGACGCCGCCGAACAGGGCCAGGCCCTTGACGATGACCACGGGGGCGTTCGGGTCGGGTGAGTCGCCGCCGCGGGCGCCGAAACCGCCGAAGATGCCGACGCCCTGGTTGCGGACCTCGACCGAGTCCGGGACGGTCAGGTCGATCCCGCCGAACACCGCGAACGCGTAGATCGTCACCTCGCGGCCCTCGAACACCGCGTCGGTCATGTCCAGGTCGTGCCCGCCGAAGATCGCGACCGCGTTGGTCCGGCGCTTGACTCGCCACCGGCCCTTCCGCTCGCCGCCGCCGAAGATCGCGAACAGGGTGTCGAAGCTGTCCGACGGGTTGGCCGGCTCCTCGATCGGCACCGGGCTGTTCGACGGTGCGGCGGCCGGCATCGCCTGCGCCGGGATGACGAGGTCCTGCGTGATCGGCTCGAGCTCGCCCAGGGTCCGCGCCTGCAAGGTCTGCTCGAGCCGCTCGGCGTGCTCGTCCTGCGTCAACCGCCCCGACATCAGCGCATCCCGCAGTACGTCGACCACGCGGTCACGATCGGTGTCGGAAGCACGCAGGTGCGCGTGCGGGTGCTGGCGGTCGGGCAGGTTCTCCATAGCACCGAACGATAACTCGCTCAGCGTCGCACCCGCAGCGCAAATCCGAGCGCGATCAGGGTGATCGACGCGAAAGTCAGGGCAGTGCCCGGGTATCCACCGAGCCCGAGGCCCAGGCCGCCGAGAGCGGCGCCGAGGAAGGTGCCGAGGCTCATGCCGGCCGCGTTGACGCTGAGCGCCGAACCACGCAGGTCGCCACTGCGGCGGACCAGCAAGGTGGTGACGCAGGCGGCGACCGTCGCGTGGCTCGCGCCCATCAGCGCGGTGAGCAGCAGGGTCAGCGGGAGGCTCGGTGAGAAGTAGAAGGCGGAGACGCTGGTCAGGGCGACGGCGAGACCGACCAGGAGCATCTTCTCGGGGCCGATCCAGGGGCGTTCGAGGGCGATGTAGCGGCCGGCCAGCAGGTTGCCGAGAAAGAACGACGCGCCGCTCAGCGACCACACCAGCGCGAACCATCCCGGCGCGAGGTCGAACTTCTCGTCGTAGAACGCTGCGAGGTAGGCGAGGTAGCCCATGAAGGCGGCTGTCCGCAGCATCGCGATCACGAGCAGTGGCAGCGCGCCGGGAATCCGGGCCAGCTCGCGGTAGGTCGCGAGGTAGCTCATCCGCTGACCGGTCCTGAGTGGAGCCTTTCGGCCACGGCCACGCCAGAAGAACGCCGCCGACAACGCCAGCGAGACGACTGCCGCGGCAAGCAGGTTGCCACGCCAGCCCCACAGCATTCCTGGTACGGCGAGAACCGGGGCCGCCAGCATCGCCGTCGCCGACGTGGTCGCGGACACCAGCGTCGCCGCCCGTCCGGCCGCCGCCGGGGTCTTGAACCGGTCGGCCGCGGCGGCGCCGATCGACGGCGCCAGGATCGACGTCGACGCACCGATCAACAGGCAGAACGCGGCCAGCGCGAACACGTTGCCCACAGCACCCAACGCCGCCGAGATCCCCAGCAAGGCCAGCCCACCGGCAGCCACCAACTCCCGCGCCATCCGGTCGATCAACGGCGCCAACGAGAACCCCACCACCAACGCCGCCAGACCACCGAGCCCCCGCAGCCCACCGATCTCAGCCACATTCCCGCCCGCCGCCGCGGCAATAGGCACCAGATACATCCCGAACACCGTGAACGGAATCAAGCTCACCGCCGAAGCCACCAAAAACGGCCACAACCGCCGAGCCATCCACCAATCCCCCGGCACCTCCGCGCCCGCGCCACGCGCATCCACGGAGGTGGAGGATGAAGAGGAGCCGGCCTGCAGTGCGACTGTCGGGGCAGGAGCCGGGTTTGGGGTGCTGCTGCTCATGTGTCCGTCCTGGGGTAGCGGTAGAGGCTGCTCGGGCGGGAGCTGAACTGGGAGAAGGGGAAGGGCTCGGCGGAGAGGGCTGTGACGCCGGAGCCGAGGAAGGACCGGATCACGGCGCTTCCGGTCTGAGCATAGACCGCCAGCGGCTTCTCTTGCTGACGGCAACGATCAAGGAGGACGTCGAAAGTCCCGTTGGACAAGGTCATCCCGGTCGCCACGACAGCATCGGCAGCGTCGATTACCGCCGTCATGTCGCGGGAAACCGGCAACCCGGACGCGGTCTCACGAAGGTTGAAGTCACAGGGCAAACAGACCCCACCCCGCGCGGTGATGGCGTCGACCAGGGGATTCACCACCCCGATCAGCGCAACCTTGGTGCCCTCGGCAACATCCAGCAGCCCGGCGACCGCCGCATCCCGGGCCCGCGCCCGCACATCCGGCGTACCAGCGGGAAGCACGATCTCCTCAGCATCCGCCGACACGTGATGCGGCTCGACCGCTGCCAGATAGGCATCCAGCGCCGCGATCCGCACCGGCAGCGCAACACCCTCCGACGACAGCAACTCCGCGACAGTCAACCCCGAAGTATCAGCGCAGTACGACGGATCCAGCTCCCCCGCCTCGAACGAGCAAGCACCGAAGACCTCGCCGACCCGCAGCAACACGTAGTAGTTCCGATAGGTGACATCGGCCCCCGGCAGCCGAGTGGTGTGGTGCAGCCAGAAAGCGGACGTGACGGACAACTCGGCAGGAGGCACGCCAAGCGAACCGGCAAGTACGTCGGAGGTCAGGGCAGCCACGGAAGCGGTCATGGCAGATCGGCCAGCCTTTCGGGGTCGTAGGTCAGGGCGGACAACTCTGGACGACCCGCGGGCTGGAAGCAGTACAGCAGCGAGCGGCGATCGGACGCGGTCCGGTTCGGCGCCGAGCGGTGCACCATCAGCCCGGGGAACATGAGGACCGACCCGGCCGGCGCCTCCACCGTCACCGCGCGGGACGCGTCGACGACCAGTGGATCCACCAGCAGACCGGTCGGGTCCTGCGGGTCCCGGCGTACCGGGCCTTCCGCGGGACTGCCCGGAATCAACGTCATCGCACCGTTGGCCACGGTGTTGTCGTCGAGCATCAAGATCGCGGTCGCGATGTCGTACGCCGCCGTACCGGCGCACCCGTACCAGTACGGGAAGTCCTGGTGCCACGCGAACTCCGACCCGACCCCGGCCCGCTTGAAGTTGAGCTTGGCCACGAACCGCCCGGCCGGTGCACCGATCAGCGACGACATCGGCTCGGTCAGCCGCGGCTCGTCCCACAACGCATCCAGCGCCGGATGCAGCTGCGACACCGGCGACAGGCTGCGAACCGCCTTGCCCGTCAGCCCCGGCTCCCAGTGGATCGTTGTCCCGTGCACCTTCTCCAGCCGGTGCCCGTCCGGCCAGACCGTCACCTCGGTCTCCCCGGCCTCGGCTGCCGCGACGACGTCCGCGTGCACCTGCTCGACCACATCCCGCAGCCGGTCCACTTCCGTTGCCGTGAACAACTCCCGCAAGACCACATACCCCGTCACATACCCAGCTTAATGCGACGGGGTCGCAGATGGGAACTCTTCGCGCCGGAGCAGCGCCGACTCCCGCCGGTCCCAGGACATCGCCGACCACGGCACCGCCAGCTCCTCCAGCGAGGCGATCTCCCGCGGCCGCATCGACGCCATCGGCCGCGCCTCGGCATGACGGGCAAAAGCGGACTCGACGTACCGGGTGCCCGTGTCGGCGGCGAGGAAGACATGCTTGCGGCCGCTGTCGCAGTTGTGTTCCCACAGCGCCGACAGGTACGCCGCTCCCGCCGACAGTCCCGCGAAGACACCAGACGTCCGGAGCAGGTCCACAGCCGCCGACATCGCGTAGTCGAACGAGACCCAGTGCAGCCGGTCGTACAGCTCGTGCCGCACGTTCCGGAACTCGATCGAGCTGCCGATCCCGGCGATGATCATCTCCGGGTCCTGGGTGTGCCCGGCCCCGAACGTGATGCTGCCGAACGGCTGCACCCCGACCAGGTTCACGTCCCGGCCGCGGTTGCGCAGGTACTCCGCGATCGCGCCGGTCGACGCCCCGGTCCCGACGCCGCCGACCAGGCAGAGCGGCCCGTCCGGCACGAGGTCGTTCACCAGGTCGGCGACCGCGCCGTACCCGAGGTAGTGGATGTCGTCGTGGTACTGCTGCATCCAGTGGTACGTCGGGTTCTCGCGCAGGATCTCGCCGATCCGCCGGACCCGCAGGTTCTGGTCGAGCTGCAGGTTGTTCGACGACGGCACCTGCTCGACGGTCGCGCCGAGGATCTCGAGCTGGATCTTCAGCGTCCGGTCGACCGTGGTGGAGCCGACGATGTGGCACCGCATCCCGTACCGGTGGCAGGCCAGCGCCAGCGCGTGCGCGTAGATCCCGCTCGAGCTGTCGATCAGGGTGTCGCCGGGCCGGACCGCGCCGGTCTCCAGCAGGTGGCGTACGGCGCCGAGCGCGGAGTACACCTTCATCGTCTCGAACCGCAGGCAGATCAGGTCGTCGCCGACCCGGATCGGGTCCGGGTCCTTGATCGCCTCCGCCAGGTGGTCGTGCAGTCGCGTCATCGGCGCGATTCGCTCCTCATGTCGGGGGTCGGCACGGGCGGAGAATCGGGGCGCCCGAGCCCGGCGGCGCTCACCAGCCGCCGGGTCAGCTCGGACGTGGGGTCGGACATCACGGTCGCCGGCGGGCCTTCCTCGACGACGCGGCCGGCGTCGATCACGAGCACGTGGTCGGACACCGCCGCGACCACGCCGAGGTCGTGGCCGATCCAGACCAGCGCGGTGCCGCGGTCCTTCAACTCGTTCAGGAGCTCGACGACGAGCGTCGTACCTCGGTCGTCGAGGGCCGTGGTGATCTCGTCGCAGATCAGTACGTCGGGGTGCGCGAGGACGGCACGGGCGAGTGCGGCGCGTTGGAGCTCGCCGCCTGACAATCGGCTCGGGGGCCGTGCCGCGGTGATCGCCGAGACGCCTAGGCGGGCCAGGGTCTCTATTGCTTCGGTGTGGGCTTCTTTGGCTGGCAGTCCGCGGAGGCGTTGGGCGGTCCGGGCGACTTGCTGGTCGACGGTACGGCGTTCGTCGAACGAGCCGCGGACTTCCTGCCAGACGTACTGGACGCGGCGGTTCTGCTCGAGTGATCGCTTCCGGAGGACGGGGAGGTCTTCGCCGTCCAGGAGGATCTGGCCGGTGTGGCGTTCGTGGAGGCCGGCCAGGGTGCGGGCGAGCGTGGTCTTGCCGCTGCCGGATCGTCCGACCACGCCGACGCATTGGCCCGGGCGCACGGCGAGGTCGACGTCGTGCAGGATCGGGTCCCGGCCACGGGGTTTGAGTGATGCCGTCAGGCTTGTTGCCTGGAGCAATGGCTTGCCGGGGCTGGGGGTGCTTGGCCGCGGGAGCTCCAGCTTCGCGGACAGCACCTCGGGGCCGCCGGAGTCGACGACCTGGCCGGCGGACAGTACGACGACCTGCTTGGCGAGCGCGCGGACGAGGTCGAGGTCGTGGCTGAGCAGCAGGATCCCGAACCCGCTCGCCGCCAGCTCTTCCAGCTCGTTGACCAACTGCTGCCGGGTGATCGAGTCGAGCCCGGTGCTGGGCTCGTCCAGCACGAGCACCTTGGGCCGGCACGTCAACGCCTGAGCCAACGCAACCCGCTGCCGCTGCCCACCCGAAAACTGATGCGGAAACCGCCGCAAGGTCTCCCTGTCGTCCGGCAACTGAGCCGCCCGCAACGCCTCCCGGACAACCCCTTCCCCCGGATGATGCAACCCCTCCAACTCCCGCAACGTCGCCCCCACCCGCCGCGCCGGATTAAGCGCACTCCCCGGATGCTGAGGCATGTACGCCACCACCCGCCCCCGCACCCCGGATGCCGCCGCCGTAGGCCCGTCGCCGTCAACAACCAACTGCCCATCCACCTCAACGGACCCCGACAGCTGCACCCCACTGGTGTGCTCACCAAGCAACGCAAGCGCAGACGTCGTCTTCCCAGACCCCGAGGCCCCGACAAGAGCCGTCACCCGCCCCGCCCAAACCTCAAACGACACCCCATCAACAAGAATCGCCGACCCAGCAGTCGCCTCAAGCCCAGCAACCCGGACAAGCCCCCGCCCTGCGGGCGGGGTCTGGAACAAGCGCGGGCTCATGTGGCCAACTCCGCGAGGCGGCGGGTGTGGTGGACCAGGCGGTCGGCTAGGAGGTTGAAGCCTAGGGTGAAGGAGACCAGTAGGAATGCTGGGGCCAGGACTGACCAGGGTTGTAGGAGGAGGCCTTCTCGGTTGCGGGAGATGCTGACGGCCCAGTCGGGGGCGGTGGGGCTCAGGCCTAGGCCCAGGAAGTTGACTGACGCGACCAGGAAGACGGCGAGGGTGATGCGGGTGCCGATGTCGGCGGCGACCGGGCCGAGGACTGCGCGGCCGACGTACCCGAACTGAATGCCGACCCAGCTCTCGCGCTGCATCCGGAGCGCCTCGACGACCGGGCTGCTCGCCGCGTCCAGCGCCGCCGCCCGCACCAGCCGCGCGACGGTCGGAACGTTGACCATGGCAACAGCCAGCGTGATCGCGAACGCCGACGCCCGCCACCCGACTGCGACCACGCTGATCACCAGCAACGACGGCAACGGCAGCAGTACGTCGAGCGGCCGGATCAACGCCTCATCCAACCAACGATGCCGAGTCGAGGCCGCGACGAGCCCAATCAAGCCCCCGACCAGATAGGCAATCGCCACAGCACCAAATGCCATCCCAAGCGCCGTCCGCCCACCGCTCAGCACCAACTGCAGAACGTCCCGCCCAAGCCCGTCCGTGCCCAACACACCCTGCGAGTCATACGGCAGCCCAGGCGTCGCCCGCACGTCGATGAACGGCCCGAACACGGCCACGACGAGCGGCGCGACAACAAGCGCCGCCGACACCCCCAACGGCAATCGCGCAGCAAGCCGCCTCATCGCAGCAACTCCGTGCGCGGCACCAACCGGTTGCACACCAAGTCGGCGCCAAGGTTGATCACCAACGCCGCCACCGCCAGCACCAGCGTCAACCCTTGCACCACCGGCACATCCCGCGTCTCAACCCCATCCACAAGTGCCGTAGCAAACCCAGGGATCGCGAAGATCGCCTCCACCACCAAAACCCCACCCAGCAAGGTGTCCCCGGTCCGCGCCAACTCCTGCACCCCAGGCACAGCCGCGTTCGGCAACACATGCCGCAACAACAACCGCCGCCGCGGCACCCCGAGCCGCCGAGCCTGTACGACGTACTCCGCCTGCAGAGCCGTGATCGTGCCGGCCCGCACCTGCCGCGACAGCAGACAAACCGTCCGCCCAAGCAGCACAGCGACAGGCAGCACCAGCAACACCGGACTCGCCAGCAGATCGCCGCCGATCCACGTGGCCGGCAACCAGCCGAGTTTGAGCGAGAACACCGCCACCAACAGCACCGCGATCACGAAGTCCGGGATCGCGCTCAAGGCCAGGGTCACCGACGTGATCGCCCGATCCAGCCGCCCGTTCTCCCGCGTCCCCATCACGATGCCCAAGGCAACGGCCAGCGGGACCACTACGGCCAGCGTCGCCAACGTCAGCACCAACGTCGCCCCGACTGAAGCCTTGACGATGTCGATCACCGGCCCGCCACTGATCAGCGACGTACCCAGATCACCCGTCAGCACGTTGCCGAACCAGTGCGTGAACCGCTCGACCGCGGGCTGATCCAGCCCCAGCTGCGCCCGCATCCGATCGACCTGCTCAGGCGTCAGCGTCTCGGTGAACCGCATCTCGGCCGCGTCACCCGGAAGCAACGCGGTGAGGACGAAGACGAGAACGGACAGTACGGCGAGCTGGACGACGGCGAGCGCAGCACGGTGCGCGGCGTACGACCGCATTCAGGCCAGCCACACCTTGTCGAACCGGCCGAAGTCCAGGGTGTTCGGCGGCACCGCGTCGACACCCTGCACCTTGGACGACACCGCGACCAGGTAGTCCGGCAGGCCCCAGGCCAGGATGCCGCCCTCGTCCCGGAGCGTCTTCTGCAGTACGCCGTACTTCGCCGACCTGGCCGCCTCGTCGGTCAGCACCTGCGCGGCGGCGAACTCTGCGTCGAACCCCGGCCGGCGCCAGTGCGTGACGTTGAACGGCGACTTCGTCAGCAACCGGTCGGTGATGTACTGCGGGATCGGCATCGCACCGGACCGGTGACAGCCGATCACGCCCTTGGTCAGCAGATCCTTGGTGTAGGTCAACGGGCTGCCGGTGATGACCTTGAGCTTGACCCCGGCCTCGGCGACCTGCTCGGCGAACAGCGTGGCCGCCTCGACGAACCCGGCCGACGCGTCGGCGGTGAAGATCTCGACCTCCTTGTTCGCCAGACCGGCCTTTTTCAGCAGCGCCTTCGCCTGCTCGACGTCACGCTCCCGCTGCGGCAGACCGTCGGGATAGTACTGGTAGCCCTTGCCGAACAGGTCGTTGCCGACGGCACCACGACCGGCCAGCACCACGTCGACGAGCCGTTGCCGGTCGGCGAGCAGCTTGAACGCCAGCCGGACGTCCGGGTTGTCGAACGGCGGCTGGTCGCACTTCATCACGAACGCCTGCATGGTGCTGGCCTTCGCGGCGACAATGCGGACCGTCTTGCCGGCTTCCGCCGTACGCGCGAAGGTCGCGGTCATGTCGTTCGCGTACTCGGCCTGTCCACCCTGTACGGCGTTCGCGCGGGCCTCGGAGTCGGCCGAGAGGATGTGCAGCTCCTCGATCCGGGCCGGGTCCTCCCAGTAGTCGCCGTACCGGCTGGCAACCATCGACCGGCCGGCCTCGAAGGAGACGAAGCGGAACGGGCCGGTGCCGACCGGCTTGGTGGGATCGGTGAAGCCGTCGCGGACGATCTGGGTGCCGATTCCGGCCAGCAGGGCAGGGAATTCGGCGTTCGGCGCGGAGAGTGTCAGCTCGACGGTTCGCGGGTCGATCGCCTTCGAGCGACGCAGATCCACGGTGGCCAGCGACGACTGGGCGACGCGTTCGGGCGCCTTCGGGTCGGCGATCCGGGCCAGGTTGTAGAGGACGTCCTCGCTGGTGAGCTTGTTGCCGTCGTGGAAGGTCGCGTCCCGGAGCGTGAACCGCCAGGTCGTCGCCTGCTTGTCGCTCTCCCACTTCTCCGCCAGCCGCGGCACCGGCTTCAGGTCGGGGCCGAGCTCGACCAGCTTGTCGTACATCGCCTTGTGCCGGGCGATGTCGACGAACAGGCTCTGGACGTGGGGGTCGAGCACCTCCTTGGCGCCGCCACCCGCGTACACGGCCCGCAGCCGACCACCCTGCGTGGGCTGGGCCGCTGCCTGGCCGTCGGATCCACACCCGGTCAGTGCCGCCAGACCCAGTCCACCGGCCACCCCCAGGAACGCTCGTCTGTTCAGTCGGTCGGACATGCGCGTTTCCTTCACGGTAGAGGTCCGGCGACGCCCCACGGTCACCCGCCGCCGGTCATGCATCCTGCCGATAATGAAAATCGTTGTCAAATTCAGCGCGCATCCGAACGAGACGCCTTCATTCTTTCCGCCGCAGTCACCCCCTGCTCTTCGTAACGGCGTGTCACCGCCCCCTATCTCCGAGTACCGGGAGTCACCACCGGCTCGCGGCTCCGAGCCCTGCCTGTCGCGCCGCGATCGAGCTGGGTGACCGTGATGCGCCTGAGCACCGCGGCGCCGGTATCGTCGGCGCATGCCGCTCCGTCGACGCATCGAGTCGATCTCGGTCGCGGTCGCCGGCAACCGCGCCACCTGGGCAGCTGCGGGTGTGAGCAGGCACGGCGTGATCTTGCGGCAGATCTACGACTCGGGACGGCCTTCGGGCACGGCACTCTTGTTCACCCGCGACCAGTGGGCGACGTTCCTCGACGAGGTGACCCACGGACGCCCGAGCGACAACGGCGCCGTGGTGGTGCGCCACGGCGAGGAGGTCCACCGCTTTCCCCACGGCGGCGAGTACGTCAGCCACTGGCATCTCGAGGGCGTCGAGACCGGCGGCACGCTGCACTTCCACGCCGACGACTGGGATGCTTTTCGACGCGCCGCGGCGGCCGGCGAACTCGACGTACCTACCGGACGTGCGCGAACGCGCGACCCTTGGCCGGCGGTCACGATGCCGCTCGGCCTGTTTTTGTTGACCGCCGGTCTGCTCGCTTGGCCGTTAGCCGGCGGCAGGTGGGCCGCGCTCGGAGCTGGGGCGGCGGGCGCGGTCGTAGCAACCGGCCTCTATCGGCGACTCGTCTCACAGGGTTGGCCGCGGGAGGTCGACGCTGTCGAGCAACGGTATGGCGACCGTCTCTGGGACAAGCTGTACTTCCTGGTGCCGGAGGCGGCCGCACTGCTCGGCGTCGGCGTACCCGCACTGGCAGGCGTTGCAGTAGGCCTCGCGGCCGGCGACTGGCGCTGGACGGTGACCGGACTTGTCATCGGTACGGCGTTGCCCGCCCTGGTGGTCATCATCGCGCTCGGCCTCGACTCCGAGAGCTTGTCCGCCGGCCACCTGCTGCTCGGTGGCCTCCTGCTGATCGGCGGCGTACCGACAGTCCTGCTCGGCTGGATGTGGTCAGCAGACATCCGCTGGCTACTGATCGGCGGCGCCACCATCACTGCCCTAACCATCCTGCAGCTACTCGCCGCCGCATCCTCAACACTCCGGGGCGACTGAGCTTCCCCACGGGGTTCCGGCCGCTGCCGGGATGGCAGCGGCCGGAGGGTTTCAGGCGGCGGTCCGTACCGTGGCGAGTGCGTTGCTCCAGCTGACGACCTGGTCGAGCATCGCGTGTACCGCGGGCTCCTGGTACGCGGCCGGCGTGAACTCGCTGTACTCCTTGAAGTCCGTGGCCAGCGACAGCGTGACCTGGTTGCGTACGTCGGCGACCTTCAGCTCACCCATCACCAGCCGCAGGTGCTCGACCGCGCGGGCACCGCCAACCGCCCCGTAGCTGACGAACCCAGCCGCCTTGTCGTTCCACTCCTTGAACAGGAAGTCGATCGCGTTCTTCAGCGCGCCGGACGTGGAGTGGTTGTACTCCGGCGTGACGAACACGAACCCATCGAAGCTGTCGATCGTCTCGGCCCAGGCCAGCGTGTGCGGCTGCGTGTACTGCCCCATCGACGGCGGAATCGCCTCGTCCAGGTGCGGCAGCTTGTAGTCCGCGATGTCGACCAACTCGAACTCGGCGTCACCGCGCTGCTTGGCGATATCCAGCACCCAGCGAGCCACAGCCTCGCCGTTCCGACCCGGACGAGTGCTGCCGAGGATGATCGCGATCTTGGGCATAACAGTTCCTTAGAAGGGAGGAGCCCGCAGACTCTTTGATGATGCGTCACCAAAATATCTCATCGAGATGACACGTCAACCCACCGAGACAAGAACCACAACCCAATGGACACCGCTCCGCGGCGGCTGTCCTCTTGCCGCCTTCGGCGGTGTGCGCGAGCCGCGTGAGACGCCGACCAGGTCGGCGCCGGGCACCCCGTGGCAACTCATCCAGCGGACACCGGTTCGCGGCGGCCATCCTGTCGGCCGCCTCCGGCGCCACGCGCAACTGCGGTCCGGCGCTGGCCGTGTGGCGCAGGCCACCGGATAGGACGCACAGCGGACACCGCTGCGCGGCGGCAGTCTTGTTGCCGCCTTCGGCGGTGTGCGCAGACTGCATCAGCCACCAGCCACGTTGGCGCCGAGTGCCCAGTGGCAGCTCATCGAGCGGACACCGCTTCGGGCGACCATCCAGTCGGCCGCCTCCGGCGGCGCGGGGATCGTGTCCGGGGTTGGCGGGTTCGGCACCCGGCACCGCTTTGAGCGGCGGCGCTCTTGGATACGGCGCCTTCGGACAGAGCCCTGCTTCGCACCGGTGGTTCGGCTGCACCCTTGGTGGTGTGCGCGGCTGTGGTCAACGGCGACCGGGTTGGCGCTGCGCCCCAGGCCGCACGACGGTCAGCGCTGTGCGGCGGCTCCCTAGGCAGTCATCCGTGAACGCAATCCGCCGCCCACCGGCCGAAGTGGCCGCCGGACAGCCACCGCTGCGGTGTCATTTCGCGTACTCGGTGATATGTCAACAGAAGTCCGTATGATGGTTGAATGACGGATTCGCGGTGGCTGGATGCGCGGGAGGCGCGGCTTTGGCAGTCGTACCGTGACGCGTACCGCGAGTTGATGCGTGCGCTGGAGACCCGGCTGATCAGCAACTCGGGCCTGTCCGGTGCGGACTACGCGCTGCTGCATCCGTTGTCCGTCGCGGAAGACGGCGTACTGCGGACCCGCGACCTCGGCAAGTCAGTCGGCTGGGAGCGGAGCCGGCTGTCGCACCAGGTCAGCCGCATGGAGAAGCGCGGCCTGGTCTGCCGCGAGGAATGCGTCTCCGACGCGCGCGGCTCGATGGTCCGCCTGACGGACGTCGGCCGAAAAGCCATCGAGGCGGCCGCACCGGATCACGTCGACGCGGTCCGCACGTACTTCTTCGACCAACTGAGCCACGAGGAGCAGGATCAGCTAACGGCCGTCTTCGAGCGCATCGTCGGCACCATCCCGGCCGACCCCTGCGCCACCTCAGACTGCGACGAGTAGCCGACGGCAACAGGTCCGCCGCCCGACACAGCCCGCGCGCACCACCGAACGTGGCTGACAGACGGCCGCCGCGAACTGCGTCTTGAGCGACCCCGCAGCTACCCAGGACCCGCCAACCTGGCCTGTCCGAGACACAGTCGCACACCGCCGAAGGCGGCCGACAGGACAGCCGCCGTAGCGGTGTCCCATCGGTCGACCGAATACCCCAGGGGTCTGGCGCCAACTCCGCCGAGGCTCGGCACAGTCCGCGCCTACCGCCGAGGGCGCAACCAGGCAGCAGCCGCGCACCGGTGGCCTTCGCTTACCGGCTCCACAGGAGCCCGGCGCCAACACGCGTCCGAGCGTGAAACGGGTTCCGCGCGCCGCGAAGGCGGGCAGCAAGACGGCCACCGACCCACGCCGTACGGCGGAGCTCGCCGCGAAGCGGTCCATTCACGGACTTACCAGGACCCGGCGCCAACACGGTCGGCGCGTGACACAGTCGGCGCGCGCCGCCGAAGGCGGCCAACAAGACCGCCGCCGCGAAGCGGCGTCCTTGGAGCGACCCACAGCTATCCAGGGCCCGGCGCCAATACGGTCGGCAACTGACACAGTCCGCGCGCCGCCGAAGGCGGCCGACAGGACCGCCGCCGTGGAGCGGTGTCCACTGGGGGCGCGGTCGTGTCGGGTGGTTATGGGGTGCGGGATAGGGCTACTGCTAGGCCTACGGTTGCGGCCATGATGAGGAGTTCCACCAGGGCCAGGCGGCGGAAGGCGGTTGGGTTTCCGGTGGCTAGGTCGGGGAGGGTGGTGCGGCGGTGCCACCAGCCGACGGTGACGAGGATGGCGAAGGCGATGGCTTTGGCGAAGACCAGGGCGCCGTAGCCGGTGGTTACCCATTGGGTGAGCAGGGCCCAGCCGTCTTCGCGGCCGCCTAGGTGGATTTCGGCGGTTAGGAGGCCGGTGATTCCCATGGTGATCGCGCAGATCAGGGCGAGGCGGCTGAAGCGTTCGACTGCGGTTCGCTCGCGGGCATAGCGCAGTACGCCGCCTAGGCCGCCGATCCACGCGGTTGCCGCGAAGACGTGGACGACCAGGGAGCTGGTCGCGAGGAGTGACCAGAAGCTGGTGCGCTCGATGGCGCCGTGGCCGGTGAGCAGCGGTGGAATGAGGGCGAGCGCGGTCAGGAGCAGCGCGAAGCGGGCGCCTCGGGTTGTCCGGCAGCCGCTGAGGATCACGGCGAGGATTGCCGTCAGTACGACGGTCACGGCAAGCGCCCGGACTTGGTCGAGCTCGCCTGCCGCCGACGCGTGGTCGGGTAGATGGGACAGGGGGATGCCGAGGATCACCGCCGCGGAGGTGATCAGGCCGCCGATGCTCGCGACCGCCCAGACGCCCGCTGCCACGGCTGCGTCCTGGCAGGCCCGCAACGCCTGCGGACCGAGCTGGCGGTTGCCGTTGCGATTCGGCCCGCGGTCGCGTGTGTTCCTAGCCTCCGGCTCACCGTCGCTCGGCTGACTGGCTTGCGGGCCACGGTCGCTCGGCTGACTGGCTTGCTGCTCACGGTCGTGCGTCTGACTAGACGCCTGCGCCTGGCCGTGCGAGCCGCCCGGCGGGGGCTGATGTTCAGCCTGACCGAGCTTGTCATCGGTTACGGACTGCCCGTCGGTGGTCGGGACCCCGTCGGTTGCCGACCCGTCGGCTGCTGAGCTTCCGGCGAAGCCAGCTCCTCGAGCCGCGATTGCCGGCCCGCCGGTGGCCGGCTTTCCGTCTGTGGCCGAGCCGCTAGCCGCCATGCCTCCGGCGGTTGCCGACGTGTTGGCTGCTGAGTTTCCGTCAGTTGGTGGTTGGCCGGTTGCCGGCATGCCGTCAGTTGCTGGCCCGTTGGCGGATGGCGTCGTGTTGGTTGCCGAGAGCAACAGGGTGGCGGTCAGCAGGGCGCCGCCTGTGGCGATTGCGGCGCCCGGACATCATCGCGAACCTGACCGTGCCCGAGACCCTCGACCACCTTGCCGAC
>NZ_JBSFBL010000052.1:0-59116 GCF_053592935.1 Kribbella sp. NPDC002412
CGCACACCATGTCCGACCTGCTCGCCCTCGAGCACCCCGAGGACCGGATGAAGGCGAAGGGTTTCGTCGAGCGGTCCGGCATGGTCATCTGCGGCGGTCTGCCGCGGGCCGAGATGGAGAACCTGACCGAGGTCGTGCCGATGTCCGAGGAGGAGCAGAACATGCTCATCGGCTGGCAGGACCCGCCCGCGTGGGACCCGGCCACCGGCCAGGAGGCGGCGCCGCCCGGCCGGGGCAACTTCCTGGTCAAGGTCGGCGGCCGCCCGGGCATCCCGGTGCACGTCGGTCTCACCTCGGTCGAGCGCGAGATCAACGACACCAACAAGCTGTGGAAGACAGGTGCCGACGGCAACCCGCTGAAGGTCGAGGTGGCCGCCGACGGCTCGGAGGAGGTCGTCGAGCAGTACAGCCTGGACGACCCGACGATGTTGCCGCCACCCGACCCGACCACCCGGCTGGTCGCCCGAACGGGAGTTGACGAGTAATGGCCCAAGGCAGGAAGAGCACCGGTCCCGGCGGGCTGTCGGTCGAGTCGGTCCTGGTCTTCATCGGCATCGGACTGTTCGTCCTGGTCGTCGGCGGTGTCTGGGGCGCGCTGAAGGCCGCGGCCGCGATCAACGACACCCGCGCGGTGCCGGGCCCGATCGGCGCCCTGGCCGACCTGATCAACGGCCGGATCCGCTGGTCCGGCGCGGCCACCGGCGTACTCATCCTCGAGCTCGTCGCGCTGGGTCTGATCGTGGGCACCGCCTGGTACTTCCTCCGCCGGCGGCAGAGCAGCGTCGGCCGGGTCGACAAGCAGGCGTTCCTGATGTCGAAGCGGTCGGAGATCTTCAAGATCACCCGGGAGGGCGCGCAGGCGATCGCCAACCGGCTCGGCGCCGGGCACGCCGGTCCCGGCGTCCTGATCGGCCGGACCGTCCGGGACAACCTCGAGGTGTTCGGGTCCTGGGAGGACATGCACGTCGACATCTGGGGCCCGCGAACCGGTAAGACGACGTCTCGCGCCGTACCGGCGATCCTGGACGCGCCCGGCGCGGTGATCGCCACCTCGAACAAGCGCGACATCGTCGACGCCACTCGGGGGCCGCGGCTGGAGAAGGGCCCGGTCTGGGTGTTCGACCCCCAGGAGGTCTGCGAGGAGCCGCCGAACTGGTGGTGGAACCCGCTGACCTACATCACCGACGAGACCAAGGCCCGCGAGCTCGCCGAGCACTTCGTCGCCTCGCAGCGCAAGCTGAACGCGCAGACCGACGCCTTCTTCGACGCCGCCGGCACCGACCTGCTGGCCGGCCTGCTGCTCGCGGCGGCGGTCGCGAAGCGCCCGATCACGCAGGTCTACAGCTGGCTCGCGGACCAGCGCAACGACGAGCCGGAGCGGATCCTGCGCAACACGCCGGGTCTGCACCTGTCCGCCGACGCGCTGGCCGGTGTCATCAACGCGCCGGACAAGCAGCGCGCCGGCGTCTACGGCACGGCGCAGCAGAGCGCCCAGTTCCTGGTCAACCGCAAGGTGACCCGCTGGGTGATCCCGCAAGGCCCGAACGACACCCGACCGCAGTTCAACCCGCACGAGTTCGTCCGCCAGGGCGGCACGCTGTACAGCCTCTCCAAGGAAGGCGCCGGTACGGCGGGACCGCTGGTCACCGCGTTGACCGTGGCGGTCGTGGAGGCGGCCGAGGAGTACGCCAAGGGCAACCCGATGGGCCGGATGCCGAACCCGCTGGTCGGCGTGCTGGACGAGGCGGCGAACGTGTGCCGCTGGAAGAACCTGCCCGACCTCTACAGCCACTTCGGATCCCGCGGCATCGTGCTGATGACGATCCTGCAGTCCTGGCCGCAGGGTGTGGAGTGCTGGGGCCAGGAGGGCATGGAGAAGCTCTGGTCCTCGGCGAACGTCCGGGTGTACGGCGGTGGCGCGTCGGACGCGAACTTCCTCGAGAAGCTCAGCAAGCTGATCGGCGACTACGACATCATTTCCAGCTCGGTCTCGTACAACAAGGGTGAGCGCGGCACCAGCCGGCAGACCCAGCGGCACAACATCCTCGAGGTGTCCGACCTGGCCTCGATGCCGCCCGGCCGGGCCATCGTCTTCCCTTCGGGCATCCCGGCGACCATGGTGAAGACGGTGCCGTGGTTCACCCGTCCCGACGCCGGGGCGGTGAAGGCGTCGCTGGCGAAGTACGATCCGGGAGCCGCGGCCGGCGGCTCGTCGCAGGGCGGGGCGAACCCGTGGGTGACGGCCGGCACGCAGCAGCAGTCCGGACCGCCCCCGCTGCCGACGGGCGTCCCGGTGTGGGAGCAGCAGAGTGAGGAGCAGCGTCGTGGATGGTGAAGCGCAGGAACTCTTCTACCCGCACGTCGCGGCCTTCGTCGAGGACCGGCTGATCTACCTCTACGCGCGGCGGATCGGGCAGCAGTACGTCTGGTGCCCGGAGTGGTACCGGCACGCCGAGGCGCTGAGCCGGCTGGACTCGATCTGGCGGGCCTGGGAGCACCTCCGGCTCGACCCGGCCACCGGGATGTCGGTCTGGTGGCGTGACCACGCGGACCCGCACATGATGGCGTTGCTGGACCCGGACGGCCCGTTCGCGGCCTGCCGGGGCGCCCACACCGACTACCCGATCCCGCCGCTGCCAGTGGAAGAGCCCCCGGCCGGCCTGTTCTTCGACCAACGCCAGCCCAACCTCCGCGGCATCTGAATGTGGCGCTGGGGCAACCTGCTGCTCGCTTTCCTGGCCGAGCTGGTTGCCCTAGGCATCTTCGCGTGGTGGGGCTGGACAGTTGGTGGTACGACGTTCGTCCAGTTGCTGCTCGCCGTCGGCCTGCCGGCGGTGACCGCGGTGGTGTGGGGACTCTTCGCCGCTCCCACGGCGACTCGGACGACGCCCGTCGTACGGACCGTTGTGAAGGTCGTCGTCTTCGGTCTGGCCGGCGCTGCGCTCTGGAGCCTCGGTCATCCGGTGTGGGCGGTCGCCTTCGTCCTGGTGGTCGCGGCGAACCTGGTGGTGATCCACGTCCAGGGGCTCACGCCTGACTAGTCGTCGCCCAGGCCGATGTTGCGGAGTTCTCCCGGGCGGCGGTCCTTGCGCTTGTCATGCTTCGGCTTGCGGCGTTCGAACTTGCTCGCGACCGGTGTCTCAGTGGGCCTGCGGGCGGCTTCCTCGGCCGGTGGCTGGCCGGGTTGCTGGGCGGCGTCACTCCGCCGGTCGCGCGCGTCAGCGTCGTACTCGTCCGCGCGGCCGCGGTCGTATCTCGCGTCCCGCTCCTCGCGGTCGGCGGCCCGCTCGTATCGGCGTCCGGCGGCTGCGGTGGCGTCTGCTCCGGGCTCGTCGGGCCGTGCCGCCGCTTCGTCGAGCAGGTGGCGGCCATGGGCGCGATCGCTGAGGCCCTGCTGGTACTTGCCTGCCGCGTCGCTACGGAGCCGGTCGGCCTTGACCTCCTCGGCGTACGCGAGCCTGAGCGCCTCGTGGGTCTCCGTCCTGGCGTTGTCCTCGGCTTCCCGATGAACCCGATGGAGCTCCTGCTGGTCCTTCGCGGCGAGCTCGAGCGTCTCCTCGTCATCGCGAAGCTCCTCGAGCTCTTCCTCCTCGCGGAGTTCCTCGAGCTCCTCCTCGCGGGCGTCGTCGGTGTCGGCCATGCCGCTCCTTTCCTCCCGCCAAACCATGCCGCACCGGCAGGGTCAGCGGATAGCCCCAGTCACCAGCCAGGCGTCGCGACGCTCCCGGGTGACCAGAGTGAGCAGCCGCAGCAGCATGAAGCCGCCGAACGCCCACCACAAGGCGACGACACCGCTGTCGAACCACAGCACACTCAGCGCCAGCGGCACGTACAGCACGAGCGCGATCACGCCAGCCACCGCCAGGTACGGTCCGTCGCCCGCGCCGATCAGTACGCCGTCCAGCACGAACACCACACCGTTCACCGGTTGCCAGAGCGCTGCGACGACCAGTACGGCGGCCAACGTACGCCGTACCTCTGGATCGGCGGTGAACCACGGCACGTAGACGTCCCGCAGCCCCCACAGCGCGAGGCCGCCGAGCACTCCGGAGACCAGGCCCCACCACATCATCCGGCGGGTGATCGCGCGCGTCCCGGCGACATCGCCGGCACCCAGCGAGCGGCCGGTCAGCGCCTGCGCGGCGATGGCGATCGCATCGAGGGCGAGCGCCAGGAACGACCACAGCGTGAAGGCGACCTGGTGCGCCGCGACGGACGTCGTGCCGAGTGCGGTGGCGACGAAGGCGAGCAGGATGATTGCCACCCGCAACGTCAGCGTGCGGACGATCAGCGGCACACCCATCTGGGCCGACGCGAGGATGCCGGGGCGGTCCGGTCGCAGCTTGGCGCCGTCCCGTCTGGCGCCCTTGACGACGACCACGACCAGCGCGACCCCGGCGGCTGTCTGGGCGAGCGCCGTACCGAGTGCGGAGCCGGCGATGTCCAGGTCGAGGCCGTAGACGAGCAGGAAGTTCAGGCCGATGTTGAGCAGGTTCGCGCTGATCGCGACGACCATGGGGGTCTTGGTGTCCTGCAGGCCCCGCAGTACGCCGGTCGCCGCGAGCAGCAACAGCATCGACGGGATGCCGAAGCAGGAGATGCGCAGGTAGACGACCGCATGGTCGGCGACATCCGACGACGGGTCGAACGCGGCAATGGCGGCCGGCGCGAGGATCAGCCCGGCCACAGCCAGTACGACGCCCAGCACCAACGCCAGCCACAGTCCGTCGATGCCCTGCGCCAGCGCACCCCGGTGGTCACCGGCGCCGATCCGCCGGGCGACGGCCGACGTCGTGCCGTAGGCGAGGAAGACGCAGACGCCGACCAGGGTCTGCAGGATCGTCCCGGCGATCCCGAGTGCCGCGAGCTGCGGCGTGCCGAGGTGCCCCACGATGGCCGAGTCGGCCAGCAGCATCAGCGGCTCCGAGACCAGCGCGAAGAACGCCGGGACGGCGAGCCGGAGGATCTCCCGGTCCTGCTCACCGAGCAGGCGTCGTAGCCCGGACCTCACCGTTCCGGGTGGCCTGTCATGAGCATGACGCTCATTGTGCCTGACTCAGGCTGTGCACAGGCCACCGGACCCGGGAGTCCGGAAGAAGGTTCGGAAGTTTTTCTTCTCCACAGTTGTGCATTGGTGAAACCGCAGGTCAGGGGCCGGTTGCGGAGCGTTGTCCCCAGATATCCACAGGGTTGTGCCCAACCTGTGCACACCTGCTCCCGGGGTTTCCCACAACTCGTCCACAGGGGGTGTGGACGACGAACTACCACCCTGTGACCCGACCGGCGTACGGTCGCGTGACTGACGCCGTCCCGGTGGCGGATATTGTCGACGGTCCGGCTTATGATTCGATCAGGTGTTCGATTCGAGCCGGTTGGCCGTGGTGCGGGACAACCGGTCGGTGGCGGACGAGGAGGTCGGGCGAAGTGAGCGTGGCGGAGTTCCGCGGGGGACCGGGCAGCGGTCAGGAAGAGCGCAACCCGGAGATGGGCTTCGACCGCACGCCGCCGCAGGACCTGGCGGCCGAGCAGTGCGTGCTCGGCGCGATGATGCTGAGCAAGGACGCGATCGCCGACGTCATCGAGACACTGCGCAGCACGGACTTCTACCGCCCGGCGCACGAGGTCGTCTTCGACGCCATCACCGACCTGTACGCGCGCGGCGAGCCGGCCGACGCGATCACCGTCGCGGCCGAGCTGAACCGGCGCGGCGAGATGGCCCGGATCGGCGGCGCGCCGTACGTGCACACCCTGGTCGCCTCCGTCCCGCTGGCCGCGAACGCCGGCTACTACGCGCACATCGTCCGGGAGAAGGCGATCCTGCGCCGGCTGGTCGAGGCCGGCACCAAGATCGTCCAACTCGGGTACGCCGGTGAGGGTGAGGTCGACGACGTCGTCGACGAGGCCCAGGCCGAGATCTACTCGGTCACCGAGAAGCGCACCGCCGAGGACTACGCGCCGCTGAAGGACATCATGGAGGGCGCCCTCGACGAGATCGAGGCGATCGACTCCCGCGGTGACGCGATGGTCGGGGTGCCTACCGGGTTCACCGACCTCGACGAGCTGACCAACGGCCTGCACCCCGGGCAGATGATCATCGTCGCGGCCCGGCCCGCGATGGGGAAGGCGCTCGCCCTCGACACCCCGCTGCCGACGCCGACCGGCTGGACCACGATGGGCGAGATCGCCGTCGGCGACCAGCTGCTCGACGCCGACGGGTCGCCGACCACCGTGGTCGCGGCGACCGAGGTGATGGTGGACCGGCCGTGCTTCCGGCTCTCCTTCTCCGACGGCTCCACGATCGTCGCCGACGCCGAGCACCAATGGCGGGTCGAGGACGGCGGCCGCCCGGTGGTCTGCACGACCGCCGACCTGCACACGGCGATGTCCGCGAGTCCCGGGCTGACACCGCCGGTCCCGGGGTCGGCGCCGCGTCAGATCACCGGGCACGGTTTCCCGGCCGCGCTGGCCGGCGAAGGTGAGCGCCGGATCGAGTGGATCGACCCGGTCGACAGCGTCCCGGTGCGGTGCGTCGAGGTCGACAACGCCGACCACCTGTACCTGGCCGGCAAGACGATGATCCCGACCCACAACTCCACCCTCGGGCTGGACTTCGCCCGCTCGGCCTCGATCAAGCACGGGCTGACCTCGTGCATCTTCTCGCTGGAGATGAGCCGCAACGAGATCACCATGCGACTGCTCTCGGCCGAGGCGAAGGTGCCGCTGCACCACATGCGCAACGGCAAGATGACCGACGAGGACTGGGCCCGGCTGGCCCGCAAGATGGGCGAGGTCTCCGAGGCCCCGCTGTTCATCGACGACTCGCCGAACCTCACCATGATGGAGATCCGCGCGAAGGCTCGCCGCCTCAAACAGCGCCACGACCTCCGCCTGATCGTGATCGACTACCTCCAGCTGATGACGTCGGGCAAGAAGGTCGAGTCCCGCCAGCTCGAGGTCTCCGAGTTCTCCCGCTCCATCAAACTCCTCGCCAAGGAGCTCGAGCTCCCCGTAGTCGCCATCTGCCAGCTCAACCGAGGCTCCGAACAACGCTCCGACAAACGCCCCATGGCCTCCGACCTCCGCGAATCGGGATCCCTGGAGCAAGACGCCGACGTCGTGATCCTCCTTCACCGGGAGGACGCCTACGAGCGCGAGTCCACCCGGCCCGGCGAGGCTGACTTCATCGTTGCCAAGCACCGTAACGGCCCCACCGCCGACGTGGTCGTCGCCTTCCAAGGCCACTACTCCCGCTTCGTAGACATGGCCCACGACGGCTGAAGTGTCGGTGCGGGCGGATAGCGTCAGCGCATGATCTCCTCTGCCCGGGGTCGGTATCGCGCCGACTGCAACTGTTCGACCGAGGGCGGAGCGCGGGACTCGAAGGTGCAGGCGGTGGTGTTCCAGTTGCTGTCGTTCGTGCTCAAGGGTGGCAGGCAGAACGTGCCGATCCCGGAGGATCGGCGGATGGAAGTCGACATGGTGTTCGAGCCGTCGCCAGACTTCCGGCTGGCGATCGAGTACGACGGGGCCTACTGGCACACCGGTCGAGAAGTGGCCGACCTGAACAAGTCATACCGCCTGATGGGCACTGGATTCGCGCACCGGGTTATGCGACTGCGCGAGGCTCCACTCGAACTCCTCGACATCGACGACGTGTCGTTCGCCAAGGGCACGCCTCCGGTGGAGCTGGCTCAGCTGACCTTGCTGCACTTCTCGCATGAGGCGTATCGACGGCCCCGAGTGGCCGCCGAGGTGTTCTGGAACATAGAGACCTTTCTGAAGAGTTCTGCGACTCGGCTACGGCGCGAGCGGGTCGTCTGCCCGGACTGCCTCTCGCAGGCGAAGTACCTCGAGGTGCTGGAGTCGGCCGACGTGCCGGGGACCGGTCGTCCGCACCGGTTTCCTGGGGTCTGGCAGCCGGGCCGTGCGGCCCGTCGTCGCGCTGCGGGTTAGCGGTCCGTTGTCGTCACTCCGCTGTCCACCGCTTGGCTGAGATGGATTCTTGGGCTAGGAGGCGGAGGGAGGAGATGAGGGTTTCGCCGAGGATGGTGCCGATGACTACGGATTCGGCTAGTTGGTCTCGGGTGGGGTTGGTGGAGACGGCGGCGATCTCGAGTTCGGTGAAGCGTTCGACGGCTTCGGCGTAGGCGTCGAGGAAGCCGACGAGGTTGTCCTGGCCGAGGGTGTGCAGGGCGGCCACGGTTTCGATCAGGGTGGCCAGGGCGGGGGCCGTGGACTCGACGGACCAGCCACGCCGGGCGATCAGGTCGGCGACCTGGGCGGCCGCGGCGGTGCGGGCCTCGTCCGTGGCGGCCGGCTTGCGGGTGGGGGTGAGGGCTCGGTGCGCCCGGCCGATCTGCTCGTGCAGGGGTACGGCGTCGGAGTCGAGCGACTCGAGGATCTCCTTCACCTGCGCCACCGGGACCTGTGCGAGCTCGATCAGGGCCCGGATCAACCGCAGCCGGCGCAGGTGCGCCTCGCCGTACGACGCCTGGTTCGGGCTGCTCAGCTCACCCTGCGGCAGCAGGCCCTCACGCAGGTAGTACTTGATCGTCGGCACCGGTACGCCGGCGGCCCGGCTGAGTTCCCCGATTCGCATCTCGCTTGCCTTCCTCACGGTTGTGATGGATAGTAGCAGTATCCATTAACGGATAGTGCAACTATCCATAGTCAGGAGGTGACCGGATGATCCCCCTCGTCCTGGTACTGACCACGCTGTTGTTCCGGGCGCTGGGTGCGCTCGGAGTACGGCGATTCGCGAGCTGGCCGGTCAGCGCGGCGCATGGGATGGCCGTGATGCTGCTCTTCACCGCCAGCGCGCACTTCGTGCCGGCGAGCGTCACCGCGATGCCGAACCACGCCGACCTGGTCCGGATGGTGCCGCCGTTCCTGCCGTTCGCGGACGGGCTGGTCTACCTGACCGGCGTGCTGGAGTTCGCCGGCGCGGCCGGGCTGGTGCTGACCGCGACCCGTTGGCCGGCCGCGGTCGGGCTGGCGGCGCTGTACGTGACGTTGCTCCCGGCAAACATCTACGCGGCGACCGCCGACGTAGCGTTCGCCGGTGAACCGGCGACTCCACTGTGGCAGCGCATCCCCGAGCAGGTGCTCTACATCGCCGTCGCGCTGTGGGTCGCCTACAAGTCGAACAGCGCGCCGACCCGCGAACTGCTCACCCAAGCCAAGAAGGAGAAAGTGCCCGCATGACGGAAGCTTCGCGTGATATGGCCGGAGCGATCCTGCTCACCATCGT
This sequence comes from Kribbella sp. NPDC002412, assembly GCF_053592935.1. NCBI lineage: Bacteria > Bacillati > Actinomycetota > Actinomycetes > Propionibacteriales > Kribbellaceae > Kribbella > Kribbella sp. NPDC002412. The sequence continues at coordinate 9,251 of NZ_JBSFBL010000052.1, forward strand.
GACGATTCAGTTCGGCGGCTACTTCATGACCAAGATCGTCCGCGGCCAGGTGCCGATGACGGACTTCCAGAAGTCGTTCGCCCGGGCAGGTCACGCCCACGCCGGCGTGCTGGTGATCCTCAGCCTGGTCGGGCTGCTGTACGTCGACCAGACCGGGCTGACCGGGGTCATGCTGTGGGTGGCGCGGCTGGCGATCCCGGTCGCGGCGATCCTGATGTCCGGCGGCTTCTTCGCGTCGTCGGCGGGCAAGGGCCGCACGCAGCCGAACCAGTTCCTCTGGATCCTCTGGCTCGGCGCCGCGTCCCTCGCCCTCGGCGTCCTGACCCTGGGCGTCGGCCTGATCACCGCCTGAACGACCGCTGGAGCCGCTCGCCCACCTGGGCGATCGCCTCCGCGGTCTCCGGGGTCGCCCCATCCACGGTGAAGTCCGCGCCGAGGGCAACCACCGCCGCGACGTACTGGATCAGGAGCTGTGGTGACTCCGCCGTCAACCGCACCACGCACGACTCGGGCCCGTCGTCCTCGACGGTGCCCGGTAGCCACCATCCGTAGAAGTTCCGCTTGAACTCATCGGCCGGCAACCGCACCCGCAGGCTCACCGAGTGCCGGTACGACGCCGTCGCGAACGACTGCACGAGGTACGACGCGGCGTCGGGCGCCGGCAGGTCCCGCGGCGTGAAGTGGTGCCGACCCGGCCGCACGGTGCTGATCCGATCGACCCGGAACGTCCGCCAGTCTGCCCGATCCGGGTCGTAGGCGAGCAAGTACCACTGCCCGTGCACCGCCACCAGCTGATGCGGCTCCACGCGACGCCAACTGCTCGCACCCGACCGGGATTCGTAGTCAAAGGCAACGATCTCCGAGTCCCGGCAGCACGAGGCCAGCAACGCCAGCAGGTGGGCGTCGATCCGGGGCAGGCCGAGGTGCGGGGCCACCGACGATTCGCCGAGCGCCGCGACCTGCGGGCGCAGCCGCGCCGGCAGCACCTGTTCCAGTTTGGCCAGCGCACTCATTGCACTGTCCTCGACCCCTTCGATCCCGGTCACGGTCGCGAGCCCGGCCGCCACCGCGATCACCTCGTCGGCGTCGAGGATCAGGGGTGGCATGTTCCGCCCCGAGGTCAGTCTGTAGCCGCCCGCCGTCCCGGTCGTCCCGGTCACCGGGTAGTCGAGGGACCGCAGCCGCTCGACGTCCCGGCGTACGGTCCGGTCGGTGACGCCGAGCCGTTCGGCGAGTTCGCGGCCGGACCACTCTCGCCGCGACTGCAGCAACGAAAGCAGTCGAAGCAGCCGCCCGGGCAACTCGTTCACATCCACCAGAATTCCACAGCCTTGCGGACAAGAGCTGTCCGCAAGGGCTCCTAGCGTGGGTCACATGATGTTGACGAAGGAATCGAACGGATACGACGAGGCACGGCTCGGCTTCCAGCGGTTCGACCCGCACCAGCCGGACGCGATCTTCCCGGTCACCAGCGCGGCCGAGGTCCAGGAGGCCGTCCAGCACGCGGCGGACAACGGCCACCGCATCGCCGTCCAGGCCTCCGGCCACGGACTGACTCGCGGCAGCACCGGCGTCCTGATCGCCACCCGAAACTTCAACCAGGTGCGGGTCGACCAAGCCGCCAAGACGGCCTGGATCGAGGCCGGGGCGACCTGGCGGCAGGTGATCGAAGCGGCCGCGCCGTACGGGCTGGCCCCGCTGTCCGGCAGCTCCCCCGGGGTCGGCGCGATCTCCTACACGCTCGGCGGCGGCGTCGGCCTGATGGCGCGCCGCCACGGCTTCGCCGCAGATCACGTCCGTCGGATCGAGGTGGTCACCGCGGACGCCGTACGGCGGAACGCCGAAGACGACCCGGACCTGTTCTGGGCCCTGCGCGGCGGTGGCGGCAACTTCGCCGTGGTCACCGGCCTCGAGATCGAGCTCTTCGACGTCCCGACCCTGTACGGCGGCAGCCTGTACGTCGACCTCGCGGACAACCCGACCGTGCTGGAGACGTGGCGCGAATGGACCCGCACGGTGCCGGACGAGGTGACGTCAGGCGTTGCGCTGGTGCCGTTCCCGGACATCCAGCCGGTGCCGGCGCCGCTGCGTGGCAAGCACATCGCGCAGATCCAGCTCGCAATCCTCGGCGATCACGGCGCCGACCTGATCGAACCGCTGCGAGGTGACACCGTCCTCGACACGGTCGGCGAGCTGCCCTACCTCGAGTCCGGCAAGATCTTCGCCGAACCCGAACGGCCGGACAGCTACCGCTCGCGCAACGTCCTGCTCAGCGACCTCGACCCGGACGCGCTCGCGAGCCTGCCCAAGAGCGCATCGACGTGCGTGGTCGGCATCCGGCACCTCGGCGGCGCACTCAGCCGACAGCCGGCCGTTCCGAACGCGGTCGGCCACCGCGCGGCGTCGTACTCGCTGACCGTGCTCTCACCAGGCAAGGGCGACGTGACCGGCCTGCACCGGGAGATCCTCGAGCCGTGGGCCGCCGCGACGATCGGCCGATCCCTCAACTTCAGCTTCGGTGCGCTGACGCCCGACGAGGTCCGCCAGGCCTTCGACCCGGACGATGTCGACCGTCTCGTCGAGCTCAAAGACCGGTACGACCCCGATCAGCGCCTGGCCCCGAACCATCAGCTCACCGCGCTGCGGTGACGTCGATCTCGACGAGCTGGCCGGGGAAGCCGAGCTGGGCGACGCCGAGCAGCGTGCTGGCCGAGGCGAAGGCGGGCGCGAGCGGTGAGGCGTTGAGCTGCGTCCACACCGCGGCGAGGTCCTCACGGACCGGGCTGGCGACGTAGATGACCGTGCGTACGACGTCGTCCGGGGTGGCGCCCGCGGCTTCGAGCGCGGCGAGGATGTTGCGGATCACCTGCCCGGTCTGACCCTCGAGTCCGCCCTCGGCGAGGTCGCCGGACGGCTCCAGCGGACACTGGCCGGCGAGGTAGATGAGGGTGTCGGCCTGGACCTTGGTGATGTGGTGGTAGCCGGGGGTCGGGTGCAGGTTGTCCGGGTTGGCGCGCTCGATCGTCACCCAGCTGAGCAAACGCGACGCCCGGCCCCCGGTCAACGGGATTTAGTCGGCGAAGCGCCGTACGTACCGCTTCTGCCAGGGGGTTTCGACGGCGTGGCGGTCGTAGTACTGCCGGACGAACTCGACGGCTTGTTCAGCGGGGATCCCGTCCAGGATCGCGAGGCAGGCGAGCGCCGTACCGGTCCGGCCGCGGCCGCCGCCGCAGGCGAACTCGACCCGTTCGGAGCCGGCTCGCTGTAGGGCGTCGGCGAAGACCCGGCGGGCTTCGTCGCGGTCGGCGGGCAGCCGGAAGTCGGGCCAGCGCAGCCAACGCGACTCCCACGAGACCTCCGGAGGCGGCTTGCCCAGCAGGTAGACGCCGTACGACGGCAATGGTCCTGCCGGCAGGCCGTTGCGCAGACCGCGTCCGCGCACCGTCAGGCCCGACGGCAGGACCACCACACCGGTTGCCTTCTCGTCCCAGGTCGTCACCTGGTCAGCTTATTCAGGCGGTCAGGCGCTCCTCGGTCGAGGTGGAGAAGAGGTGCAGCTTCTCCGGGTTCGGGGCGAGGTGGACGATCGTGCCCTTGTCGTTGTGCAGGCGGGTGCCGATCCGGGCGATGATCTGCTGGTTCGTGGTGGTGTGCTCCGCGGTGCCGTAGAGGAACGCGTCCGAGCCGAGCTCCTCGATCACCGCGACCTTCACCGGCAGGCCCTCGTCGGCGAGGCTGAACGCCTCCGGCCGGATGCCCAGGGTCAGCGTCTTGTCGTCACCGGCCTTGGCCAGCAGCCTGCGCTCGATCGGGACCACGAAGTCGCCGATCTTGGCGCCGCCGTCGACGATCTCGGCCTCGATCAGGTTCATCGCGGGCGAGCCGATGAAGCCGGCCACGAACTTGTTCCGCGGCCGGTCGTACAGGTTCAGCGGGGTGTCGACCTGCTGCAGTACGCCGTCCTTCAGTACGGCGACCCGGTCGCCCATCGTCATGGCCTCGACCTGGTCGTGGGTGACGTAGACGGTGGTGACGCCCAGCCGGTGCTGGAGCTCGGCGATCTGGGTGCGGGTCTGGACGCGGAGCTTGGCGTCGAGGTTCGACAGCGGCTCGTCCATCAGGAACACCTGCGGGTTGCGGACGATCGCGCGGCCCATCGCGACGCGCTGGCGCTGGCCACCGGACAGCGCCTTCGGCTTGCGGTCGAGGTACTCCTCGAGGCCGAGCAGCTTGGCGGCTTCGAGGACTCGCTTCGCCCGCTCCTCCTTGTGGATGCCCTGCATCTTGAGCGCGAAGCCCATGTTGTCCGCCACCGTCATGTGCGGGTAGAGCGCGTAGTTCTGGAAGACCATCGCGATGTCGCGGTCCTTCGGCGGGCTGTTGGTCACGTCGCGGTCGCCGATGTAGATGGAACCCTCGTTGACCTCCTCGAGGCCGGCCAGCATCCGCAGCGCGGTCGACTTGCCCGATCCCGACGGGCCGACGAGAACCATGAACTCGCCGTCCTGGATGTCCAGGTCGAGCTTGTCCACCGCGGGGAGGTCGGTGCCCGGGTAGACCCGGCTGGCTCCCTTGAACGAGACAGTTGCCATGTTGCGCTTCCTTCCTTCGCCGGCAGGAACGTGCCGGACGGTCCGTAGCAAAGGCCCCCAGACGTGTGGGTGTCTTGCTTCGGTGATGTATCACCAAAGCATCTGTTCCAACGATTGAGCGGCCAGATCCATTCCCCGCCAATGGAACTGCGAGACTATTGACAAAAGAGATTTTTACGTACAAAGTTCTTTGTGTGATGAGAGACGTGATGCACCTGGAGCAGCTCGAGCAAGCGGAGGCGCTGTTCAAGCCGCAGCGCATCGAGGTCCTGCGGCGGCTGGCCGAGCCGCACACCTGCGGCGAGGTGGCGGAGCAGCTCGGCCAGACTCCGCAGCGCGTCTACTACCACGTCAAGCGCCTCGTCGAGGCCGGGCTGGTGACCCTGGTGGAGGAGCGCAAGGTGCGCGGCATCCACGAGGGCATCTACCAGGCGACGGCGCGCTCGTACTGGTTGTCGCCGCGGCTCGTCGGCCGGATCGGCGGGCTGCGCCGGGCCCAGGACGAGCTGAGCCTCGGCTACCTGCTGGACCTGATGGAAGAGGTCCAGACCGACATCGCCGCGCTGGACCGGGAAGCTCCGGAGCTGCCGTCCATCGGGGTGTCCGGTGAGATCCGGGTCCCACCGGACCGGCGGCGGGAGTTCTTCGAAGACCTGCAAAGCACGCTGCAAGACCTGTTCTCGCGCTACGGCGGCTCCGAAGGCGACGCCTTCAAGCTGGCCGTGGCCTGCTACCCCAAGGGAGACCAAGACCATGACTGAACCGCTGATCCTCACCGCCCGCGCCAAGACCGGCATCGACGACGTCCGCCAGGCGCTGACCGACCCGAAGACCCTCAACCTCTGGCTCGGCGAGCACTCCAACGTCGACCTGCCCGGGACCTTCGAGTTCTGGGGCCGCTACATCCCCGAGGGCGACGCGCCGCACCAGCGCGTCCTCGAGTACGACGGCCAGACCCTGAAGCTGGCGTGGACGCTCGGCGGCGAGGAGACCACCACCGAGATCACGCTGGCCGACGAAGGCGCCGACGCCACGCTGATCAAGCTGTCCCAGACCGGGTTCGACTACGCCGACCTGGTGGCCGGCGGCAACATTCGCGGCGTGCTGCAGACCTTCTGGGCGCTCGCGCTCGCCAACCTGGTCGACCACCTCGAGGGTCGTGAGCTGACGCCTCGGCAGGACTTCACCTCGACCGCCTTCAGCGGGGAGGTGCTGATCGACGCCCCGGTCGCGCAGGTCTACGACTCGCTGGTCGACTCCGAGAAGGCGTCCGCGTGGTTCGGGTACCCGATCGGCATCGAGCCGAAGGTCGGCGGCCGGTACGCGATGGGTGGTTTCGACTCCGGGATGCCGGCCGCGAAGGTGGTCGACCTGGTCGAAGGCAGCAAGATGTCGGTCGACTGGGGCCCGGCGGGTGTCAGCACCTGGGAGCTGGCCGAGTCCGAGGGCAAGACCCGGCTCACCTTCGTGATGAGCGGGTTCGACACCGACACCCCGCCGTACTCCGCCTGGCTCGGCTGGCTCAGCGGCGTCGCCGAGCTCCGCCGCTACAACGAGCAGCCGAACTGGCAGCCGATCTGGGTCGCCTAGAAGTAGCCGGGCCGGATGGAGTCCGACATCAGATCGAGCAGGGCGGTCACTGCCCTGCTCGGTCTCCTGCCGCCCATCGTGATCGCCGACAACGTCCAGCGCAGGTCCGGCGCTCCGGCGATCGGCAGCCGGGCCACGCCTGCGAGCTCCGCTCCCTCGAGGTTCGGCACGACGGCGACGCCGAGCCCGGCCCGCACGTAGTCCGGCACCGCGGTCACGTCGGGAACCTCGACCTGGACCCGGCGCTGGATGCCGGCGTTGTCGAACACCCGATCGACCGTCCGCCGGTTGCCGAACCCGCCCAGCATGTCCACGAACCGTTCCCCGGCCAGCTCGTCGAGCCTGATCTCGGTCCGGCCGGCCAGCGGATGCGACGACGGCAGCAGGACGACGAACGGCACCGACCCGATCTCCCGCGCTTCCAGCCCGACCAGGTCCGGCTTGGCCAGGCCGACCAGGGCCAGGTCGAGCCGGCCGTGCCGGACGTCGTCCGCCAGTCCACTCGATCCGCTCGGCGACGTGGTCACCTGGACGTCGACCAGCGGGTACTTCCGGTTGAACGCGCCGAGCAACTCGGCCAGGTCGACCAGCCCGATCCGGGTCATCGTCCCGATCCGGATGTTGCCGCGCAGCCCGGTCGACACCTCCTCGACCGCGGCCCGGGCCCGGTCCAGCGCCTCCAGCGCAGCCTTTGCCTCAGGCAGCAAAGCCTGTCCGGCCGTGGACAGCGTCACGCGCCGGGTCGACCGGTCGAACAGCGTCGTCTCGAGATCGGTCTCCAGCGCCCGTACGGCGGCCGACACGGTGGACTGGACCGTGAACAGGCGCTGCGCGGCGCGGGTGAAGCTCAGCTCCTCCGCGACCGCGACGAAGTACTCGAGCTGCCGGCTGTCCACAGGCCAATTATCGTCAACTCCGATAAGAGCGTGCAAGAACTTTCGTTGGACTCGATAGATCGAGCGAGCGAACCTGGTGACATGTCCACTCTGACCAGCTCGCACGCGCTCGAGTCGAAGCGGGTGCGGTTCGCGCACGGTCCGGGGTTCTGGGTGATCGCCGCGGCGTTCCTGACCGTGATGGCGTTCTCCACCGTCCCGACCCCGCTCTACGCCATTTACCAGCACCGCGACGGCTTTCCGACGTACGTCATCACCGTGATCTTCGCCAGTTACGCGGTCGGCGTGATGGCGTCGCTCTACCTCGCCGGCCACGTCAGCGACTGGCTCGGCCGACGCCGGGTCGCGCTCCTCGCCGTACTCGCGGAAGCCCTGTCGGCGCTCGTGTTCCTGGTGTGGCAGGACGTGCCTGGACTGCTGCTCGCGCGCTTCATCTGCGGTGTCGGCGTCGGCGTGCTGACCGCGACGGCGACGGCGCACCTCTCCGAGTTGCGGCAGGTCGCCCGTCCCGACGAGGACCCGAGCCGGTCGGCGCTCATCTCGAGCATGGTGAACCTGGGCGGGCTGGCGTTTGGTCCGTTGGTGGGTGGTCTGCTGGCGACGTACGTGTCCGCTCCGCTGGAGCGCCCGTACGAGGTCTTCCTGGTGTTGCTGGTGCTGAGCGCCATCGGGATCGCGCTGGTGCCGGAGACGGTCGAGCGGCTGGAGGAACGTCCGGCGTACCGGCCGCAGCGCGTGACGCTGCCGTCGTCGGCGAAGCCGTTGTTCTTCGCCACCGCCATCGGCGCCTTCGCGGCGTTCGCGATCTTCGGGCTGTTCACGTCGCTGGCGCCGACCTTCCTGGCCGGCACACTCCACCACACGTCGCGGCTGCTGGCCGGAGTCGTGACGTTCGTGGTCTTCATCGCCGGGGCGGTGAGTCAGGTCGTCTTCGTCCGGATGAGCCGGCGGAACCAGCTGCGGCTCGGACTCGTGTTCATGTCGCTCGGCCTGGCCGGCGTCGCCGTGGGCGGCCTCGTTCCCAGCCTCTGGATGTTCACCCTCGGCGGTGTCGTCTCCGGTGCCGGCGCCGGCGTCGTCTTCCGGGGCGCCGTCGCGACAGCGGCATCGCTGGCCGACCCGAGCTCCCGGGGAGAGGTGCTGGCTGCGCTCTTCCTGATCGCGTACGCCGGTCTGGCCGTCCCGGTGCTCGGCATCGGGGCCGGCATCGCCTTCCTCCCGGCTCAGGTCGCCCTGCTGCTGTTCTCCGCCGTCATCCTGCTCCTGGTCAACGCCGCCGTACTCCGCATGGTCGCCGCGACGAAGTGATCAGCTGTGATCGTGGTGGACGAACCAGATGCCACGGGCCGGCTCCGTGCCCAGGTTGCGGAACAGGTGCGGGACGGTGGAGTTCAGCCCGAGCGCCTCACCGGCGTGCAGTGTGAAGGTCTCGAACCCGAAGGTCACCTCCAGCTCGCCCTCGAGCAGGTAGCCGTACTCGTACCCGTCGTGGCGCAGCATGCGTTCGTCGTTGGTCGAGCTGGAGCCCGGCGGGTAGACGATCTCGATGAAGTCCAGCTGGTGGGCGGTGTTCGTCGCCAGCTGTTCCCAGACCACGCCGGTGTCCATCACCAGTCGGGTGCGGTTGCCGGGTGAGGTGACCGACAGGCGGCCGGTGCTCCCGTGGTCGTCCCAGACCCGCTCCAGCGAGCCCAGGTCCGAGCGGCGGACCGGCTCATCGGCCGCCCTGCTCAGGGCTGTTGGGATGTCCGTCACCTGCTCCGACGCCACGGCATCGGCGTCCGGCTCGTCCTCGCTCTCGAAAAGGTGGTCGATGGACACGCCGAGGGTCTGCGCCATCGAGTACAGCGTCGCCACCGACGGCTGGGACTTGCCGTTCTCGATCTGGGACAGGAACGACGGGGAGACACTGAGCCGGCGAGCGAGCTCGCGCAGTGTCATCCCCGACTTCTGCCGGGCGGTCCGCAACTGCAGCCCGAGGTTGACCGCGGTCGCGTCCGCCGGGCTTTCTGAAGTACTCACACCAGCACCATGCCTCCGTCGATCATGATCACCTGGCCGGTCAGATAGTCGGAGTCGGCCGACGCCAGGTAGAGCGCCGTACCGAGGATGTCGTCGCCGGTGGCGACCCGGCCGCGCAGAATACCCGCGGCGAAGTCGGCCATCGCCTGGCCGGGGCGCTCCGCGTCGCCGATGTTCATCAGATCCTCGTCCAGCTTCGTCCACAGCGGGGTGTCCACCACGCCGGGGGCGAAGGCGTTGCAGGTGATGTTGTGCTCCGCCAGTGCCCGCGCCGCCGCCTGGGTCAACGCGTTCACCGCGAACTTGCTCGCGCAGTACGGCGCGAAGGACGCGAACCCCTGCCGGCCGGCGATGGACGACGTGTTGACGATCTTGCCCTCCCCGAGGGGCATCATCCTGCGGGCCCCCTCCTGGATGCCGATCAGCGTGCCGAGCGCGTTGACGTCCATGATGGCGCGCCAGTTCTGCTCGGTCACATCGAGCAGGTGCATGGGCTCGTTGAAGCCGGCGTTGTTGAACAGCACGTCCAGCCGCCCGGTCTGCTCGACGAACGCGTCGAAGGCCGCGCTGACCTGGTCGCGACTGCTGACGTCGGCGGTGAGCGGGATCCCACTGCGGCCGGCTTCGGACAGCTCCGCGCAGACCGATTCCGCGGCCTCCTTGCTGCGGTCGAGCACTCCGATCGTGGCGCCCTCGCGGGCCAGGCCCAGGGCGAACACGCGTCCCATGCCGCTTCCTGCGCCGGTGATGACGATGTTCTTGCCGGCCACTCGTTCGGGCATTCGCTGATCCTGTTCGTGTCAGTGGGCGCCGAGAGTGTCCCGGACCCAGTCGATCTCGCGGCTGACGTACTCGTCGATGTCCCCGGTCTTGAGGTGGTCGGGGAGCACGTCCCAGGTGTAGGTCTCGATCTCCAGGTGGTCGGACAGCGGCGTACGGCGGTGCAGGTCGAGGGCGGCCTCGATACTCGACCGGGTGGTTCGGAAACCGCCGATCTCGTCGAGGAACACCGGCACGTGGAAGTGCGTCCGCCACTCCCGGCGGCCGCCCGGCGACTGCTGCCAGGCCTCGATCGCGTCGCCGAGGTTGAGGAACCGGGTGAGCTGCCCGTCGCGGCGCTCCGTGGTCTGGCTCAGGTAGATGGTGTCGGTGAACTGCTTCAGCTCCTGCACCGTGTCGGCGGTGACCTCGGGCACCCAGAGCGCCGCGGCCTCCTGCAGCTTGAAGATCGGGACGCCGGCCGCGACCAGCGACTCCAGCGCGGCCGGGATGTCCTCGAACTCCACCGACTGGTGCCCGATGTCGAAGACCACGCCGAGATGCCGGCGGATCAGGCCGATCGCGGCGGACACCGGCACCGCGGCCAGCTTCGCGAACTCCACGGCGCCGGACCGGGAGTAGATCCGCTCCTCGAAGTACCGCACGGTCTCCGCGGTCGTCTCCAGGAAGCAGAACGGCTCCGGCTCGAGCGCCAGCTTCACCCGGCGGCCGGTACGGCGTTCCACGTCGACGAGATGAGCGACGACGCGGAGCAGGTTCGTCGTGAAGCGGTCGACGAACGCCGGCCCGTCGACGTTCGGCCGGAAGGCCAGCGGAGCGGTCTGGATCGACGGCTCGACGTCCGGCTCGGTGATGTCCACCAGCACGTCGGCGACGCCCATCGTGTAGCGGGTGCGGTCCTCGGTGGCCCAGTCCGGCTCGTACACCTGCTCCATCACCGTCCGGCCCTTGAAGGGCCCGTGCGGGAAGGCGTTCACGGTGTAGACGTACAGGTCCTGCTCGCGCAGGTAGCCGAGGAAGCCGGCGCGCTCGGCGGGATCGTCCAGCAGCGTCGACACGGATGCGCCGGAGAGCCGCAGTGACAGGCCCATCGGAGCGTCCGGCGACACTCGCTGCTTCACGGCCGGAACATGCCGTACGACGCTCTCGCGCATCTCGGCCCAGGTGTCGCCGGGATGCACGAGTGTCGAGTAGGTGAGGTGACCGAGCCGGTCGCTGAGCTTCATGTGGTGTTCACCTTCAGGCGGGAGATGATCACCAATACTGAACAAAATTTCGAGCGGAAGCAAGGTCTTGTGAACATCTGAGGCCGTGTGTACAGTCCCAGCAAACATTCGGCTGGTGATTGTGAGGTGGGAGTATGTTCCGCGTCTCCCGGGGACTGCTGACCGTCAGTGCCGCACTGATCCTGCTCGCCGCCGCAAGCGCCGTCCTGGCGCCGACGAGCGTCGATCACAGCGCGCTGCTCGGCATGCTGCCGTTCGCGGCGGTGCTGGCGATCGTCGGCATCGGCCAGACCCTGGTGGTGCAGCAGGGCGGTATCGACCTGTCCGTTCCCGGCGCGGTCTCGCTGGCGGTGGTCATCACCACGCACCGGCCGGCTGGTGACGACGGCAAACTGTTCGGCGCGCTGCTGCTCGGGCTCGTCGTCGCGATCGGGTTCGGCATCGTGAACGGCGTCCTGATCGGCCACCGGCGGCTCAACCCGATCGTGGCCACCCTCGGCGTCAACGCCTTGTTGTACGCCGCGGTGCTCGGGATCTCGGGTGGTTCGCCGCGACGGACCACCGCGGCGTTGCGGGAGGTGGCCGGCGGCGTGACCGCCGGAATCCCGAACTCCGTCTACATCGCGGTCGTCGTGGTCGCCGTCGCCACGCTCGTCATGAAGACCACGATCGGCGGTCGCCGGTTCGAGGCGATCGGGGCCAACCCGACGGCCGCGTCCGCGACCGGTCTCCCGGTCACCTGGTACCGGGCCGGCGCCTACGTGTGGGCGCAGATCCTGTACTGGCTGGCGGGTGTGCTGCTGGCCGGCATCATCGCCCAGCCCACCGCGTTCCAGGGCGATTCCTACCTCTTGCCGTCGGTGGCCGCGGTGGTCCTCGGTGGCACCTCGCTCCTCGGCGGCCGCGGCTTCCTGGTGGCGACGGCGATCGCCGCGGTCTTCCTCAGCCAACTCGAGCAGTTCGTGCTCGCGCTCGGTGTCTCCTTCGCCATCCGGACCCTCGTCGAGGCGGCCGCTCTCACTGTCGGCGTCGCGCTGTACAGCGTCGACTGGGCCGCCGTCCGCCGCCGCCTCACCTCCACCCCTCAGTTGTCGCTCAGCACGGCACGTTCCACGAAGGGAACCACGTCATGATCCGATCCGCTCGCCGCGCCCGTCTGACCGCATTGCTCGGCGCCGGCGCCGTCGGCCTCGCACTCGCGGGCTGCGGTGGCTCCGGCTCCGCGGCAGACACCTCCGGCAACGCGGCCGCCGCCGGCGATGTCCCGTCCTGGTGCGGGAGCAAGAAGGCCGTCCTCGGGATGACCGACGGCTTCGGCGGCAACAGCTGGCGACTCGTCACCACCGCGTCCGCGAAGGCGGAGGCGGCCAAGTGCCCCAGCGTCACCAGCTTCGAGTACGCCGACGGCCAGGGCGACACGCAGAAGGCCATCGCCGACATCCAGGGCATGGTCGCGAAGGGCGTCAACGCGCTCGTCGTCTTCCCGGACGCCGGCGAGGCGGTGCTGCCGGCGATCCGGAGCGCGTACAAGGCCGGCGTCGTGACCGTGCCCTACCGGGTCGACCCGGGTGGCAAGGCCGGCGAGGACTACGACGTGTTCGTCGACACCGACTTCGCCGAGGCCGGCCGCAACTGGGGCGAGTGGATCAAGAAGACCCTGCCCAGCGGCGGCAACATCCTGTTCCTGAGCGGCCCGCCCGGGAACAGCCAGGGCCGCAAGGAGGCCGAGGGCCTGCACTCGGTGCTCGACGGCGACAGCAAGTACAAGTTCGTCGGCGAGCAGCCGTTCGAGGTGACCAACTGGGACCCGGCGCAGACCCAGAAGGTGCTGACCGCGGCGATCTCGCAGAACGCCGACATCGACGTGATCGTCTCCGACTTCGGCCCGTCCCTGGTGGGCGCGCTGCCGGTGTTCGAGCAGAGCGGCCGGTCCATCCCGGCGATCGCCGCGTCCGACGGCAACGTGCTGTCCTGCTTCTGGGACAAGCACAAGGCCAAGAACCCCGACTTCAAGCTGTTCACGGTGTCGACCCAGAACGACCACTCGCGGCTGGCCATCCAGCACGCGGTCGCCCGCGCCACCGGCGGCCAGGTCCCGGCGTCCTCGACCTTCCCGTCCGTGGTGTTCGAGGACTCCACCTCCAAGGACAAGCCGGTGCAGTGCAAGCCGACGCTGCCCGACGACGTCTACCTGTCCGCGGAGCTGTCCGGCGAGGAGCAGGCGAAGCTCCTGAAGTGATCCCGACCGAACACCTGAGCCGAAGGACGCTGTGGTGATCAACTTGACGCAGGAGACAGGAGCGACCCGGACGACGGGCGCCGATGACACGGGAACGCAGCCCACGCTGGCGTTGCGCGGCATCTCCAAGTCGTACGCCGCGGTCGCCGCGCTGACCGATGTGTCACTCGAGGTGCAGCCCGGTGAGGTGCACGCGCTGCTCGGCGAGAACGGAGCCGGCAAGTCCACGCTGATGGGGGTGGCCTCCGGCACCGTCGCGCCCGACCAGGGGACGATAGCGGTCCACGGCGAGGCCGTCGAGGAGCTGACGCCGGGCCGGGCGACCGAGCTGGGTATCGCCATCGTGCACCAGCACCCCGCGGTGCTGCCCGATCTCACGGTCGCGGAGAACATCGCGGTCGCCGTACCGGCCCGGTTCCTCGAGGGCGCCGACCGGCGTACGGCGATGCGCGCGCTGCTGGATCGCGTCGGGTGCAGCGCTCATCTCGAGGACCGCGTCGGACAGCTCGGCATCGCCCAGAAGCATCTGCTCGAGCTGGCGAAGGCGATGGCGATGAAGCCGCGGCTGCTCATCCTCGACGAGCCGACCGCGCCGCTCGGCCAGGAGTCGGTCGGGCTGCTGTTCGACCTGGTCCGCTCTGCCGCCGCGCAGGGAACCGCGGTCGTCTACATCACGCACCGCCTCGCGGAAGTTCGCGAGCTCGCCGATCGGGTCACCGTGCTGAGGGACGGGCACCACCGCGGGACCGCCGTCGTCGGCGAGGTCACCGACGACGAGTTGCTGGCCATGATCGTCGGCCGGCAGCTGGAGTACACCTTCCCTGGCAAGCAGCTCGCTGCCGACGACGAGGAGCCGGTGCTCAGGGTCGAAGGGCTCTCCGGCGACCGGTTCTCCGGGGTCTCGTTCACCGCGCGACGCGGCGAGATCATCGGTGTCGCGGGCGTCGTCGGCAACGGTCAGAGCGAGTTGCTCCGGGCGCTCGCCGGTCTCGACGGACACGGCGGCGAAGTGGTTGTCGGCGGCAAGACGCTCGGTCATCGGCAGTTGCTGCGGTCATCGGCGTACCTGCCGGCCGACCGGCACCGCGAGGGACTGATGATGACGTTGTCGGTCCGGGAGAACGCGGCACTCAGTGCCCTGGAGCGGCTCGGTCCGTCCCGGTTCGTCAGCCGCCGGCGAGAGGTCGAGTTGGTCGGCGCCGAGGTCGCCGGCCTCGCGGTGAAGACCGCAAGCATCGAGGCGCCGGTCACCAGCCTGTCCGGCGGCAACCAGCAGAAGGTCGTGCTGGCCCGGTCGCTGCTGTCCAAGCCGGCGATCCTGCTCGCCGACGAACCCACCCAGGGCGTCGATGTCGGCGCCCGGGCCGAGATCTACCGCATCCTGCGCGAGGTCTCCACCAGCGGGGTCCCGGTCATCGTCGCCTCGTCGGACGCGAAGGAGCTCGAAGGACTCTGCGACCGGGTCATCGTGCTGTCGCGCGGTCACGTGGTGGCGTCGCTGGCGGGTGCCGAGGTGACCGAGGAACGGATGGTCCGGGCGGCGGTCGAGTCGACCACGCACACCCGCACCGAGGACGAGCGCGCCGCCGGGCGCAGGCTCAGCCCAGGCTTGCGCCGCAAGCTCGAAGGCGACTACGCGCCGGTCCTGATCCTGGCCGCGGTGATGCTCTGCCTCGGTGCCTACATCTACTCCCAGAACGACCGCTACCTGCTGCCGTTCAACGTCACCTCGGTGATGCTGCTGGTCAGCGCGCTCGGTTTCATCGCACTCGGCCAGACGGTGGCCCTGATGACCGCGGGCATCGACCTGTCCGTCGGCCCACTCGCCGGCTTCCTGGTGGTGGTCGGCTCCTTCTTCCTCACCGAGGGGCATTCCGGTACGGCGGTTCTCCTCGGCCTGGCCCTGATGGCAGCACTCGCCGCACTCGCCGGCGTGGTGAACGGCTCGCTGATCAGGTTCGGCAGGTTCACGCCCGTCGCGGCCACCCTGGCGACGTACATCGCGCTGCAGGGTTTCAGCTTCCTGCTGCGCGACAAGCCCGGCGGCCTGATCAGCCGGACGGCGACGGACCTCATCACCACCACGGTCGGACCGGTCCCGCTGGCCTTCGTCGTCCTGGTCCTGATCACGTTCGCGATGGAGTTCCTGCTCCGGACCCGCCGATGGGGCCTGAACATTCGCGCGGTCGGCTCCGACGAGGAGTCCGCGCGGCGGCTCGGCGTACGGACCACCAGGACGGTCGTCACCGGCTACGTCGTGGTCTCCCTGTTCACCTTCCTGGGCGCGCTCATCCTGCTGGCCCAGCTCGGCATCGGTGACCCCGCCCAGGGCGTCGGCTACACCCTCACCAGCATCACCGCGGTGGTGCTCGGCGGCACCAGCCTGCTGGGCGGACGCGGCACCTTCGTCGGCACGCTGCTCGGCGCCGGCCTGATCGTGCAGCTGCTGAACGCGACGACGTTCCTCGGCCTCACCCAGACCTGGCAGTACCTGTTCCAGGGCGCCCTGATCGTGGTCGCCGCCCTGGTCTACAGCCAGGTGCGAGGCAGCGGACGCAAGGCCGAAGGCGTCGCACACTGACCGCACGGGGGTTCCCGTCGCCGACTACGAAAGGACACTGCCGTGCGAGCAGCGCGTTACTACGGAAAGCAGGACATCCGGGTCGAGGAGGTCGCCGCGCCGGAGGTGCGGGAGCCTGACGACGTCCTGGTCGAGGTCCTGTACTGCGGCATCTGCGGGACGGACCTGCACGAGTACGCCGTGGGCCCGATCGTCACTCCGGTCACTCCGCACCCGTTGACCGGCGTCACGTTGCCACAGACCCTCGGGCACGAGTTCTCCGCCCGGGTGGCCGCGGTCGGGCAGGCGGTCCGCGGAGTCCGCGTCGGCGATCGCGTCTCGATCATGCCGGCCATCGTGTGCGGCCGCTGCCGGTACTGCCGGCGCGGTCAGGGCCACCTGTGCGTGCAGTTCGCCTGCACCGGTCTGAGCGCCGAGACCGGTGGCCTGGCCGAGTACGCCGTGGTGAAGGAGTACCAGGTCGCCAAGCTCCCGGACGAGGTCTCCGATCTCGAGGGCGCGATCGTCGAGCCCGCAGCGGTCGCGGCGTACGGCGTCGAACGCGCCGGCGTTACCGGGGGCGACGTCGTCCTGGTCACCGGTGCGGGGCCGATCGGCATCCTGTCCGCGCTGTACGCGAACGCGGTCGGAGCCTCGACCGTGGTCATCTCCGAGCCGAACAAGAACCGCTCCGCGCTGGCCGCGGCACTCGACATCGGCCCGGTCGTGGATCCCACCACCGGGGAGCTCGACGAGGTGGTCGGGCAGCTCACCGATGGCGACGGCGTCGACCTCGCGATCGAATGCTCCGGCAGCACTCCGGGCCTGGCCTCGTGCGTGGAGCAGACCCGCAAGCGGGCCGCCATCGTCCAGACCGGCCTGCACACCAAGCCGGCGACGCTCGACGCGATGGCGCTGTCGGCGAAGGACCTGACCCTGTACGGCAGCTGGTGCTGGTGGATGACCGACTGGCCCCGGATCATCCGCATGGTTGCTTCCGGCACCTATCCGGTCGGTCGGGTGGTCACCGCCGAGATCGGGCTGGCCGATGTCGTGACCAAGGGTTTCGACCCGTTGATCGATCCCCAGGGCGACCAGCTCAAGGTGCTGGTCCGCTCCGCGTTCTGACGATTCCGAGGAGACTGCGATGAGTTCGTTCGGCGACATGCACCATGTCGGCATCACCGTGCGCGATCTCGAGGCCTCACTGGCCTGGTACGAGCGGGTGTTCGGGCTGACGCCCGAGTTCATTGCCGAGGGCTCCGGTCCGGAGCTGGCCACGGCGGTCGGCGTGCCGGAGGCCAAGCTACGGTTCGCGTTCCTGCGCTTCGGCAGCTGCGTGGTCGAGTTGCTGCACTACGACAACGACCGCGAGGACACCTACGACCGGTCCAACGCCGACGTCGGCAGCGCGCACGTCTGCATCGACGTGCCCGACCTGCAGGCGGCGTACGACGACCTGCGCAGCAAGGGCGTGGAGTTCCTCGCGGCGCCACTGCACATCGACGACGGGCCGCTCGAGGGCTGTGCGTTCGTCTACTTCAAGGACCCCAACGGCGTCACGCTCGAACTCTTCCAGAGCAACCACCATGGCTGAACGCAGAGCGTTGGTGGTCGGCGCAACCGGGCTCACCGGCCGCAACACCGCCGAGCACCTGGCCCGGTCCGGCTGGGAAGTGACCGGTGTGTCCCGCAAGCAGGGAATGGACACCGACGGGGTGCGCAACGTCAGCGCGGACATCTCCGACCCGGTGTCGATCGCCGCGGCGGCCCAGGAGGTCCGGGCCACCCACGTCTTCTACTGCACCTGGTCGCGACAGGAGACCGAGGCTCGCAACATCGAGGTCAACGGATCGATGCTGCGCAACGTCCTGGAGAGCACCGGTCGCACTGACACGCTGGAGCACGTCTGCCTGGTGACCGGGCTCAAGCACTACCTCGGCCCGTTCGAGGCGTACGCGCAGAACCCTGCCAAGCCGCCGTTCCACGAGCGCCAGCCGCGGCTGGCGCACGAGAACTTCTACTACACGCAGGAAGACATCCTCTGGGCGGCCGCCGAGCGGTTCGGCTTCAGCTGGACCGTGCACCGGCCGCACACCGTGATCGGCTACACCCTGGGCAACGCCATGAACATGGGCGTGACCTTGGCCGTCTACGGCACACTCGCCCGCGAGACCGGCATGCCGTTCGTCTTCCCCGGTTCACCCGAGCAGTACGACGGCACCACCGACATCACCGACGCGCGGCTGCTCGCCGAGCACCTGGTCTGGGCGGCGACCACGCCGGCGGCGGCGAACGAGGCGTTCAACGTCACCAACGGCGACACCTTTCGGTGGCGGCAGATGTGGGAGGTGGTGGCGACCGGTCTCGGTGTCGAGCCGGCGCCGTACCCCGGACATCCGACGCCGCTCGAGGGCCGGATGGGGGATGCCGCGGCGACCTGGCAGCGGCTCGCCGCTCGGCACGGTCTCGCCGAGCCCGATGTCGACCGGCTGGTCTCCTGGTGGCACACCGACAGCGACCTCGGCCGGACGGTCGAGACCCATGCCTCGATGGCCAAGAGCCGCGAGGCCGGATTCGTCCGGACCCAGGACAGCGCCCGGTCCTTCCTCGAGCTGTTCGACCGGCTGCGGGCCGAGCGCGTCATCCCGGCGGGGGTGGGGCAGGCATGAAGGCGGTCCAGTTCCAGGACGTCGGAACGCTGACGCTGGCCGAGGTCGACGTACCGCGGATCGGCGCCGGCGAGATCCTGGTCGCGCTGCGGTCGGTGGGGATCTGTCACTCCGACTTCGAGCTGCTGGAAGGGCGCTACATCATCCCGTTCGGGTACCCGATCGTCCCCGGTCACGAGTGGTCCGGCCAGGTCGCGGAGGTCGGCCGGGAGGTGACCGGGTTCGCGCCCGGTGACCGGGTGCTGGGCGAGTGCGTGATCGGCCAGGAGCATTTCGGCTTCTCGATCTCCGGGGCCGCCGCGGAGTACTTCGTCGTACGCCCGGAATGGCTGCACAAGGTCCCGGACGAGCTGACCGACAGCCAGGCGGCGCTGGTGGAGCCGTTCAGTTGCGCGTACTTCGCGGCGATGCGGGCAGGCAACGTGAACGCGAGCGACACCGTCGTCGTCTTCGGCGCCGGCCCGATCGGGCTGAGCTGCATGGCAGTCGCCGCGACGATGGGTGCTCGGGTCCTCGCGGCCGAACCGGACAAGACCCGCGCTGACCTCGCCCGGCAGTTGGGTGCCGAAGAGGTTGTCGACCCGACGGCGGACGACTTCGCCGAGCAGGTGCTGGAGCTGACGGCAGGACGGGGCGCCGATGTCGTGATGGAGGCCTCCGGTCAGCCGGCCGCGATGGCAGCAACCCTGGAAGTTGCCGGATTCAACGGCCGGCTGGTCAACATCGGGATCGACGTCGGCCGAAGTGCCACGGCGAAGCTGGGGCTGATCCAGTCCAAGCAGCTGCAGATCCGCGGCACGATCGGGTCGCCTGGTGTCTGGCCGGAGACCCTGCGGTTCCTGGCTCGGACGGGGCTGGACCTGACGCCGATGATCACCAGCCGCTATCCGCTGGAGCGTGCTCCCGAGGCGTACCTCGCGGCCCGCCGTACGGACGAGAACGTCAAGGTGCACATCGAGAACGGCGGTGCAGCGTGAAGGCCGTCGTCCTGCACGCTGCCGGCGACGTCCGCGTCGAGGAGCGTCCCGAACCACCGGCTCCCCGGCCGGGCGAGGTGCGACTGCGGGTGACTCGGGCCGGGCTGTGCGGCACGGATCTCAGCGAGTACACGGCCGGGCCGATGATGACGCCGCTGAAGGCCCGCCATCCGAACTCCGGGGTGCTCGGGCCGGTCGTGCTCGGGCACGAGTTCGTCGGGATCGTCGAGAGCAGTGGTGAACGCTTCACCGCGGGCGACCGGGTCGCCGCGGGAGCCGGTGTCTGGTGCGGGACTTGTGCATGGTGCGAACGCGGCCAGACCAACCTTTGCCAGTCCTACTGGACGTACGGGCTGTCCGCCGACGGCGGGCTCACCCAGCAGCTCACCGTGCCGGAGAAGATGCTGCACCCGATCGCGCCGCATGTTGCCGACGACAACGCCGCGCTCGCGCAGCCTCTCGCGGTAGGTCTGCACGCGGTCGATCGCAGCCGGGTCCGCCCTGGTGACGTCGTGGTCGTGCACGGCGCCGGCGCGATCGGATCGTTCGTCATCGCCGGGCTGAAAGCGGCCGGCGCCGGGCTGATCGTTGCTGTGGACATCGACGAGGGCAGGCTCGGCACCGCCGCCAAGCTCGGCGCAGACGTCACCGTCGACGCGTCCTCGACCGACCCGCTGGAGGTTGTGCGGGAGCTGACGGGCGCTGCGCTGGCCGACGTGACGGTGGAGGCCAGCGGGGTGCCGGACGGCTTGAGCCGGGTGCAGCGGCTGACCCGGCGCGGCGGGACCGTTCTCCTGGTCGGCTTGCCCAATGGGCAGGTGTCCTTCGTCGCCACCGACCTCATCCTGCGCGAGATCGACGTGCTGACCACCGTGGCCCACGTCTGCGACCGGAACCTGCCGGCCGCCCTGGACCTGCTGGCCCGGCGTGACCTCGCGTCGCTGCTGGTCGAACGCGTCGTACCGCTGGACCGGGTTGTGGAGGATGCGCTCACGCCCATGGCGACCGGCAGCGCGCGCGGCAAGCTTCTCGTCGATCCGCAGGTGTTCTCATGACCGCGCGGGTCGGCTTCTGCGGACTCGGCCGGATGGGTGCCGAGATGGTCACCGCCCTCACCCGGCAGGGGTTCGCGGTGACGGTCTGGAACCGGACGTCGGAGCGTGCCCTGGCGGCCGCCGAGCGGACCGGAGCCGCGGTGGCCGAGACGCCTGCGCAGACGGCCGTCGACGCGGATGTCGTCATCACGATGCTCACCGACGGCGACGCCGTACTCCGGGTTCTTGGCGAGGTCCTCGCGGATGCCCGGGAGGGGCTCGTCGTTGTGGACTGCTCGACGACCGGGGTGCACGCGGCCCGGCAGGCGGCCGAGCTGTGCGCCGCGGCCGGTGCGTACTTCGTCGACTGCCCAGTGAGCGGCAGCACGGTCGTCGCGCGGGAGGGCAAGCTCGGCCTGATGGCCGGCGGCGACGCGGCCGTGATCAACCAGGTCCGTCCGGTGCTCGATGCCCTCGGCACGGTCGTCCACGTCGGACCGACCGGTGCCGGAGCGGCTGCCAAGGTGGGGATCAACGCTCTGCTGCACACGTTCAGTACGGCGCTGGCAGAGTGCCTGGTCACCGCTCGCGCCGCCGGTGTCCCGCCTGCCGCGCTGTTCGACGTGCTCGCGGCCGGCGTGCTCTGGAATCGCTTCCTCGACTACAAGCGACCGGCCTTCACCGACCCCGAGGGCACCGACGTCGCCTTCGACCTCCGCACCGCCACCAAGGACCTCGGACTGGCAGCCGGCGCCGCTGACGCCGCCGGCCTGCAGGAGTCCGTCGTACGGCGGGTCCTCGAGCTGCACCGCCTCGCGCTGGACGACGGGCTCGGTGACCGGGACATGGCCGCGATGACGGCCTGGTTCGCGGCCACCGCCGAGCCGGCCGGCGAAACAGAAAGGAACTGACGTGGGTATCCACACCTTTGGAACGAACGCCGTCGACTGGGAGCAGCGGCACGACCTCGACCGCCTGCGCACCGAGCGGCTGGCCCGGCTCCGGGCCGAGCTGGACCGCTCCGACCTCGGCGCGATCCTGGCGTTCGACTTCCCGAACATCCGCTACATGACCGCCACGCACATCGGCACCTGGGCGAACGACAAGCTGATCCGCTTCGCGCTCCTGGTCCGCGGCGCGGAGCCGATCATCTGGGACTTCGGGTCGGCGGCGCGGCACCACCAGCTCTACAACCCCTGGCTCGACCACGCCGGTCCCGAGTCCGCGGACGCCGTCCACGGTCCGCACCACGGCGCCCGGCCGGAAGGCGGCGCACGAGCCGGCATCTCCACCCTGCGCGGTGCCTTCCACCCCGACGCGGGGATCGCCGAGGAGGTGGCGCGCAAGATCAGGACCGAGCTCGAGCAGCGCGGGCTGCTCGGTGAACCGCTCGGCGTCGACGTCATCGAACTGCCGATCCTGGCTGCCCTTCAGCAGGCGGGCATCCAGGTCGTCGACGGCCAGCAGGTCTTCCTCGAGGCCCGGCGGATCAAGACCCGCGACGAGATCGGCCTGCTCACCCAGGCGGCCTCGATGGTGGACGCGGCGTACGACCAGCTCTACGAGTTCCTGCGGCCCGGGGTCCGCGAGAACGAGACGGTCGGGCTGGTCAGCAAGGCGCTGTACGACATGGGCTCGGAGTTCGTCGAGGGCGTCAACGCGATCAGCGGGGAGCGGTGTGCGCCGCACCCGCACGTGTACTCCGACCGGATCATCCGCCCCGGCGACCCGGCGTTCTTCGACATCCTGCACAGCTACCTGGGCTACCGGACCTGCTACTACCGGACCTTCGCGGTCGGCAGCGCCTCGCCGGCCCAGCACGACGCCTACAAGATCTGCCGCGAGTACATGGACCAGGCGATCGCCCTGGTGAAGCCCGGTTCGACCACTGCCGACATCGTCTCGGTCTGGCCGACCGCGCAGGAGTTCGGCTTTCCCGACGAGGAGGCCGCGTTCGCCCTGCAGTACGGGCACGGTGTCGGGCTGTCGATCTGGGAGAAGCCGATCTTCAGCCGGCTGGTGTCCCTCGACCACCCCGAGGTGCTCGAGGAGGGCATGGTGTTCGCCCTCGAGACCTACTGGCCGGCCCGGGACGGCTGGTCCGCGGCCCGGATCGAGGAGGAGCTCGTCGTCACCGCCGACGGCTGCGAGGTGATCACGAAGTTCCCCGCCGAGGACCTGCTCGTCGCCGGCAAGCGGTACTACACGACCGGCGGCATGCTCCCGACCCGGCGTGAGTCGCAGTCGCACCTCAACACGGCCGTGTTCAACGGAGAACTGGTATGACGCTGCCGCTCGAGCGCCACGCGTACGGCGAGCACGAGATCGTGCTGCCGGTCGGGAGCCAGACCAGGTACGACGACGCCGCCGTCGACCGGGACACCCGGCTGCTGATGTACCGCCGGCTGCAGGAGATGCGCCAGTTCGAGAAGCGCGCGTACGACCTGTTCATGCAGAACCTGGTCAAGGGCACCACGCACCTGTCGCTCGGCATGGAGGCGGTCGCCGCCGGGTTCGGCACGGCGATGCGCGCCGACGACTACACCTTCGCGACGTACCGCGGTCACGCCCACACACTGGCGCGCGGCGTGCCGATGGAAGGTGTCCTCGCCGAACTGCTGGGCCGCGCCAACGGGCTGCTCGGCGGCAAGGGCGGATCCATGCACCTGACGAGCGTCGAGCACGGCGTGATGGGTTCGTACGCGATCATCGGGGCGCACCTGACCATCGCGAACGGGGCCGCCTGGTCCGCGCAGTACCGGGACAGCGGCCAGGTCGCGGTCTGCTTCTTCGGCGACGGCACCACCAACATCGGCGCCTTCCACGAGGCGCTGAACTACGCCGCCGTCTTCCACCTGCCGGTCGTCTTCGTGTGCGAGAACAACCAGTACATGGAGTACACCGCGATCTCCGACATCACCGCCGTACGACGTCCGGCCGCGGACCGGGCCGCGGCGTACGGCCTCGAGCCGATCGTGGTCGACGGCAACGACGCGGACGCCTGCCACCTCGCCGCCCGGGACGCGCTCGCGCACGCCCGCTCCGGTCAGGGACCGGTCCTGATCGAGGCCCTGACCTACCGGCACGGCGGGCACTCGCGGGCCGATCCCGGCAAGTACAAGCCGTCCGGCGAGCTCGAGGCATGGCTGGAGCACGATCCGCTGAAGCTCTACCGCGGCCGGCTCAGCCGGCTCGGGTTCGCCGCCGGGGAGCTGGACGAGATCGAACGCCGGGTCGGCGAGGCCGTGGACGCGGCGACCGAGGCGGCCAAGAACGGATCGGTGCCGGACCCGGCATCGGCGTACACCGACGTATGGGCGGACGGAGGACACTCGTGGCGCAACTGACCTACCGGGAGGCGGTGGCCCGCGGCATCGCCCAGGAGATGCGGCGCGACGAGCGCGTGGTGCTGGTCGGCGAGGACGTGGCCGGCTCCGGCGGCGTCTTCAAGACGACCGCCGGGCTGCTCGACCAGTTCGGGCCGCGCCGGGTGATCGACACCCCGATCTCCGAGCAGGCCATCCTCGGCGCCGCGATGGGCGCGGCGATGACCGGGCTGCGGCCGATCGCGGAGATCATGTTCTCCGACTTCTTCGCGGTCTGCTGGGACCTGGTGGTGAACCAGATGGCGAAGACCCGCTACATGACCGCCGGCCAGGTCACGATCCCGCTCGTGGTGAAGAGCGGCAACGGCGGATCGCTCCGGTTCGGCGCTCAGCACTCGCAGTCGATCGAGAACTGGGCGATGGCGGTGCCGGGGATCAAGGTGGTCACGCCGTCGTGCCCCGAGGACGTGGTCGGGCTGATGGCGGCCGCGGTGCGCAGCGACGACCCGGTGTTGTTCTTCGAGCACAAGGGTCTCTACGCCAGCAAGGGAGAAGTCCCCGACGGGATCGTCGAGGACACCCTCGGCCAGGCCAAGGTACGCCGTACCGGTGCCGACGCGACCATCGCGGCGCTCGGCCTGATGGTGCCCCGGGCGCTCGCGGCCGCCGAGCAACTCGCGGAGCGCGGGATCAGCTGTGAGGTGATCGACGTACGGTCGCTCATCCCGCTCGACGCCCGCACCATCCTGGAGTCGGTCGGCCGGACCGGGCGGCTGTTCACCGTCGAGGAGAATCCGCGCGCCCTCGGCTGGGGCGCCGAGATCGCCTCGATCGTCAGCGACGAGGCGTTCTGGGACCTGGACGGGCCAGTAGTGCGGATCACCAGTCCGCACGTGCCGTTGCCGTCCGCGGACTCGTTGGAGGACCTCGTCATCCCGTCGGTCGACCGGATCGTCACCGACATCGAGAAGGCGATGCAGGCGTGAGCGTGCACCGGCACCGGGACAGTCCGCGGGTACGGCGGCTGGCCCGGGAGCACGGGGTCGATCTCGCCGCGGTCCGCCCGTCCGGTCGGCACGGGCGGGCGACGCTTGCCGACGTACGAGCGTTTGCGACAGCGCCCTCTGGGTCCGCGGGGTCTTCGGAGGTCAGGGTCGAGCGATTGTCGCGGCGGCGGAAGGTGATCGCCGAGCGGATGCACCGGTCGCTCCAGGAGTCGGCGCAGCTCACGACGGTCGTGGAGGTCGATCTCACCCGCGTGGTCGGCCTACGCGACGAGCTCCGCACCCGGACTGGCGGTCGGGCGTCGGTGCTCGCGTTCGTCGCGGAGGCCGCCGTACAGGCTCTCGCCGGGCATCCGGTGATCAACGCCCAGCTGGACCTGGCGGCGGGAACGATCACCTACCCGTCGTCCGTCGGTCTCGGCATCGCGGTGGACACGGCGGAAGGACTGGTTGTGCCGGTCATCCGCAACGCCGACGACCTGACGGCCGGCGGGCTCGCCCGCCGGATCGCCGAGCTCGCGGACCGGGCCCGGAACGGTGCGGCGACGGCCGACGACTTCACCCGCGGGACCTTCACGATCACGAACACCGGCAGCCGCGGCGCGCTGTTCGACACCCCGATCCTCAACGCGCCCCAGTCCGCGATCCTCGGCCTCGGCGCCGTCGTCCGGCGGCCGGTCGTAGTTGCCGGTGGCAACGGAGATGAGTTGATCGCGATCCGTTCGATGGCCTACCTGTCTCTCACCTACGACCACCGGCTGGTGGACGGCGCGGATGCCGCGCGCTACCTGACGTCGGTTCGGGAACGACTCGAGAAGGGGATTGCCCGATGAGCACGCAGGAGCAGGCCGTCGTCTCCGCCGTACCGACGGGGTTGTGGATCGGCGGCGACGTCGTCCCGGGATCGCGCGGGACCTTCGAGGTCCACGACCCGGCGACCGGCGCCGTACTCACGGAGGTCGCCGATGCGACTGCCGACGATGCGCTGGCTGCGCTGGACGCCGCCGTGCGCACCGATTGGGCTCGGAGCGCACCGCGTGCGCGCGGCGAGATCTTGCGGCGGGCGTACGAGTTGATGATCGAACGCGCCGACTCGCTCGCTCTGCTGATGACGCTGGAGATGGGCAAGCCGCTGGCGGATGCGCGGGCCGAGGTCGCGTACGCGGCCGAGTTTCTCCGCTGGTTCGGCGAGGAGGCGGTGCGGATCTCCGGCCGGTGGTCGGTGGCGCCGGACGGGACCAGCCGGCTGATGACGATGAAGCAGCCGGTCGGGCCCTGCCTGATGATCACGCCGTGGAACTTCCCGCTGGCGATGGGCACCCGCAAGGTCGGGCCGGCGGTGGCGGCCGGTTGCACGATGGTGATCAAGCCGGCCGCCCAGACACCGCTGTCGATGTACGCCTTCGCCGCGCTGATGCAGGAGGCTGGGCTCCCGGACGGCGTACTGAACGTCGTCACCGCGTCCCGCAGCGGTGAGGTGATGGAGCCGCTCATCCGGGACCCCCGGCTCCGCAAGCTCACCTTCACCGGCTCGACCGGAGTCGGCCGTCGCCTCGTCGAGCAGTCGGCCACCCAGTTGCTGCGCGTCTCGATGGAGCTCGGCGGCAATGCGCCGTTCCTGGTCCTCGCCGACGCCGACCTGGACGCCGCGGTCGAGGGGGCGATGGTGGCGAAGATGCGGAACATGGGGGAGGCCTGCACGGCCGCCAACCGGTTCCTGGTGCACGAGTCCGTGGCCGACGAGTTCGCCGGCCGGCTCGCGAACCGGATGGCGTCGCTGCGCGTCGGCCGCGGCACCGAGCCGGGCGTCCAGGTGGGACCGCTCATCGACGAACCTGCCCGCGACAAGGTCGACCAGCTCGTGCAGGACGCCGTCGACGGTGGCGCGAAGGTCCGCACCGGCGGCCGGCCGGTCCCCGCCACCGGCTGGTTCTACCAGCCGACCGTCCTGACCGACGTCGCGCCCGACGCGGCGTGCCTCCACGAGGAGATCTTCGGCCCGGTCGCCCCCATCACGCGCTTCGCCGCCGTCGACGAGGCGATCCAGCTGGCCAACGACACGGAGTACGGCCTGGCCGCCTACGCCTACACCCGCGACCTCACCACCGCCCTCCGCCTCGCCGAAGAAGTCGACACCGGCATGATCGCCCTCAACCGAGGCATCATCTCCAACCCCGCCGCCCCCTTCGGCGGCACCAAACACTCCGGCCTAGGCCGCGAAGGCGGCCCCGAAGGAATCCACGAGTACCTGGAAACCAAGTACGTCGCCCTCAACAGCTGACCCACCCCAGAGATGTGTGCGGCTGCAGGAATCCGTGCCGGTGAGGTTCACGCAGGCGCGGTTTGGGTCCGCGCGGTGAAGCCTCTTGTCTAGGATTTGGGGATGGGTGTGACGGTGCGGGTCGGGGAGCAGGACGGGTATCTGGCGCGGGTGGGGCGGGCCGGGATGTTGTTGTTGCCGATGATCACGGGGATCGGGGAGCAGGTTCGGGAGTGGGCTGACGAGTTGGCCGGGGAGGGGATCACGGCGCTCGTGTGGGATCCGTTCAAGGGGCGGAGTACGGACAACTCGACGCGCGAGGAGCTCGGTGCGCTGCTGCGGGAGATGGACGACGACAAGGCGCTGGCCGAGCAGACCGAGTTGCTGGACTACCTGACCGGTGAGCTCGGGTGCAGCAAGGTCGGGGTGATCGGCTGGTGCCTCGGTGGGCGGTTCGCGTTCCTGCTCGCGGCGCGGGACCACCGGGTGACCAACGTGGTCGCGTTCCACCCGACCGTCCCGTCGAAGCTTCCGCCGCACCACACGTACGACGCCATCGCCGAGGCCGGCGCGATCACCGCGCCGGTGCTGGTCAGCTACCCGAGCGCGGACACCGCCGTACCCAACGCCGACTTCGAGGCCCTCCAGACCGTCCTCCAGGCCCGCCCGACCGGCGCGACGTTCACCCAGTACTTCCCGGCCGCCGACCACGGCTTCTCCGACAAGTCCCGCCACGACAAACCGGTCAACGCGGACGCCTTCCGCCTCGCCTGGCCCCAGGCCCTGGCCTTCATGAGGACCACCACCCACTAGACAGGGCCCCGATCAGCCGGAGTTTCCGGCCGCGACCTATTGAGAAGAAATCTTTGCATAGGTATCTTCTCATCATGGCCGACTTCCGACCGCGGGTTCTGTCCGACATCGACGCGCTCAAGGCGCTCGCGCATCCGCTCCGCCAGCAGCTGCTGAACTGGCTTCAGCGGCACGGATCGGCGACGTCCGCCGACCTGGCCGCCGAGTTCGACGAAGACCGCGGCGCGACCAGCTACCACCTGCGGCAGCTGGCCCGGTTCGGGTTCATCGAGGAGGACACCGAGCGCTCCGCCGGACGCCGGAGGTACTGGCGCGCCATCCCGCAGGATGTCCGCCTGCCACGCCGTCCGGCGGACCCCGAGATCGCCCTCGCCGCCGACGAGATCGGCAGGCAGTGGATGGAGCGGGCCGATCGCGACCTGACCGCGTACCTGTCCGACAGACCGGCGTACGGCGACTTTGCCGCGGCTGCCATGCACTCCTTCGGAGCCACCACGCTCACCCCCGAGGAGCTGACCCAGTTCGGCGAGGAGTACATCGCGTTCCTGAACCGGTGGCACCGCGACCCCAGGCAGGCAGCGCCCGGGAGCCGGCACATCTCGGTGGTGTTCCACGCGTTCCCCACCCCGGACCCAGGGGACGCGCAATGACTGCCGCGCCCGCGCAGGAGACCGCCGTACGGCCGTCGTTGTGGCGCAACCGTGAGTTCGTGGCGTTGTGGAGCGGCCAGGTCGTCTCGACACTGGGCGCTTCGATCAGCGGTACGGCGATGCCGCTGCTGGTGCTCGCGACGACTGGCTCGCCGGCCGACGCCGGACTCGTCGGCGCCGCGGGGACACTTCCGTTCCTGATCGCCAACCTGCCGGCCGGAACGCTCGTGGACCGGTGGAACCGGCGCAGGATCCTGCTCATCAGCGAGCTCGTCGCGGGGGTGGCAGTCGCCACTGTCCCGATCGCCCTGTGGTTGGGCGCACTGACGATCGCGCACCTGGCCGTGGTCGCGTTCGTGCAGGGGCTGTGCTTCGTCTTCTTCGGGCTGGCTGAGCGGGCGGCGCTGCCGAAGATCGTTCCGGTCGCGCTGCTGTCCACCGCGGTGGCGCACAACGAAGCCCGGAGCCGGGGCGCGGCGCTGGCCGGTCCGCCGCTGGGCGGTGTGCTGTTCGGCCTCGACCGCGCTGTTCCGTTCGTGGCCGATGCGGTCTCGTACGTCGTGGCCGCCTTCGGGCTGCTGTTCATCAGAAGCAACCTGCAGAACGACGACAAGCCGCCGCCGGAACCGCTGTGGCAGGCGACGGTCACCGGCCTGCGCTGGGTCTGGCGCTACCCGCTGATCCGCGCCGCGATCCTGTTGATTGCTATCAGCAACTTCGTGTTCCAGGCGCTGATGCTGGTCATCGTGGTCCTGGCCCAGCGGCAGGGCGCCACCTCCACCGCGATCGGCGTGATGCTCGGCATCTACAGCGGAGGCGGCCTCGTCGGAGCGCTCGCGGCGACCAAGCTGCACCGCCGCTTCCAGCCCAAGACCGTCATCATCGGGGTCAACTGGGTCTGGGCCGCGCTGCTGCCGTTGTTCGCCATCGCGCCGAGCCCGGTGCTGATCGGTGTCGTCGGAGCTGCGTGCGCGTTCATCGGACCGCTGTGGAACGTCGTGATCGTCACCTACGCAACCGTCCTGGTCCCCAACGAACTGCTGGGCCGCGTCACCAGCGCCGCCATGACCCTCTCCTGGGGAGTCATGCCGCTGGCCTCCCTCAGCGCCGGCTTTCTCCTCACCGCCGTCGGCCCCGTCAGCTCCGTCCTGATCCTCGCCGCCCTGATGCTGACCACCGCGCTGGCCGCGACCGCCAGCCCCTCCGTCCGCCATGCCCCACGCCTGCCGTCCACCGAGAACGCCGACCAACCGGGCTAGCCGCGCGTCGCGGGTGCGGGGGAAGAATTCAGGCGGCAGTTGCGGTGCGGCGGTGGGCTGTGGGGGTGGTGCCCCGGACTCGTTTGAAGGCGACGCTGAGGGCGAAGGCGTTGGCGTAGCCGACTTGGCGGGCGATGGATTCGACGGTGTCCCGGGTGTCGCGGAGGAGGTCGGCGGCGAGGGTGATGCGCCAGCCGGTGAGGTAGGTCATGGGGGCCTCGCCGACGAGCGCGGTGAAGCGGCGGGCCAGGCTGGCTCGGGAGACACCGACGCGGTCGGCGAGCTCGGTCACGCTCCACGGATGCGCCGGATTCTCATGGATCAGCCGCAAGGCAAGTCCGGCAACCGGGTCGCTCTGCGCGTGGTACCACCCCGGCGCGTGCGACTCCGGCCGCGCGAACCACGCCCGCAGCGTGGTGATCAACGCCAGATCGAGCCACCGATCCAGCACGCTCTGCTGACCGGGCTCGTCGCGCTGGATCTCGGCCAGCGCGATGTCCATCACCGACCCCGCCACCTCAGCGGCCGGTACGACGAGCACCGACGGAAGCGCCCCCAGCAGCCGCCGGCTCACGTCTCCGGCCATCTGGTAGGAGCCGCTGACAACCATCGCCTCGCCTTCGGCCCGCCCGCCGTACGTGCGCACCCCGAGCCGCGTGCTGTAGTCGACAGGTGCCCCAGGCAACGGTTCGCACCGTCCGCCCGGGTGGATCCGCAGTTGCGGCGCGGTCCCCAGCGCATCACCCACGATGTACGGCGACGTCCCGGTGAACACCGCCATGTCGCCCTGCTCCATCCGCACCGGCTCGATGCCGTCCCGCTGTACCCAGGCCGAACCGCGGACCAGCGTGGCCAGCGCCAGCGTGGCCTCCTCGCGGATGTCGAGCGCCCAGGGCGGATCCATGATCGTCAGGTTGAACACGCCACCGCGCGCCCGGGTCCCGGCCAGCAGGTCGTCGAGAACGTCCATGTCGACCACAGTACGCCAACTGAGCGTCTCGGACATCGAATTGCGCCGAACAACCATGGTTTGTCTCAACGAACCACGATGAACTTGAGCCATGACAACGACACCGATCCTCATCCTGAGTGGTAAAGGCAAGACCGGCCGCCGCGTCGCCGAGCAGCTCGAGGCGCGCAACGTCCCCTACCGGCTGGCCTCGCGGTCGAGCGCACAGCGCTTCGACTGGTACGACGACAGCACCTGGTCCGCGACAATCGCCGGCGCCGAGACGGCGTACCTGGCACCGCCGGTCGGGCCGACCGGACTCGCCCAGGCCGGCCGATTCATCAAGCAGGCCGCCAACGAGGGCCTCCGCCGGGTCGTGCTGCTGTCCGGTCGCGGCGTCGGCAGCCCGGGGCGCGACTTCGCGGTGTACGACGGCGGGCTCGCGCTCGAGCACGCGGTCAAGGACTCCGGCGCCGACTGGACGATCATCCAGCCGGCCTGGTTCGCGCAGGGCTTCAGCGAGGACTTCCTCCGCTACCACGTGCTGGCCGGCGAGATCCGGGTGTCGGCCGGGACCGGCGGGGAGGCCTGGATCGACACCAACGACGTCGGCGACGTGATGACCGCCGTACTGCTGGACGAGGCCTACACCGGCGCCACCCTCGCCATCTCCGGACCCCGGTACCTGAACATGACCGAGATCGCCGCCGAGCTGACCGCGGCGACCGGCCGGCCGATCGAGTACGTCGACCTCGAGCCGCAGGCTCACGTCACCGAACTGGTCGCGGAGGGCCTCGTCCAGGAGGACGCGGAGGCCGTCCGCGACCTGTTCGCGGTGATCCGCAACCACCGGTCCGAGTACGTCTCCGACGGCGTCCAGCAGGTCCTCGGCCGCGCCCCGCGCGACTTCACCGAGTGGGCCCGCGAGACCGCGAAGACCGGAATCTGGCAGCAGTAGTAGAGCAGGCACCACCCCAGGTCGGGAGACTGCAGGATGGGGAGCGGCGGGCGGCCGGGACAGGGTTGAAGCACCCACCAAGGAGGCTTCGATGAAGAGAGTTCCGGCCGCTGTCGCCCTGCTCGCCGCAGTGGCGCTGCCCGCGTCCACAGCGACCGCAGCGCCGCCCGCGCAAGCGATCCGCAACCCGGTTCCCGCGCTCACCCGAGCAGCCCATCCATTGATCAGCACCGACCCGTCGGGCAACGCCTGGGACCTTCGCCCACTGACCAGGATGGTCGGTACGGCGAAGGTCGTCGGCGTCGGCGAGGCCACGCACAACTCGCACGAGTTCTTCACGCTCAAGCACCGCATCTTCCGGACGCTGGTCGAGCAGAAGGGCTTCACCGCGTTCGTCCTGGAGGCGAGCTGGAGCACCGGTCTCGAGCTCGACCGGTACGTCGTCAGCGGTGTCGGCGACCCGCGCGCGATCATGCGCCGCGAGTTCCAGGGCGCGTACGGATTCTGGAACGTCCAGGAGTACCTCGACCTGATCGAGTGGATGCGCGGCTACAACCGCACCCACACCCGCAAGCTCCGCTTCGTCGGCGACGATGTCGGCTACGCGAGCCCGGCCCTGATCGACCGCGTCGCCGCGAAGGATCCCAGGCTCACCCGTCTGTACGCCGGCATCCGCTCGACCGCGGAGTACAACGAGTGGAGTACGACGTACTTCGCCAAGCCCCTGCAAGAGCGCCAGGCCCTCGAAGCATCCGCCCGCGAAGCCCTGACCATCGTCCAGCAGACCAAGGACCGTTGGGCGATCCAGCACGCGCGGGCGATCTGGCAGACCACCAAGCTGTACTCCTTCGACGTCGAGAGCCCGACAGAGTTGCCGAAGGCAATGTTGTTCCGCGACCAGGCGATGGCCGACAACACGGC
The DNA here is from genome assembly GCF_053592935.1 of Kribbella sp. NPDC002412. Classification (NCBI taxonomy): domain Bacteria; kingdom Bacillati; phylum Actinomycetota; class Actinomycetes; order Propionibacteriales; family Kribbellaceae; genus Kribbella; species Kribbella sp. NPDC002412. Next base: position 41,979 of record NZ_JBSFBL010000052.1, read on the forward strand.
CTGGTGGACCAGGACGACCGGTGACAAAGCGGTCCTGTCCGCACACAACGGGCACGTCGGCTACGACTCGTCGATGCCGTCGCAGTACCCGAAGATCCAGGGCGCGTTCCTGCGTGAGCAGCTCGGCAAGGACTACGTCAACGTCGGCCTGAGCTTCGACAGCGGCTCGTTCAACGCCAACGACACCGAGGACCCACAGGGCCAGCTACGTACCTTCACCATCCCGTCCGCACCGGCCGGCAACAACGAGCACACCCTCGACAAGGTCCCGTACGACGACTACCTGGTCGATCTGCGGACCCTCCCGAAGCAGACCAAGGACTGGCTGAACGTCGCCCGCCCGACCCGCGACATCGGCACCGCCTACCCGTGGCCCGACCTCCCGGTGAAGCTCGGCCAGACGTACGACGTTCTGATCCACCTCCACCGGGTCACCGCAGCGCATCTCCGCTGACGGACCGCCAGCACTCCACAATCGGTGTCGAGCAGGCGGACGCACGCTCAGCCGCGCGTCTCCGCGGCAATTGATGAGTGCTGGCGGTCCGCATCGCCCCCGCGCCCACCTGAAAGGCGCGGGGGCGATGCGCCGCTCAGCGGTGGCTGTGCTGCAGCTCGACGTACTCGGAGTGCGTCATCTCCTGGAGCTCGGACGCCGCGGTCTTGGCCTGGAGGTTCGCGCCCTGACCGACGGCGCCGCCGCCGAAGACGATGTTCGCCCAGTTGTTCTGCGCGGTCAGCGTCGTGTTGGCGTTGTCGTCGTTGATGTCCGCGGCGGTGGTGTCGGTGGCGTCACCGTCGCAGTTCCAGTCGATCGGCCCGCTGGCCGCGCCGGACGTCGTCCGGGTGGTGCCGTTCGGGCACTTCCACTTGGTCCTCCACGCCGAGGCTGAGCTGCCGAGGCCGACGGACTCGCGCAGGCTGGTCTCGTTCAGCGCAGCCGGGGCGACGTTCGAGTAGCCCCAGTACAGGGTGCCGTTGGACCGCAGCACCCCGCCGAGCTGGAAGAAGTAGTTCATCACGCTCAGGTAGTTGGGCTTGTAGTTGCCGTGGTCGGTGCCGCCGTGCCGCAGGCCCAGGTTGTGCCCGAGCTCGTGGATGAAGGTGCCGACCTCCTGGTCGTCGGTGCCGGCCCAGCCGCACTTCGGGCCGACGGTGACGATGAACGTGTCGTTCGGGATCGCGAACGCCTGGCCGCTGCTGCAGCCGTTGTCGTAGCTGTCGGCCCACAACATGTAGTGGAAGACCGCACGGCGGGCGCTGGCGAAGTTCGCGTTCTTGATCGCGTTGGTCTGCGACCCGGACGGCTGCAGGTTGTTGTCGTACGGGACCTGGTTGCCGCCGCCGAGGTTGTACGCCGCCCCGGCCGCGGCACCCGCGTCGAGGTGGATCCTGATCCCGGTGGTGCCGTCGGGGTTGCTGACCGGCGCGGACGCGAAGACCTGGACGATCCGGTCCAGGCCGGCGGTGCTGGTCAGCCGGCCGGCCATGTAGTCCATCTCGACGAACAGGTCCTTCTTGGTCGGCGACGCGCCCATCGCGGGCAGGTTCACGTCGATGGTGCCGTCACCGTTGGCGTCGTACCCGTTGGTCTCCCAGGTGTCGGGGAGCGAGTCGCCGTCGGTGTCGGTCGCCAGCACGGCCGCGGCCGCGGCCGGGGCTTCGTCGGGCGCAGACGGAACGGCCGCCACCGCGCTCGAGGTGGCGAGCGCGGCGACGGCCAGGGATCCGAGCATGGATCCGAGCATGCTGAGCAGGGCGGGGCGGGGCCTCATCAGATCTCCTAGTGGGCGGTGGGTGATCTGTCCGCCACCGTAAGTGATCCGCCTCACTTTGCGCGGCTCAGCAGAGCCAGTGGCCCAATTGGGCCAGCACAACCCTCCTCGACGTCCTTCGGACGCTGTGCTGATGTGGGGTCAGTTGGCCGAGCGCAGCATCGCCCGGATGCCGACGGTCAGGCCGAGTACGGCGGTCACGATCGCGGCGACCCAGCCCCACAGGGCCGCGCTGGAGAGCACGTCACCGGAGAACAGCGTCCGCTCGGCGTCGACGACGTACGACAGCGGGTTGAACTTCGCCGCGACCTTCATCCAGCCCGGCCCGGTCTCCAGCGGGAGCAGCATCCCGGACAGGATCATCAGCGGGAACAGGAAGGTCTGCTGCACCACCCAGAACATCCAGTCCTGCTTGCGGACCGCGATCGCCAGCGCGTAGCTGAACGCGCCGAGCCCGACCCCGAACACCGCGAGCAGCGCCAGGCCGACGACCGCGCCGCCCAGGTGCAGGTCGAACGCGAACGGCGTCATCACCGCGATCACCACGACCGCCTGCCCGAACAGCGGCACCATCTCCTTCAGCGCCCGGCCGACCAGCAGCGACGACCGCGACAGCGGCGTGACCAGCATGCGCTCGTGGGCGCCGGTCTGGAACTCGAACAGCAGGTTCGCGCCGGTCGTCGAGGTGCCGAACAGCGTGGTCATCACCAGGATCGACGGGACGAACCACTGCCAGACGCCGTCGCCGAAGGTCGCGCCCATCGAGCCGGCCAGCAACGGCCCGAACAGCCCGAGGAACACCAGCGGCTGGATCATCCCGAACAGCAGCGAGAACGGATCCCGCAGCACCGGCTTCAGCTCCCGGGCCATGACGATCCGGATGTCGCGGACCAGGCTCCGCCGCGGCTCGTCCGCAACCTGGACCGGGGTGGTCGAAAGCGCGAGGGTGGTGGTCATGTCAGGCTGCCTTTCCGTTGGTCGCAGCAGCAGCCTCGCGGAGGCTGCGGCCGGTCAGGTTGAGGAACACGTCGTCGAGGGTCGGGCGATGCACCTGCGCCGCCGCGACCGGTACGCCGTACTGCTGGGCTGCTGTGATCAGCTCCGGAAGCGCCGCCGGCCCGTCCGCGACCCGGACGCTGAGCTCGTCGCCGACGGCAACGACTTCCGTGGCTCCCGGCAACTTCTTCGCCAGCTCGGCGAGCTTCGCGAGGTGGCCCGGCGCGGCCGTGACAGCCAGCCGGTCGCCGGCCAGCTTGGCCTTCAGCGCCTCGGCCGTGTCGTCCGCGATCACCTGGCCGTGGTCCACCACGACGACCCGCTCGGCCATCGAGTCCGCCTCGTCCAGGTAGTGCGTGGTGAGCACGATCGTCATCGCGTACTGCTCGCGCATCCGCAGGATGTGGTCCCACAGGTTCGCCCGGTTCTGCGGGTCCAGCCCGGTCGACGGCTCGTCCAGGAACAGCAGCTTCGGCGCGTGCACGAGACCCATCGCGACATCGAGCCGGCGCCGCTGACCACCGGACAGCTCGGACACCTTGCGGCCGGCCAGCTCGGTCAGCTCCAGCGCCTCCATCAGCTCGCCGGTACGGCGCTTTGCCGCCCGCCGGTCGAGTCCGTAGATGACGCCCTGGCCGACCAGCTCGTCACCGGCCCGCTGGTTGTGGCCGGCGCCGTTGCCCTGGCCGACGTACCCGATCCGGCGGCGGACCTGGCTGGGGTGCGCGGTCACGTCGTACCCGGCGACTGTCGCGGTGCCCGACGTCGGCGCGATCAGGGTGGTGAGCATCCGCAGGGTGGTCGTCTTGCCGGCGCCGTTCGGGCCGAGGACGGCGACCAGCTCGCCGGGTTCGACGTCCAGGCTGATCCCGCGGACGGCGTGCACGGTCTCGGTGCGGCTCACCGCGAAGTCCCGGGTGAGCTCTCGGGTGCTGATCACGGATGTCTCCTTCTGCTGAGGTTGGTAAGCACGACTTTTCCAGCAGTAGCGGACAGGTTCTGGCCTGTACTCGTGGCAATCTGAAGTCATGTCCGAAACCTCGGCCCGACTTCTCTCGCTGCTGTCCCTGCTGCAGGCCCGCCGCGACTGGCCGGGCGCGCTGCTGGCCGAACGACTCGAGGTCAGCCCGCGCACCGTCCGCCGCGACGTCGACCGGTTGCGCGACCTTGGCTACCCCGTGCGCGCGACCAAGGGACCGGACGGCGGCTACCGCCTCGACGCGGGTGCGGACCTGCCGCCGCTGCTGTTCGACGACGACCAGGCGATCGCGGTCGCGGTCGCCCTGCAGACCGCGACCACCACGGTCACCGGCATCGAGGAAGGCGCGTTGCGCGCGCTCGCCACGGTCCGCCAGGTGATGCCCGCACGGTTGCGGCAACGGGTCGACGCGCTCCAGGTCACGACGGTCGACCGGTACGCCGGTTCACGCCGGACGAAGGTGGACTCGGACCACCTGATCGCGATCGGGATGGCGCTCCGGGCCCGGGAGGTACTGCGGTTCGACTACGCGTCACCGCGGGCGTCGAACGACGACGAGTGGGTGCCGCCGCGGAAGGTCGAGCCACACCACCTGGTGACCTGGGGCTGGAAGTGGTACCTGGTCGGCTGGGACCTGGACCGGAAGGACTGGCGGACGTTCCGGGTGGACCGGATGACGCCGAAGACGCCGACCGGTCCGCGGTTCACCCCGCGGGAGCTGCCGGCGCCCGACGTGGCGACGTACATCTCGAACCAGTTCAAGTCCCGGGACCAGTGGCCGTGCCGCGGCGAGGCGATCCTGCAGGCGAAGGCGTCCGACATCGCCCAGTGGGCCGGCCGCGACGCGGTGGTCGAGGAGATCACCCCGACCAGTTGCCGCCTCATCCTCAACGGCTGGTCCTGGACCGGGCTCGCCGCCAACTACGGCATGTTCGAGTGCGACCTGGAGTTCATCGGCCCCCAGGAGCTCAAGGACGCCGCCGCCCACCTGGCCCAGCGCTACACCGCGGCCGCGTCATGAGCACCGAACTCGTGCTCGCCGACGCGAACGCCTGGCACGACTGGCTCACCGAGAACCACCAGGTCAACGACGGGATCTGGCTGGTCCTCGCGAAGAAGAACGTGACCACGCCGACGAGCCTCAGCTACGACCAGGCCCTCGACGAAGCGCTCTGTCACGGCTGGATCGACGGGCAGCGGCGGACGCGCGACGAACGCACCTTCCTGCAGCGGTTCACGCCCCGGCGCCGTCGCAGCATCTGGTCGAAACGGAACGTGGGGATCGTCGCGCGGCTGGAGAGTGAGGGCCGGATGGTTGCAGCCGGGCGTGAGCAGGTGGAACGGGCCAAGGCCGACGGACGGTGGGACCGGGCGTACTGAATCAGTACAGCAACGGGTTGAGGGGAGACGAGACCTGGTCGCCGGGCTGGTTGCCGGGCATCCAGGTGGCCAGGTCGGCCTCCTGGTACTTGTTGGCGGGTGGCGCGATCTCCATCGCGGCGTCGACGTAGATGATCGTCATCACGCGGCGGGGGATGTCCGTGGTGTTCGGCGGCGCGTGGTGGAAGGTCCAGCCGAGGTGGTAGCTGACCTCGCCGAGCTCGTACGGCTCGGAGACCTCGGTGAAGTTCTGCTCGGCCAGCGCCTCTTGCAGGACGCGCTCCGACTCGTCGCTGATCGGCAGGTCCCGGCCGTGCTCGAAGACGTGACTGCCGGCGGCGAACGACAGCGGGCCCATCTCCATCGGCGTCTCCTGCAGCGGCACCCACACCGTCACGCACCGGTCGGTGGTGAACGGCCAGTAGTACTGGTCCGCGTGCCACGGGGTGACCCCGCCGCCGGACTCCTTGTACAGCGCCTGGTCGTGGTAGAGCCGGACCGACTGCACACCGAGCAGCTGCGCCGCGATCCGCGCCAGCCGCGGTGAGGAGACGAACTCCAGCACCTGCTCGCTGTCCTGCCACAGGTTCATCACCTGCAGGAACGCCCTCCCGTAGGTGTCACGCTCGTCCAGCGGCAGGTCCTGGGTGTTCAGCTCGATCACCTTGCCGGTGATCTCCGGCTCGTAGGCCGCGATGGTCTCGGCGCTGAGCACGTTCTTCAGCTTCACGAATCCGTGCTCGGCGAAGTGCGCGATGGCGGACCGGCTGAGGGTGTAGTCGGTCACCAGCTCTGGGCGGGTCAGAGTCATGGGACACAAGGGTTGCGGTGCGCTTTATCGATGTAAAGATCAGTGATCAAATCTTTGCCCGAATCGGAGACTGACCCAGCTCAGCGCGCGAACCGGTCCAGCGCCGCCAGGATCAGCTCGTTCGTCCGGCGTCCACCGGCCCCGTGCCCTTCCTGGTCGACCAGGTGCAACTCGGCGTCCGGCCAGGCTTGGGCCATCATCCAGGCGATGTCCGGCGGACCGCTGATGTCGAGCTTCCCGTGGATCAGCACGCCCGGGATGCCGGCCAGCTTGCCCGCCTCGCGCACCAGCACCCCTTCGTCCAGCCACGCGGCGTTGCTCCAGTAGTGCGTGACGAGCCGGGCGAACCGCATCCGGAAAACCGGATCCTCGAACGCGGCGTCCGGCTTCCAGTCCGGGTGGGTCCGGACGTGCGTGTCCTCCCAGTCACACCAGTCCCGTGCCGCCTTCGCCCGGACGGCGGGATCGGGGTCGTGCAGCAGGCGGCTGTACGCCAGCGCCAGGTTCCCGTCCCGCTGCTCCTCCGGTACGCCGTCCCGGAACCGGGCCCACTCCTCGGGGAAGATGCGGCCCATGTCCCGGGTGATCCACTCGACCTCCCGCCGGCTCGTGTTGGTCACGCTGAACAGGACGATTTCGGAGACCGCTTCCGGGTGCTGCTCGGCGTACGCGAGGCCGAGGGTCGCGCCATGGGACGCGCCCAGCAGCAGCCATTTCTCGATTCCGAGGTGGACCCGGAGTTGCTCGAAGTCCGCGATCAGATGAGCGGTCGTGTTGGTGCTCAGGTCCACGTCCGGCTCGGCCGCGTCCGGCGTACTGCGCCCGCAGTTCCGCTGGTCCACCAGGACGGCCTTGTACGCCGAGGGGTCGAAGTACCGGCGCCATCCCGCGTCGGCACCGGAGCCTGGCCCGCCATGGATCACCAGGGCCGGCTTGCCGTTCGGGTTGCCGCAGACTTCCCAGTAGACGCGGTGGCCGTCGCCGACGTCGAGCAGGCCGTGGTCGTACGGCTCGGTCTCGGGATACATGCTCCGATCACAGCACGCCGGTGTAGGTCAGCGCGAATGTGCCGCAGGGAAAGAGGAACAGGGAGGCGAGCACGATGATCCCCTTGAACGACTGCCCCGGCCCGATCAGCCGCCGGTACGCCGCGATCAGCACCGGCACCATCACCACCTCCAGCACGAGCATGCTGCGCGGGATGATCGTGTCCGTCGCGGCCAGCACGACCGACAGTCCCGCCGCCGCGATCCAGGCGCCGTACCCGATCAGGTACGTCGTCCGCGCGCCGAAGCGGACCGCGATCGTCTGGTACCCGGCGGCCCGGTCGGCTTCGAGATCGGCCAGCGTCGTCGGCAGGTACAGACCGACCGCCGCCAACGTCCCCTGGAGTCCCATCAGCCACGGGAAGCCGCTGAGGTCGGGATTGACGGCCGCCCAACCCGCGAGCGGCCCGAACGCGCCGAGCGCCAGCGCGTTGACCGCGACGTCGAAACCCGCCCGGGTCTTCAACCGCACCGGGGGCACGCTGTACGCGTAGCCGAGCAGGACGGCGAGCAGGACACCGAGCGCGAACACGATCCCGACGTGCAGGCTGATCCCGACCGCGGCGACCGCGGCGGCGAACGCCAGCCGCTTCACGGCCCGCAGCGTGATCCGGCCGTCGAGCAGCGGGGACTTGGACTTGCGCGGGTTCAGCCGGTCGCTCGGGAGGTCGTGCGCGTCGTTGATCGCGAGCACCGCGAGCCACACCAGCGGGCCCATCACGACGGCGCCGACGATCAGCCGCGGCCAGTCCTCGAGCGGCGGGACGAGCCGCCGGGTCGCGAGCAGGATGCCGACGTAGTACGGCACGATCGACACGACCCAGAACGCCGGCCGGCCGACCGCGAGCACGTCCCGGACCCGTGGTGCCGCGGTCCGAATCCCCAGCGTCGTGGTCACACCACCACTCTGCTCCCGCCGGCCCGGACCGGTCCTCCTTCCGGAGAGTGAACCCCCTCACTCTCCCGGTTGAATGTGAGCAACGGAACCCTTCTCGAGCGCCACCCAGACCGATCCGTCCGCGTCCAGGGCCAGCCCGTGCGGCTCGGACCCTTCGCCCAGCGCGACCTCCTCGATCAGGTTGCCCGCGGCATCCAACCGAACAACCGCGCCCGCACCCCACAGGGTGATCCAGCAGCCGCCGTCGTCGGTCGCGGTCACCGCGTGCGGCTTCGACCCGGCCGGCAGCGCGAACTCCTCGATCTTCCCGTCCGGCGTGATCCGGCCGGCCTGATCCGCGAGGATCTCCACGAACCACACCACGTCCGCAACCGCGCTGATCCCGACCGGTCCCGCCGCGTCGGTCGGCAACGGGTACGTCGTCACGTTGCCGCTCGTGGTCATCCGCCCGACCGCGTTGCCCTGGTTGAGCGTGAACCACAGGTCGCCCGCAGCCGCGGTGATCATCGCCGGGAACGCCCCGGACGTTCCGATCGGGTACGTCGTCACCGCGCCGTCGACCGTGATCCGGCCGACCTGATCCGTGTCCATCACCGTGAACCACAACGCGCCGTCCGGCCCCGAGCAGATCCCGTACGGCGACCCCGGCACCTCGAAGGCCGATGCCGACGACCCGATCCGCCCGATCCGGTTGTCCCCACTCCGCGTGAACCACACCGCGCCATCCGGGCCCGGCACGATCACACTCGGCCGTTCGCCGGCGTCGTACCGCTCGCCCGAGAGCCGCGCGACCACACCCGCGTGAACCAGCGTCGTCCACACCTCGCCGTTGACGACAGCAACGCCGTACGGACCGGCGATTTCATGTTCGGTGACCAACAAGATCGGCCTCCTTCAGGTCGAGCACCTCACCACGCCAGCGGGAGCGGAACCGGCGGTCGTGGCTGACCACGACGAGCACGCCCGCGTACTCGTCGAGCGCGTTCTCCAGTTCCTCCACAAGCGCGGGTGACAGGTGGTTGGTGGGTTCGTCGAGCAGCAGGACGTCGTACTGCGTGTTCAGCAAGCGCTCCACGGCGAGCCTGCGGCGTTGACCGGTGGACAGTGCACCGGGTTCGTGCTCGGTGGTCTCCTGGGGGAGGTAGCCGATCCGGCCGCGGCGTTGAACGTAGCCGGAGTCCGGCTGGAGTCGACCGGCAAGTACGTCGAGCAGGGTGGACTTGCCGGCGCCGTTCGGCCCGGTGATCAACAGCCGGTCCTGCACCTCGACCGAGATCGGGTGGAGCCGATCGGTGACCGAGACTCCGACCGCCTCCAGGCCGGCGGGCGCTCCCGTCGTCCGCGGGGACGCTCTGAACCGCATCGGCTTCGCCGGGATCGGCGGAGGGTCGTCCTCCAACCGGCGCAGCCGTTCCTTGGCGTTGCGGATCTTGCTGCGCTCAGCCTGGTTGACGCGGCCGGTCGCGCGGTCGTACGCGACCTTGTTGTTGTCCTTCATCAAGCCGCGATGCGAGACCCGGTCGGCCGTGGTCCGGACGGTGACGCGCATAGCGGCGACCTCGTCCTCCCACTGCTGCCGGGTCTGCTCGGCCCGCGCCCGCTCAGCGGCCTTCTCGGCCAGGTAGCCCTGGTATCCGTTGCCGTAGCGGGTGACCCGATGCGTTTCGCCGTCGACCTCGAACAGTGTCGAGGCCACGCGCTCCAGGAACGCGCGATCGTGCGACACCACGACGGTCGTGCAGCGCCTGGATCGGAGATGGTCCTCCAGCCAGGTCGCGGCGGTCACGTCGAGGTGGTTGGTCGGCTCATCCAGCAAGAGGATCTCGGGCGACGACGCGAGCACGGCGGCGAGGTGCAAGCGAGCGAGCTCACCGCCGGACAGTGTGGCCAGGACCCGGTCGCCCGGGAGGTCGCTGAGACCGAGGCCGTGAGTCGCTCGGGCGAAGCGGGCGTCCGCGTCGTAGCCCTCGCGGACCTCGAACGCGGTCTGCAGCTCGCCGTACTCGTCGAGCACATCGTGACCGGCGGCGAGCAGGTGCTCCAGCTCGCGGAGCCGGGCCTCGATCCGGCGAAGGTCCGCCAAGGCGTGGTCGGCGAGGGCCGCGACGTCCAGGTGGAGTGGCAACGGGTTGTCCTGGGCAAGGAAGCCGAGGCTTCCGGCCGCGACGACCGTGCCGTCGGTGGGTGGTTCGAGGCCGGCCGCCATCCGCAGCAGGGTCGACTTGCCGGAGCCGTTCTCGCCGATCAGGCCGCTGACCTGTCCGGGCGGGAAGGCGCAGGTGACCTGGTCGAGCACCAGACGGTGGTCGTAGGACTTGGTGAGGTCGTGCAGAGACAGCTGCGTAGACATGGAGATCCTCCTGACGCGCGCGGGTTCGTTGTCGGAACGGCCGGGGTCAGAAGATCACTGCTGCCTCCACTAATGCGACGAATGTTGCATTAAGATGATGCCATGACGACAGGCGAGCGCGCAAGCAGGCCGGGTGGGCGGACGGCGCGGGTGCGGACCGACGTGCTGACGGCGGTCGAGGCAGAGCTGGCCGAGCACGGGTACGACGGGTTGACGATCGATGCGGTCGCGGCGCGGTCCGGCGTCCACCGGACGACGGTTTACCGGCGATGGAAGACGGTGGCCGGGCTGCTCGTCGACCTGCTGCAGGCAGGGCTCGACGACTCGTGGGAGCCGGCCGACACCGGTTCGCTCGAGGGGGACCTGGTCGAGCTCAACCGCGAGGTGCACGAGGCGCTGACCGCGCGGCCGTCGGTGACCCAGGCGGTGATCGCGGCCTCGTTCCGTACGCCGGAAGCCGCCGAGGCCCTGACCGCGTTCTGGGTGGACCGGTATCGCCGGAGCGCGGACGTCGTACGGCGAGCCGTCGTACGCGGGGAGGTGGATGAGGCGACCGATCCGCACGAGGTCGTGATGGCCGCGACCGCCCCGCTCTACCACCAGCTCGTGCTGCTCCGGCAGCCGTTGTCCCAGGCGGCGGCTGACCGCTACGCGAGAGCAGCCGCCGCATCCGCCCGCTCCGGATTAGGGTCTACTCACGCCTAGGTTTGAGGAGACTGCGTTGACTGGACGTCTGACGAACGAGGTCGTGCTGGTGACCGGAGCCGCGCGCGGGATCGGGCGGGCGGTGGCCGCGAAGGCCGCGGAGGAAGGCGCTGCCGTCGCGCTGGTCGACGTACTGGCCGACCAGCTCACCGCGACGACCGCTGAGCTCCAGGAGACCGGCGCGAAGGTCGCCGCCGCGGTCGGCGACATCACCGACGAGACCTCCGTCCGGCAGGCCGTCGAGAAGCTCACCGACGACCTCGGCTCGCCGATCACGGTGCTGGTCAACAACGCCGGCAAGAACGCGTACGCCGACGCCACCAAGATGACCGTCGAGGAGTGGGACGGCGTCTTCAACGTGGACCTGAAGGGCGCCTGGCTGATGGCCCGGCAGGTGCTGCCCTCGATGATCGAGAACCGGCACGGCTCGATCGTCAACATCGCCTCGATCCACTCCAGCCTGACCACGGCCGGCATGTTCCCGTACGCCGCGGCCAAGTCCGGCCTGGTCGGGATGACCCGCAGCCTCGCCCTCGACGTCGCGCCGCACCAGGTCCGGGTGAACGCGGTCAGCCCCGGCTACATCGGCACCGACCTGCTCGAGGAGTTCTTCGACACCATCCCCGGCGAACGCGAGAAGGCGCTCAGCGTGCACCCGCTGGGCCGCATCGGGACGCCGGAGAACGTCGCCGAGGTGGTCTGCTTCCTGGCCTCGCCGGCCGCCGCCTTCGTCACCGGCGCGAACTGGGCGGTCGACGGCGGTCTCGGCGTCCGCTACGCCTGACCCCAGCGAGCTCAGCCGGGGTTGTAGGCGCAGGCCTCGGCGAGGTTGTCCGAGGTGGTCGGCGTCGCGGTCGGCTTGCTGGTCGGCTTGCTGGTCGGCCGGCGCGTCGTCGTCGTTGCCGGTGCGGTCGGGCGCGGCTTCGGCTGCGGGTTGAGCGCGGTGCGCACGATGGTCCGCATGCCGGCGTAGTTGGGGTTGCGCCCGTTCGGGTAGTTCTTCTGCTTGTCGAGGTCGACGTTGCTGATCTTGGCCGACTTCACCTTCTGGCCGAGGCCGATCAGGTGCGCCATCAGGTCCGGCGGGACGTCGGTGCGGATCAGTTCCTCGCCGGCCTTCGCGATCGACTGGTAGTTCGTGAGGACGTTCTGCGGGGTGGCGCGTTCGACGATCGCCTTGATCGTGCAGCGCTGACGCGCCTGCCGCGCGACGTCCGCGCCCGGCACCTGGTAGCGGCCGCGGGCGAACCAGAGCGCGTCCTCGCCGTTCAGGTGCCGGTTCGGACCGGGCTCGAGGTAGCGGCTCGGCGGGATCTTCTTGTCGTCGTTCCCGCCGACCGGCACCGGGTAGTTGATGTTCACCGTGATCCCGCCGAGCGCCTCGACCAGCTGCTCGAACCCGGCCAGGTTGATCTGCACGTAGTAGTGCAGCTTCAGCCCGAGCGCCTCGCCGACCGACAGCTTCAGCACGTCGGCGCCCTCGTTGTCCGAGGGCCCGAGAATCCCGCGATGCAGCTCCGGCACCATCCGGTACATCGCGTCGAGGTAGAAGTTCGGCTGCTCCTTGGGTCCGTTCGGGTCCCAGAAGCCGGTCGGGTAGAGCTTGGACAGCGGCGAGTCCTTCGGGAACGGCATCCGCATCCAGTTCCGGGTCAGCGAGATCAGCGCGGTGTCCCCGGTCTTGGTGTCGATACTCGCGACCATCACGGTGTCGGTCCGGGTCCCGTCCCGCCCTTCGCCGTCGTCCGCGCCGAGCAGCAGGATGTTCAGCCGGGGGAGCTGCGCCCACACGTCCTTGGGGTTGGTGATCGTCGGCCGCGTCTGACTCTTCGTCTTCTCGTTCCCGAACACCTTGCGCACCAGGCTGCGTTGCGCCATCAGCGTCTGCGCTCCGAGCGCCGTACTGGACGCCATGCCGAAGCAGACCAGCCCGACCACCACCGCGCCGAACAGTCTCGACACCGGCGGCGCCGTGAGAGGCCGCAGCATCTTGTACGACGTGACGAGAACGACGACCCAGCACACGGCGGCCGCGGCCAGCCCGCCGACCATCCAGAGCAGCAACTCCGGATCCAGGGCCCACCCGATCACGTCGTCCCGGCGCTGCAGGCCGACGTACGCGGCGGCGCCGTACACCGTGAGGCTGATCAGCGTCACCACGGCGCCGAGCCGGAACCGGCGGGCCGCCAGGTACGCCGTACCGGGGAGAAGGACGCCGAGGACGGCGAGCGCCAGTGCGGCGAGGGACGACCGTTGCCGAGGTGTCGAGCGCCGGGCTCGACCGGGACGCGCGGCGCGGCGGGCTCTGGTGCTCGGGGACACGACGCTCCTGCTCGATCGGCGGCAAGACAGTGGACACGTCCCCGGTTCGCGTCCACTTCCTACGATTCCCTGACCGGACAAAAAGTTCGGACTGGCAGGATGGTTTGGTGACTGACATTCAGGTACGGCGGGCCAAGCCGGACGACGCAGACGCCCTGGTCCGGCTGCGTGGCCTCATGCTCGAGGCGATGGGCAACGACGCCGGCGGCCCGGACGCCCCGTGGCGGGGGATCGCGCGGGAGTGGTTCGCCGGGCAGCTAGCGTCGCCGGAGACCTTCGCCGCGTACGTCGTCGACGACCCGAGCGTCGGCGTGGTCGCGGGCGCGGCGGGCAACGTCTACGTCCACCCACCGGGCCCGAAGGACCTCACCACGCTCCGCGGTCACCTGTACAACGTGAGCACCGAGCCGGACTTCCGCCGCCGCGGACTCGCGCGGGCCTGCGTGGTCGCCTTGATGGACTGGTTCCGCGACGAGACCGCCGTCGGCCAGGTCGAGCTGCACGCGACCGACGACGGTATCGACCTCTACCGGGCACTGGGGTTCGTCGAGGCGAACTACCCGACGATGCGCTTCTCCAACGTGGGATGAGAAGGGTTTCTGGGCACCCGGGCAAGAACGAGTGAGAATGCGCCCAAAGGGGCGCTGTGAGGAGCTCACCAGATGCGCCGTCGGAGTGTTGCCAGGACGACCGGGTTGGCGATCGCGGCCGTGGTCGCGGTCGGAGCGTTGTACCAGCTACCCGCCAGCCCGTTCGCCCGGCACGGCTACCCGGCCCGCCCGGTCGCGGAGTCGTCGGAGCAGGCGCAGAGCGTGCAGCAGCCCGTCAGGCCGGTCGACCCGGGCGAGCGCTCCACCTCGGCCCCCGCGCGTTCGCAACCACAGATCACCTACCCGGCCCGCGGGTCCGCGTCGTACGCCGTCCTGCCCGGGAACCCGGCGGTCATCGGCCGCGGCGGCCGGGTGCTCACCTTCCAGATCGCGATCGAGGGCGGCATCGAGGGGGTCGACCGGACCGCGCTGGCGCAGTTCGTCCGGGCGACGTACGGCGCGCCGCAGGGCTGGGCGTCTCAGCGGCTCTGGCGCTTCCGGCAGGTGGGTCCGGGCGAGAACCCGGACTTCACGCTGATGCTGGTGACGCCCGCGACGCGCGACGCGATCTGTGGTGGCGGGTACGACCGGTACACCAGTTGCCGGATCGGCGACCGGGTCGTGCTCAACATCGCGCGCTGGGTGCACGGAGTGCCGAACTACGGTGCATCGCTGGCGGCGTACCGGCAGTACATGATCAATCACGAGACCGGACACCGGCTCGGCCGCGGCCACGAGCTGTGCCCGGGACCCGGCCGGCCGGCGCCGGTCATGCAGCAACAAACGCTGGGCCTGCACGGCTGCACGCCGTACTCCTGGCCTTACCTCCACGGCGCCCGCTACAAGGGCCGCTTGGGCCAGTACGACGACCCGGTGCCTCATTCCTGAAGGACTGCCAGGGTGTTGCCCGCGGGGTCCTTGAACCAGGCGATCGCCGGGCCCCGCGGGTCGCGAAGGATGCCGAGCTCGTCGTGGTCGTCGCTGTACCGCTCGAAGGTCACTCCGGAGGCGGCCAGCTCCCGCACGGTCTTCTCGATGTCGTCGACCGAGAAGTTCAGCACGGTGTGCTCGGCCGGCACGTGGTTGTCCTTCGGATAGACCATGACCGGGTTGCCGCCGGCGACGTTCAGCCGGAGCAGCCCGTTCTCCTCGGCCACGTCGAGTCCGAGCTTGCCGCCGTAGAACTCCTTGGCGGCCGGGATGTCGTTCACCGAGAAACTGCTGAACGCCTTCGTGTCCTTGAACATGACATACCTCCCTGGGATCAGGTTTACCTCAGGTACGTCGTTGCGGACACCGCCGGCTCGACATGGGTCAGTTGTGGATGGCCACCTGTGGGACGGCTGCGGTGACGGCGGCGGACTCGAGGCCGTCGGCCACGGTGTGCAGCAGCCGGATCAGGTGGCCGGCGTCGGTCGGGCCGAGGATGCCGGTCACGACGTCCAGCACGCGCACCGTCAGAGCGTCCAGCTGGGAGAGGCGGGCCTGGCCGAGTGAGGTGACGGTCAGCCGCGGGTCCGTCCGGACCATGCCGAGCGCCTCCAGCTCGGCGATCGCGAGCTCCGCCTCGCCGGGCGTCGTACCGACCTGGTCGGCGACTTCCTCGGCGTTGCGGCGGCCGTTCGCGATCGCGCTCAGCACCAGCGCCGCGGGCATCTTCAGGCCGACCGCGTCCTGCAGGCCGAGGACGAGGGGATGCGCGTGGCCGCGGACGCGCTCGACCGCGTCGAGCAGCCGCAGCGCGTCGCCGACGTCGCCGATCAGCTGCTCGGTCTGCACGGCCGCAAGGCCGGTGGGTTGGACCCGATCGGGTGCTTGCACGACCCCGTCGGCCCGTCGTTGCGGGACCGCCAGGGACTTCGTTCCAGCGTCTTCGATGGTCACGAAATCCAGCGTACGGACTCCTTCTGACAGCCCGGCGTGTCGTTCCTGAGGAAACCCTATGAATTCTCAATCGAACAGATCCTCGACCGGTTGCGCTCCGGATCGTCTACGCTCCGGGACATGCGGCTGACCGGGAAACGTGCGCTGGTGATCGGTGGCGGTGGCGCGGGAATCGGCCGCGCCGTGGGCAACGCCTTCGCCGACGAAGGCGCGGCGGTCGTTGTGGTGGACATCGATCCCGCGCGCGCCGAGGAGGCGGCCGCCGAGCTCCGGCAGCGTGGCGCGACGGCGTACCCGTTCGCCGGCGATGTCCGTTCCCTGCCTGACATCGAGGCCATGGTCGCCGCGGCGGTAAAGCAACTAGGCGGGCTGGACGTCCTGGTCACGGTGGTCGGCGGGCAGGTGGCCTTCGTCCCCGCGGTCAAGCTGCACGAGATGACCGATGACGACTGGGACACCATCTACGAGGTCAATCTCCGCTACGTGATGCGCGCCGTCCGCGCGGCCGTGCGGGTCTTCCTCGACCAGGGCGGCGGCGGCTCGATCGTCAGCGTTGGATCGGTGACCGGCATCATGGCCGCTCCCGAACAGGCGGCGTACGGCGTGATGAAGGCGGGCCTGCTCAGTCTCGCCCGCACGGTGTCGGCCGAGTACGCCCGCGACGGCATCCGGATGAACGTCGCGGCCGGCGGCGCGATCGCGACAGCGGTGGCGAACACCGCACCCGACGCGGGCGGCGACTGGATCGACGAGATCCCGGTCGGCCGGCTCGGCCGGTCCGAGGAGATCGCCGAGGCCGTCGTCTACCTCGCCTCGGACGCGTCGGCCTACGTCACCGGCCAGCAACTCGTGCTCGACGGCGGGGTCTCCACCCGCGGTCCGTTCGGCTGACTGCGGTAATCGAACAAAGGCTCGAAGAATTCGGTCCTGGACGGTCTCGGAAAAGTTCGCCGAATCGCGATCGGGGCGTGACTTCGGGTCCGCGTCCTCCGTTGGATCTGACGTGACGGTGAACACACGGCGCACCGCCATCGCGCTCGCTCCGCGTTCCCAGGCCGGCCACCCTCGAGTTACAAGCCAGGAGGACCAGTGACAACCGCCACCGCCACCCAGACGTCTGAGCGCCGACGCGTCCGAGTCTGGTTCGGTGAGCACGTGATCGCCGACTACAACGCCGAGCCGGCGTTGGCCGAGCGGTACGCACACGCCATGAGCCGCCGCTTCGCCGGTCTTCGGGTCACCAACGACCCGATGCCGGCGGTCGACCGGCTCCCCGACCCCCTGCCCGGCGAGCGCATGTGGGACGTAGCACCCCGCTGAGAAGCACTCGGCACCTTTTCGCGTTCCGTATCGACGATCCGGGCCGCGGACCAGATCCTCGTGATCGAGGCCGGGCGGATCGTCG
>NZ_JBSFBL010000053.1:0-55692 GCF_053592935.1 Kribbella sp. NPDC002412
GCGTCGCGGAAGGTGGAGGACTGGGCCGACGATCTGAGCGATTTTGTGGCAGGCGGAGGGCCCACCACACAGGCGGTCGCCGGGGGGCTGGGTGCCATGCTCGGGGGAAAGAATCCTGTCTGGGCTGCGATCAAGGGTGCTTGGTCGGGGGCAAGCTCCGGGCTGAAACTGGCTGTGGTGTTGGTCTTGATTCTGACGCTATTGCTGGGTCCTGTTGTGCTGCTTGTGCTCGTGCTCGGCCTACTGGTCGCCGCGCTCGTCGCAGGCATTCGAGCCGCCACACGGTGATCAGACCCGGATCGAGCGCGACCAGCCTCAGCCACAATTGACGGTTTACGTACACGGGTTGCGCCAGCCGGAGATTGGGTCGCGGCGTGGTCGGGAACGGGTGGTGCTCAATCTGGTGGTTGAGACCGCCCAGCACGAAGTCGAAGAGCCGACACCGCGGCCGGACACACAGTCGTTCAGACCGCCGGCGTGCGCATCTCCACCCGACGGGTAGTCTCCGAGCGGGGCCAACTCGTCGCCGAACTGCACCTCACGATCGAACCGACTGCCGGTCTGGGCGCGGTCCAAGTCGCAGTCGAACAGGCCAGCCACGATCTGCACCCCATCATCGGAGGCGACGACTTGCACCACCGCGTCCATCTCCACGTCCCAGGTTCGAATCCTGCCGGGGGCACCTACCAGCCCGCAGGTCCGGGGCTTCGGCCGCTTTCTCAAGCGAGGGCGGGGTGGTGGGAGATGAAGGTGGCGATGGGGGTGGCCACGGCTGTTGGGTGGGTGGTTACTGAGAAGTGGTCTCCGTTGGCGAGGGTGGTCTGCTCGTGGTGGGGGAAGAGGGCGTGGAGGAAGGCTTGGGTTGCGGGGTTGATCGGGTTTTCTGAGGCGGTGGACCACGAGAGGACTGGGGTGTTGATGGTTGCCGCCTGGTCGGGGCCGAAGGTCCAGTCGATCAGTGCGGGGGCTTCGGACTCGATGAAGGTTGCCGCGTCTCGGATGCCCTGGTCGAGGACGCCCGGGCCGGCGGCCTTGGATGCTGCGCGCCAGTCCAGGCCGGTTGGCTCGAAGAGTGCGTCGAAGGCGCCTGCGACGTCTCCCGCTTGGTAGTGCCCCGCCATTGCCTCGAACGCCGGTCCCAGGACTCCCAACAGGTCCGCGAAGTCGCTCGCGGCCAGCCAGCTGCTCGACGGTAGCGGCTCGAGTAGGGCCAGGGATCGCACGCGATCGGGGTGGGTTGCTGCGAGTACGAGGGCGATCATCGCGCCCTCGGAGTGGCCGACGAGGTGTGCCCGGTCCACCTCGAGGTGGTTCAGCAGGGCAACGATGTCGGCCGCCTGCAGGTCGAAGCCACCGGCCGGTCCGCCGCTCTCGCCGTACCCGCGCCGGTGGTAGCGGATCCGCTGGAAACCGCCGAACGCCGGCTGTTCGGCCAACGGGCGA
Organism: Kribbella sp. NPDC002412; assembly: GCF_053592935.1. Lineage (NCBI taxonomy): Bacteria > Bacillati > Actinomycetota > Actinomycetes > Propionibacteriales > Kribbellaceae > Kribbella > Kribbella sp. NPDC002412. Next base: position 1,444 of record NZ_JBSFBL010000053.1, read on the forward strand.
AGGAAGTCGGCCCAGATGGCGCCGTGGATGAACAGCACCGGTTCCCCCTCACCCTGGACTTCGTAGGCCAACTCGATGCCGTTCACGGTTGTCGTCTTCATCAGAACCCCCTGGTTTCGTAGGACGGCTGGTGATTCGAGACTGGCCGACCGTGCCGCCGGGGGAATCGGCATTGGCTGCCACCCTGAGTCGGAGGGCGTGGGTACAACTACCCAACTCCGGTCCGCCGGGTCATGCTGATGCCATGGAAGCCGTCACCACGGCACACCTGGCCCGCGCACGGGAGCTTCACCGGGCCTCCCGGTGGGAGGCGGCGTGCGTCGAGTACGCCGCGGCCGACGCCGAAGAACCGCTCCCGGTCGAGGATCTGGAAGCGTTCGCCGAGGCGGCCCAGGTCTCTGCCCGGGGTGACGAGGCGGTCGCCCTCCTGCGCCGTGTCTTCGATCTCCGCGTCACTGCCGGCGAACTCGCTGCCGCAGCGCAGGTCGCGTTCTGGTTGTGGTGGGTGCTGCTGAACACCAGCGAGGTGGTCCAGGCCAACGGTTGGCTCAAGCAGACGAGCCGCACCCTCGGCCCCGAGATGGCCACCAGCCTGTGGCTCCGGATCCCCGAGGCGATGTTCCACGCGACGACGGGCCGACGCGCTCGCGCCGAAGAGCTGCTGGGCGCGATCGTCGACGAAGGTCAGGGCGAGGTGGTCCCCTGGGCCTTGAGCATGTGGGGTCAGACGTTGATCGACGAGGGGCGGCTCCAGGACGGGCTCGATCGCCTGGAGGAGGCGATGGCCATCCTCCTCGGCAAGGGCCTGTCGCCACGCGTCACCCCGTGGGTCTACTGCGCCGCCGTCCGCGGGTGCTGCCTGGCACGCGACTTCGCTCGCGCCCGAGCCTGGAACCGGTCGATGGCCAGGTGGCTCGATTCGCTGAGCAGTCTGGGCGGCGCATACCTCGGGAACTGCCGCATCTACCGCTCACGGTTGATGTGTCTCAACGGCGCCTGGCCGGAGGCCCTCGACGAGATCGCCGCGGTCTGTGACGACCTCGACGGCTACACCGGTTGGGTGTGCGGCCACGCGTTCTACCAGCTCGGTGAGGTACGGCGGCTACGCGGCGACTGGGATGCCGCCGAAGACGCCTACCGCCGCGCGGCGGAACACGGCTGCCCGACGCAGCCGGGGCTCGCCCTCCTCAGACTCGCCGAGGGTGACGTCGACGCCGCGTCGGCCGGCGTACGTCGAGCGCTGACCGAGGTGACCGCGACGCCCGACCGCCTGGACCTGTTGAAGGCAGCGGTCACCATCCACCTCGAGCAAGACCAGATCGAGGCGGCCCGGGATGCCGTGACCGAGTTCGAGGAGATCACGCGGGGGCTGACGACGCCCGTCATCGAGGCCGAGACGTCTGCCGTCAGAGGCGCGCTGGCGCTCTCCGAAGGTGATCCCGGGGGCGCGCTGCCACTCCTCCGGCGGGCTGCCGGCACCTGGGAGCAGCAGGATGCCCCACACGAGAGAGCCAAGCTGAACGTCCTGATCGGACAGGCCTGCCGCGCGCTCGCTGACCACGATGGTGCGCGACTCGAATTCGCAGCGGCCCGGGAGACCTTCGAACGGCTCGGCGCGCGTCCGGATCTGGCTCAGCTGGACCGGATGGTCGCGGCCGCCGGCTCCGACGTCCACGGGCTCACTCGCCGCGAGGTCGAGGTCCTCTGCCTCATCGCCCGAGGCAAGGCGAACCGTGGGATCGCCAGCGAACTGCACCTCAGTGAACGCACGGTCCATCGCCATGTGTCGAACATCTTCACCAAGCTCGACGTCGACTCGCGCACTGCCGCCGTCGCGTACGGAATCAGCCACCACATCGTCGAGCCGGGCACCCTCTAGGCGAAGGCTCCACAGGGCGAGCGGTTGGCGCGGGATTTCCGGCATGAGACCGTGGGGTGGTGGGCAGCGCTCTGCTGATTGTCGGCGGTCTGGTGGCGTTGCTGGGTGGGGCTGAGTTGCTGGTTCGAGGTGGGACCGGGCTGGCTGTGCGGTTGGGGATCGCGCCGATCGTTGTCGGGGTGACTGTGGTGTCGCTGGGCACCAGCATGCCGGAGTTGGCGATCGGGGTTGATGCTGCGCGGCAAGGCAGTGCTGGGCTGGCGGTCGGGAACATCGTGGGGACGAACCTGGTCAACCTGCTGTTGATCCTCGGTTTGAGTGCCTTGATTGCGCCGATCGTGCTGGACAGCCGGACAGTGCGATTTGATTTGCCGTGTATGACCGCGGCGTCGGTGGTGCTGCTGGTGGTGGCGCTCGACGGCACGCTCGGCACGGTGGACGGTGTCGTGCTTCTGGTTCTCGGAGTGGGTTACACACTGGGGGTACTGCGCACCAGTCGGCAGGAGTCGCCGGCCGTGCAAGCGGAGTACGAGGCCGACTACGAAACGAAGAGGACGCGGGTGTGGCTGCACGTCGTCAGCCTCTTGGTGGGGATCGCCGTCATCGTGGTCGGAGCGACGCTGCTCGTCGACGGGGCGGTCGACGCCGCCAGGGCGCTGGGAGTGAGCGATGCGGTCATCGGCCTGACGATCATCGCGATCGGTACGTCGGCTCCCGAACTGGTCACCACGATCGTGTCGACGATCCGCGGGAACCGGGACATCGCCCTGGGCAACCTGCTGGGGTCGAGCGTTTACAACATCGCGATCATCCTCGGCGTCACGATCCTCGCCGCGCCGGGCGCCGTACCGGTCCCCGACGAGATCCTCGGCGGCGACCTCCTGCTGATGGTCGCCGCGGCGGTCGCGTGTGTGCCGGTGTTCCTGTCAGGCCGCCGCATCACCCGTGCCGAAGGTGGTGTGTTCGTCGTGGCGTACGTCGCCTACCTCGCCTGGCTACTCGTCTCCCAATAGCGGCGACGGCCGTGATCCCGATGGAGTCGGGGGATGGACTTCGGTGCCCTGAGCACCGACAGTGGAGCCATCGCGCGCTGCGCGAGTGGGGGGAAGGCACAATTTCATGGTTGATCTTCGTGGGGTGGGATCAGCAGCGCCCGACCAGGCGGCAACTCAACGGCGAGAGCCGGCGATCGCGCGTTTCCTGAAGGACTGGGAGCGCACCGTCGCCATCGCCGTCGGCATCGTGACGCTGAGCGCGGCGCTGCTGACGTACGTCGCTGTCCGTCAGGACGACGCGGCTGCGGAAGCGCGCGGTCAAGCCACGCTGGAAACGCTGCAGGTACAGCGGCAACGGTCCGTGGCCAGCATTCGGGTGGAGGCCGAGGCCAGCGCGGCCAGCCGCTACCGCCGGTCGCTCGCCGAGGCCGAGGCAATGGAGGCGCAAGCAACAGCAGCAGCGGCCGCGGGGCAACAGGCGCGAGCCGCGCAACTGCGGGCGGAGGCGCTGGTACTGCGGAGTGTGGCCGACGCGTACCGTGAGACGACGTTCGACGTCACGCGGTTGAGCGGTACGACGGCGTCCGCAAGCTACGACACCGAGCGCCGGCTCGAGACGATCAAGGGCTACGAGGCCTTCGAAGCGCTGCAGCCCGACCAGCCGGCCGCCACTGCCGAGGTCGCTGATGCACGGCACGCGCAGAGCATCCGCACGATGCTGTCGGTGGTCCTGCTGCTCCTGCTCGTTCTGCTGCTCACCGTCGGCCGAGTACTGCGTCCCCGGTGGCGGACCGCGGTGCTGGCAACGACCGCGATCGTCTTCGTGATCGCGACTGCCGGCGCCGGCCTCAACGCCGTGGTCGGCGGCTGAACGGAACGGAGACTGCCATGCCAGTTCCCGAAGCCCAGATCGAGCTCCCGGACATCGACGTACTCGACACTCCGTTCAAGAAGGCGATCGCTTGTTCTGCAGCGCTTCTGGTGCTGCTCGGCAGTCTGCTTGCCCTGGCCGCGAGCCGGGCCGGCGAGCACGAGCGGAACCTGTCGGCGCACGCGCAGGAGACCTCGATCACCTCACTCGCCCAGTACGGCGCTGCCTACGTGGAGATCTCCAAGCTCGCGGCCGGTGATGGCGAGGTCCGCTCGCTGCGCCAGCGGGCCGAGCTGGCGCGGTTCGCATCCTCGCTCACCGGGACGGACACCTACACGACTGCGGCCCAGCTGTGGGACAAGTCTTCGCTGGCGCTTGCCGACCTCGCGGTGCAGGAGACGGGCTCGACCCACTTCGAGGACGTGAACCGGCAGGCCTCCGACCGGCTCCTGGAGCCGCGGGTCACCGCGCTCCGAGCCGACGCCGAACGGGAGACCGCCACGGCTTGGGGCACCAAGTCGGACCGGTATGTCCTCGGCATCACCTTGCTCGCGGTTGCCCTTTCCCTGCTGGGCCTTTCGCTCACGCTGGCCCCGGGAACCCGGAACCTGGTGGTCGTCCCCGCGCTGGTGATCGCAGGCTTCGCGGTCCTGGTCAGTGTCATCGCCGCGAGCCAGCGCCCGCTCGTCACGCCCGACGCGGCGGTGGTCGCGCTGGCCGAAGGCGACAAGCGGATGTGGTTGCGTCAGTACGACGGCGCCGTCGAGTCGTACACGGAGGCCATCCGGCTGCGCAGCGACTACACGCAGGCCTACCGGGCCCGTGCGACCGCGACCGTGCTCGCCGGCAGCCCCGAGAACGCCGCGTACGTCTTCACCACGGTCGACGAGAAGTCACGGCTGCGCTCCATCGCCGACCTGGACCGCGCGCTGGAGCTCAGCCCGGTCCCGGACTACCTCTCGCTCGTCAACCAGGGCGCGAATCTCTTCCACGTACGGCGATACGCCGCGTCCGAGGTGCTGACGCGCCGAGCACTGGAGTCGAACGATCGCCTGCCGCTGCCGTGGGCCAATCTCGGGCTCGTCCAAGCGGCGCAAGGCGAGGAGGCCGAAGCGCGAGCGTCGTACGGCGAGATGGTCCGCCGGACCGCCGAGCGGCCGGACCCGCTCGAGCAGGCCGAGCTGTATGCCAGCTCGCGCACCACGCTGGAGATCCTGGCCGTCAAGGAACCGGACCGGAAGGACCTGGTGCAGAAGCTGCAAGGGATGCTCGTCGCCGCACAGGCCGAGCTGTCATCTCCCGGCCCGAACCCGGCCGGAGCGGACGCGACGATCTCGGCGCTGAAGCTGACCGCGACCGGGTGGTACGTCGGAGCGACGTACCAGCGCGCGAAGCTGCCGGAGAAGGCACGGATCTCCTGGATCGGCTACTTCCGCCCGAGTCCCGGCGAACCGTGGCAGCAGCGGTCCACTCTGGCCGGGTTCGATCGCATCGCTGCCGGGCAGCCGGCCCAGCGATACTTCGTGGACAGCGGCTGCCCGGGGCGTGGTGAGTACCGTCTCGATGCCTGGCTCGACGACCGGTTGCTGGCATCTGCCACCGTCGCCAGCACTCCCAACGGAACAACGTCTTTCGTCGGGTCCTACGACTCGTCGGGCCGCATCTCGGCATGCCGTCCACCTGGTTGGGATCTCGACGACAGCGTGCCGGGACGGATTCGGCTGTCCGCCCCGGGCACCGCCCTCGAGAGGTTGACCGTCCGCGCGGCGCCGCTCCCGGCCGAGCTGATCGGTCAAGCTGTGCCACAGGTGATCAGCACGGCACTGGACACCGAGCCCCGGTGTACGAGCGTTGGCAAGCCGACCGCCCAGGCACCCTTCGCGCTCGGTGGCGTCAACGGCGTGTTCCGCCAGTACAAGCAGCAGAACGGCGACCGTGCCGTCTGGTGCTGGGCAGGAGTCGGCGCAGACAACTCGGTGCGGACAGTGGTCGCGCAGTACGAAGACAAGGCAACGTCCAGAGGCCTCATCGGCGACCTGCTCACCCGCCTCTACTTCGACGTCCGCCGCCCCTGAGTCAGGCAGGTACGGCGATGGTCGCCAGCGCAGCTGTCAGTCGTTGCAGGTGGGACTCGGGCGCCTCGAGGAGCGGACGACGTACTGTCGCGGAAGGGATGATGCCCAATTCGGCGAGTGCGGCCTTGGCCATGACGGCGCCTCCGGACGTGCGCATGATGGCGTCGGCCAACGGCAGCAGGTCACGCTGGATCGCCTGCGCCTCGTCGAGGTGACCGGCGCGGATCGCCCGGATGAGATCGGCGTTGCGGTTGGCAACGATGTTGCCGACGACACTGACCACGCCGGTCGCTCCGGAGGCCAGGTAGGGCAGGTTGAGCTCGTCGATACCGCAGTAGTAGGCCAGCGACGTACGGGCCATCACGTTCATCGCTTCGAACAGGTCGCCCTTGGCGTCCTTGACCGCCCGGATCTGCGGGTGGCCGGCGAGCTCGATCAGCGTCGGGGCCTCCATCGCCATACCTGCCCGCGCGGGTACGTCGTACAGCATGACGGGCAGCGCGGTCGCGTCGGCCACGGCCACGCAGTGGGCGACCACACCGGCCTGGCTGGGCCGGGAGTAGTAGGGGCAGACGAGCAGGAGCGCGTCCGCGCCGGCGGCTTCGGCTGCGCGGGCGCGCTCGATGCTGACGGCGGTGTCGTAGGTGCCGACGCCGGCGATCACCTTCGCCCGCTGGTCGGCCTGGGTCGCTACGGCGCGGACGAGGTCGGCTGCTTCGGAGTCGGTCAGGGTCGGGGCTTCGCCGGTGGTGCCGCCGACGACGAGGCCGTCGCAGCCGGTGGCGAGGAGGTGGTCGACCAGGCTGGTCAGGCCGGGTTCGCTGATCGTGCCGTCGGGGTCCATCGGGGTCGCCAGGGCGACGAGGTTCGCGCCGAAGAGTTGGTCCGTCATGGTTCGATCCTCGCGGCGGCGATTGATGCGGTCCAGCGATGCTTTTTTGGCGATATTGCTTAGCCTGTCTTCATGATTGATGTCGGAGCCTTGCAGGCGCTGCGGTCGGTGGCAGCGCTCGGGACGCTGGCGCGTGCGGCCGATGAGCTCGGGTTCACGGCGTCGGCGGTGTCGCAGCAGATCAAGCGCCTGGAGCGTCAGGTGGGCGTGCCGGTGCTCGCGCCGGCCGGTCGCGGGGTCGTCCTGACTCCCGCCGGGCAGGCGATCGTCGACTCCGCGCCGGAGGTGTTCCAGGCATTGGAGCGGTGCGCCGAGGCGGCCCAGTCGGTCGCGGAGGGCTCGCCGCGCGGGGTTCTCCGGGTGGTCGCCTTCTCGACGGCCATCCGCGGTCTGCTCGCGCCCACGCTCCGGCGACTGTCCGAGCGCTGCCCCGACCTGCTGGTTCACATCACCGAGCAGGACCCGGATGAAGCGCTGCGCAGTGTCGATGCGGGGACAGCCGACTTGGCGCTCATCCATGACGCCGACGGGATTCCGGCCGTCGTGCCACCGGCGCTCACCCACCGCCAGTTGCACACCGACATCGGCGACGTGGTCATGCACCGGACACATCCGCTCGCGCGTCTCGACGCGCCTCTCACCGGTGCCGACCTTGCCGGCCAGGCGTGGGTGACCAGCCCACCGGGGACGGTATGCCACCAGTGGTTCCGGCGCCTGTTCGCCGACGTCGCGGAGGATCCCGACGTACGCCACCTGGTCGACGACTTCGCCACCCAGCTGGCGCTCATTGCCTCCGGCAACGTCATCGCCCTGATCCCCCGCCTGGCCCGCCCACCCCTCGGCTCGGACCTCGTGGCCACCCCTCTCCGCCGCCCGCCGAAGCGCGAAGTCCACGCCGCCTGGCGCCGCAGCGCCAACACCAGCCCCGCGATCCAGGCGGTGCTCGCCGAGCTGTCCGCTTAGGAGCGGTTCGCCGCGATGGCGGAGTCGATCGAGGTGCGGGCGCGATCGAGGACCTTGGGATCGCCGAAGAGGACGTGGTAGTAGTTCGCCAGCTCGACGGCGGCGGTCAGGTCGAAGACGAGTTGGGGTACGTCGGTGGTGCGCTTGAGCTGACCGCGATCCCGGGCCACGGCGGCGAAGGACTCGAGCAGCTCCGTCCAGCCCTGCTGGTCCGAGGCGACTGCGTCGTGGGCCGCCGTACCGGAGCGGGCGTCGAACTCCGCGAGCATTCCGGCGAAGAAGCAGCCGCCGGGGAAGACGCGCCGCTCGATGTAGGACAGGTAGGACGCGCAGATCCGCTCCAGCTGCGGCAGGCCCTCGTCGGCGGCCAGCGCCGGCTGGATCACCTCGCGCTCGAAGATGTCCCGGGCCGCCTGGATGATGTCCAGCTCGAGCTGCTGCCTCGACCCGAAGTGCGCGTACACGCCGCTCTTGCTGACCCCGGCCTCCTCGGCGAGCCGGCCGATGGTGATCGCGCTCAGGCCTTCGACCGAGGCGAGGCGGACAGCGGTCTCGAGGATGGCGGCGTACGTCTGCTCGCCGTCGGAGCGCCGGAGGCGGTTCACCCTTGACAAGATAGCACGACCGTGCCATCTATGGAGACAGACAGCACGGTCGTGCTATCTATGGGGAGGGATTCGGATGTACGACGTGATCGTGGTCGGGGCGAGTCTCGCGGGATCGACGGCGGCGACCCTGCTCGGACGGGCGGGCCTGCGGGTCGCACTCGTCGAGAAGCACCACCGCATCGACACCTTCAAGGTGCTGTGCACTCATCACGTGATGGCCTGCGCGACGCCGACGATCCGGCGGCTCGGCCTCGACCGGAGGATCGAGGCGGCCGGCGGGATCCGGAACGGGCTCGACTGCTACACACCGTGGGGATGGATGGCGACTCCACCCGGCAGCCCGCACGGGTACAGCATTCGCCGCGCGAAGCTCGACCCGATGGTCCGGGAGCTGGCCGCCGGGACGAGCGGCGTCGACCTGATGCTGGGGCGGCGGGCGGTCGGACTGCTCGACGACGGCGGCGTCCGGCTTCGGGGCGACGACGGGAGCGAGCGGTCGGTGCGCGGGCGGCTCGTGGTCGGCGCGGACGGCGTGAACTCTGTCGTCGCGCAGTTCGCCGGCGCCGAGCAGCGGGTGGCGCCGAACGAGCGGTTCATCTACTTCGCCGAGTTCACCGACGTCCGGTTGACGTCGGGCTCGAAGACCCAGATCTGGCTGCACGAGCCCGGGATCGCGTACGCCATGCCCAACGAGGACGGCATCACCGTGCTGGCGTCCATGCCGGTCAAGGCCGCACTGCCGGCGTACCGATCCGATCGGGAGTCCGCGCTCCTGGAGGCCCTGCGACGGCTGCCGGACGGTCCGGCCTTCGACGCCGCCGATCGCATCTCCCCGATCGTCGGCGCCACCGACTGCCCACTCGTCACCCGATCCGCGGTGCCGCGTCCCGATGTCGCACTCATCGGTGACGCGGCGATGACCTCGGACCCGTCCCAAGGCGTCGGGTGCGGGTGGGCGTTCCAGACCGCCGAGTGGCTTGCCGATGCGGTTGCGCCGGCGCTGCTCGCAGGCGACCGGCTCGAGCCCGCGCTGCGCCGGTACGCACGTCGTCGCAAGGTGCTGAGTGGACACCAGTCGACCATCGAGGACCAGGCGAAGGCCGGGCCGCCGACGCCCGTCGACCGTCTGCTGCTCGGCGCCGCCGTACGCGACGAACGAACCGCGGCACACATGCTTGCCTTCGTCAACCGAACCATCGGTCTCCGTCAACTGCTGGCGCCGGCAGCCATCGCCCGAGCCGCGTGGGTGACGCTCCACCGGCACCCCACTCTCGCAACGGGCTAGCGGCACGTGAGGTTGGTGATGAGGGCGCGCCGTCGCTGATCACTCGGGCAGTCCGGCGAGGTCGGCCATCAGGCTCATGTGGTGGTCGAAGTACTCGGCGCGAGCCTCGATCATGTCGTCGAGGCGGCCGAAGACCTCGAAGTTGAGCACGCCGAACACGTGCGTCCAGGCGACCAGCACGCGGTCGAGCCGCTCCTCGAGCAGGTCGCCCTGGCGCTCGTCGATGAGGCGGCGGAGGTCGGCGCGGAGCGGCATGGTCAGCGGTGCTGCCTGGATCGACTCGAGCCGGCCGAGGCCGTCGGTGACGATGCCGACCAGCAGCAGGATGACCTTCGAGGCCGGCTCGACGGTGTCCTGCGGGGCCGCGTAGTCCGGGACCGGGGCGCCGTAGATCAGGCCGTACTCGGCGGGGTGGGCGAGGGCCCAGCTGCGTACGGCGCGGCCGACGGCCAGCCAGCGGCCGCGGAGATCGTCGCGGGGTACGGCGGCCTCCGCCTCGGTCGCGGCTGCGGCGAGGTCCTCGTAGGCGTCGATGATCAAGGCGGTGAGCAGGGCGTCACGGCTCGGGAAGTAGCGGTAGAGGGCAGAGGCGACGATGTCCAGGTCGCGGGCGACCGCGCGCAGGGAGAGGTTCGCGCCGTCGGTCGCCAGGTGCCGGCGGGCGACGGCCTTGATCTCCTGGCTCATCTCCGAGCGGACTCGGGCGCGGACCGATGGTGCGGACATGGCATCAGTCTGACACAGAGCTGAGAACACTGGAACGTTTCGAGAACAGTGTTCTTGACCAAGGTTCCGCGATCTGCGTACAGTGAACCTATTCGAGAACACTGTTCTCTACCGAGTTCCAGGAGGGGTCGCCCACCATGTCCCTGCACGTCGTTATCGGAGCCGGCCCGGTCGGATCGGCCACCGCCCGCCTCCTCGCCGGCCAAGGCGAACAGGTCCGCCTGGTCACTCGCACCGGCCGCGGCCCTCAACCACTCCCGCAGTCACCTGAAGCGGATGGGATCGAGTGTGTGGCGGCTGATGCTTCGGATGGGGACAAGCTGGCGGAAGTGGCCAAGGGGGCGGTGGGGTTGTACTGCTGTGCGGGGCCGGCGTATCACCGGTGGGCTACGGACTGGCCGCCGATCGGGGCGGCGTTGATCCGGGCGGCCGAGGAGACGGGCGCCGTACTGGTGACGACGGGGAACTTGTACGGGTACGGCGAGGTGGACGGGCCGATGACCGAAGCGACGCCGGTGCGGCCGAACTCGGTGAAGGGTGAGGTGCGCGCCAAGCTGTGGACCGACGCGCTGGCCGCGCACGAGGCCGGGCGGATTCGGACAGCTGAGGTGCGGGGGTCGGACTACCTGGGCGCGCACACGGTGTCGCCGTTCAGCGTGATGGTGCTGCCGAAGGTCATCGACGGGCGTCGCGGCACGGCGCCTGCTGACTTGGACGCACCGCACAGCTGGACGTACGTCGGTGACGTCGCGCGCACGTTGGTCGCGGTCGCGGCGGACGAGAAGGCGTGGGGCCGGCCGTGGCATGTACCCACTCCCCCGCCGCAGTCGGTCCGCGAGCTCGCCACCCGCGCTGCCGAGCTCGCCGGAGCACCGACCGCCCGCGTTGCCACGATGCCCGGGTTCGCGTTGCGCCTCGCCGGGCTGTTCAATCCGACCGCCCGGGCCATGGTCGAGACGCAGTACCAGTGGCACCGCCCGTTCGTCATCGACTCCACCGCCGCAACCGTTGCCTTTGGCATCAACCCCACCCCCACCGACGAAGCCCTCCAGGAAACCATCACCACGCTCCGACCCCCCGCGTAGAGGACTCCAGAGCGGAGGAGTTGGGGGGCTGGCCTAGGCTGTGCGGGTCACGGGGCGCCAGGGCCCTTCTGGGCCGTGATTGCCGGGAAGGGCTGGGATGGGTTCGAGGAGACCGCGTCGGTGGTTGCGGCGGCTGGTGGTCACCGTTGTGGTTCTGGGGTGTCTTGTGGTGGGCGCCGACCGGGCTGCCGCGTGGGTCGCCGAGGATCGGCTCGCGACGATGGCGGAGGACGAGGCCGCGAAGTACGACGTCCAGGCCGCGGACACCAACGTCTCGATCGGCGGTTTCGGGTTCCTGCCCCAGGTCGCGCGCGAGGAGTTCGAGTCCGTCACGCTGACGATGCAGCAGCCGACATTCTCAAACGTCCCGGCCGAGGACCTCACGGTGACAATGACCGGCGTGCACGTCCCCCGCGCCTTGGTGACGGGCGGTTCCGGAGCAGCGGTCACGATCGACTCCACGGACATGAAGCTCCGGCTGTCCCCCGCCGAGCTGACCAAGCTCGCCGCGCGGGCGACCGGAGTCGACGACCTGACCCTGCGCGTCGTGGACGAGAAGCTGCACGCGCAACTGGCGGTCCGCGGTGTCGACGTCGACGCGACGCTCGTCCCGAAGGTCGAGAAGGGCCGCATCGTGCTCGCCGTCGACCAACTCTCCGACGCCGTCCCGTCGGCCCTCCGCAACGTCGTGAGCCGGTTGCTGGCCCGCGGCATCACGCTCCCCGAGCTCCCGTTCGGCGCCTCCCTCAAGCAGGTCGCCGTCGAAGGCAGCTCCGTCGTCCTCGTCGCCACTGTCGCCGGCCTGGAGTTCGCCGCCTGACCCCCGCGGTCAGGAGTTCCGCAGCTCGGTCGGCGGTACGCCGTACGTCGCCCGGACCACGCGCGTGAGCTGAGGGTGGTACTCACAGGGCACCCCTGGCCTCGAACGCCCGCGCTAGCCTCGAAAGCGTGGACAACCGCAGTGAGATCCGCGAGTTCCTGGCCAGCCGGCGGGCGAAGGTCACGCCGGAGCAGGCCGGGATCGGCGGCCTGCACTCGGGGCACCGCCGGGTGCCGGGCCTGCGTCGCGAGGAGGTCGCCCTGCTCGCGGGCGTCAGTGTCGAGTACTACGCCCGCCTCGAGCGCGGCCACCTCGGCGGCGTCTCCGACAGCGTGCTCAACGCGATCGCCGATGCCCTCCGGCTCAACGAGGCCGAGCGCCAGCACCTGTCCGACCTGGCCCGCACCGCCGGCGCATCCCCGCGTACGGCCCGACGCCGCCGGACCACCGAGGAGGTCCGCCCGGGCATCCTGGCGATCCTGGAGTCGCTGACCGAGTCGCCGGCGTTCGTCCGCAACGGCCGGCTCGACCTGCTCGCCGCCAACGAGCTCGGCCGGGCCATGTTCGCGCCGGTCTTCGCCGCAGCCGCTCGACCGGCGAACCTGGCGCGCTTCACCTTCCTCGACCCGGCCGCGCGGTCCTTCTACCCGGACTGGAACCGCACGGCGAACACCACCGTCGCCCTGCTGCGCACCGAAGCCGGTCGCGACCCCTACAACAGCAGGCTGACCGAGCTGGTCGGCGAGCTCACCACCCGCAGCGAGGAGTTCAGCAAGCGCTGGGCCGCGCACGACGTCCGCCTGCACCACACCGGCGTCAAGCACTTCCACCACCCGGAGGTCGGCCCGCTCGAGCTGCGGTTCGAGGCGATGCCACTGCCCGCCGACCCCGGCCTCACCCTGACCGTCTACACAGCCGAACAGGGCTCTCCGACGTACGACGCGCTCCGGCTGCTCGCGAGCTGGCGGGCGACCGTGGAGTCGGCCGGCTGAACCCCTTGGGTTGCGATCGTTCGCGATATATCGTCGAACTATCGCATTCTCAGCCGAGGGACGGGTGGTCGAGATGACCGGATCGACGTACGCGGCGGGGTGGCCATGGCAGCACCTCGCCCGGCACTGTTCAGCCTTCGAGGACCTGAAGGAAGAGTTGCGCGCCGCGATGAGCGGCGGCCGCAGAACCCACCACGGACACCAGCACCCGTTCGGGGCCGGCCAGTGGGGGATGTTCGGCGGGCAGTTCTTCGGGCCGCCGTGGGGCGGGCCGCCGCCGCGCTGGCGCGGACCCAAGGCCCGGCGCGGTGACGTCCGCGCGGCGATCCTCGCCGTACTGGCCGAGCAGCCGATGAACGGCTACCAGCTGATCCAGGAGATCGCCGAGCGCAGCGGCGGGGTGTGGAAGCCGAGCCCGGGTTCGATCTACCCGACCCTGCAGCAACTCGAGGACGAGGGCCTGGTCACCGCCGACGCCGAGGTCGGCCGCCGGACCTTCACCCTGACCGACGAGGGCCGGACGTACGTCGCCGAGCACGCCGACGAGGTCCGGTCGCCGTGGGAGGCGATGGGCACGCCGCGGACCGACGACGACGAGAACGGACTGAAGCCGATCCTCGGCCAGGCCGCCGCGGCGATGTGGCAGATCCTCGCGACCGGCACGCCGGAGCAGCAGGCGCAGGCCAAGGACGCGCTGGCCGAGCTGCGGCGCAAGCTGTACGGGATCCTGGCCGACGACGAGCCGCAGGACCGGTCATGAACCCGTACCTCCCCGAGCGCCACGGCCCGGTCCGGATCGGCGACGCCGAACGCGACCAGGCCGTGGCGATGCTCAGCGACCACTTCGTCGCCGGCCGGCTGACGCAGGAGGAGTTCGAGGACCGCAGCGAGCACGCGACCCGGGCCCGGTACGCCGACGACCTCGTGCCGCTGTTCGACGACCTCCCGGACCCGGCCGAGCTCCAACTCGCCCAGGGCCCCTGGTCGCCGGCCGGGAAGCCGGTCCGGCGCCGGCAACGGCAGGGGCCGCCGCCGTTCGTGATGCTCGCGCCGATCCTGATGATCGGCCTGGTCGTCACAGCGGTCCTGCTGACCGCGCCGTGGCTGTTGTGGGGCCTGTTCTGGATCGCCTTGTTCAGCGGGGCACATCGCCACCGCTGGCAGCACCAGCAGCACTACCACCACCGTCGCCGCTGACCCTCCGCCCGCGCTGCCGCGGGATCTCCTGAGCCAGCTCGACCACGAACCCGTCGGGATCGGCCACGTGCACCGTCCGGTGTCCCCACGGACGGTCGGCCGGCCCGCTGAGCACAGTCACGCCCAACCCGGCGAGGCGATCGGCGCACGCGTCCACGTCGCCGGCCATCAGCACGATCTCCGCGGCCGGGCCGGGTGACACTGCGCGACCGGTCAGCCACTCGGCCCGCCGTCGCTCGTACAGCGCGAACCGCGTCGCGCCGGTCGCGAACTCCGCGTACCCCGCGTCGGTGAACTTGTGCGGCAGGCCGAGCACGTCCCGGTAGAACGCCACCGAGACGTCGAGGTCCTCGACGTACAGGATCACGTATCCAAGCTCCACGACCCCACGCTATGTCGGCGGCGCGGGTTAGCGTCGGGACGAGGAGAGGAGATCGGCATGTACGAGGGTGTGTTGATCCTGGAGAGCCTCCGGGTGGGGACGGAGTTGTCGCAGATCCCGCTGGCCGTGCGCAAGATCAGCCGGTACGACGTGAGCAGCGCGTCGACCGCCCAGCCGCCGGTGTGGTCGGTGCTGGAGTTCGAGGTGGAGGACTGGCACACCGAGACGCTGGCCAGGGAGCTGGCGGCGACCCTGGACTCGCCCGGCTGGTACGCCGACTTCCACAACGCCAAGGAGATCTTCGTGGTGTTCCCGGACCGGGTGTTCCGCTATCCCCGCGGTGACCTGGCGGCCCGGGCCGAGGCGCAGGCGTTCGGGCGGGCGCTGGGGATTCCCGAGCCGCAGCTGGACTGGACCGAGTAGGCATGTCAAAGCGACCGGTCCGGCTCCGACCAGCGGGTGCAAGCACAACCTGAGGAGACTGCCATGGCCAAGGTTCGGGTCCACAACTTCACCATCACGGCGGACGGGTTCAGCGCCGGGGTGAACCAGCGCGAGGAGGCGCCGTTCGGGGATGGCGTGGACGGGCTGCACGACTGGATGTTCGCGGCGCAGGAGCCCGGCGCGACCGGCATCGACGCCGAGCGGGTCGCCCGGTGGGACCAGGAGGTCGGCGCGACGATCATGGGCCGGAACATGTTCGGCCCGATCCGCGGTCCGTGGCAGGACGACTCGTGGCAGGGCTGGTGGGGCGACAACCCGCCGTACCACCACGACGTCTTCGTGCACACGCACCACCCACGGGAGTCGCTGCCGATGGACGGCGGCACGACGTTCCACTTCACCGACGAGCCGGTCGAGGTCGTGCTCGAGCGGGCGTTCGCGGCCGCCAACGGCCAGGACGTGGTGATCGCGGGCGGCGCCGCGACGGTCCAGCAGTACCTGCGGGCCGGGCTGATCGACGAGCTCTACCTGGTCCAGGTCCCGCTGCTGGCCGGCGCCGGTGAGCGGCTGTTCGACAACGTCGCCGACGCTCTGCGGAACTACGAGGTGACTGAGATGATCAGCTCACCGACCGCCACCCATCTCACCCTGAGGCGCCGATGACCGAAGTACTCCGCTACACCGCCTTCACCACCGACCCCGCCGGCGGCAACCCGGCCGGCGTCGTGCTCGACGCGAGCGGTCTCGACGACGCCGCGATGCAGGCGATCGCCACTGACGTCGGCTATTCCGAGACGGCCTTCGTGACCGGCGAGTACCAGGTGCGGTACTTCTCCCCCAAGGCGGAGGTCCCGTTCTGCGGGCACGCCACGGTAGCCACCGCGGTGGCGCTCGCCGAGCGGATCGGCCCAGGGGAACGGGTCTTCTCGACACCTGCCGGCGAGGTGCCGGTCATTGTGGACGAACAGTTGCGAGCGACCCTGACGAGTGTCGAGCCGTACGTCGAGGAGGTCGGCGACGTCAGCGAGGTCCTGGACATCCTCGGCTGGCGTGCCGACCAGCTCGATCCCGCGCTACCACCGGCCATCGCGTTCGCCGGCGCCCGCCATCTCGTCCTGGGTACGTCGACCCGGCAACGACTCGCGGACCTCGAGTACGACTTCGACCGGCTGCTCGCGTACATGCTCGACCGCGATCTCACCACCCTGCAGCTGGTCTGGCGGGAGTCCGAGACGACCTTCCACGTGCGCGATCCGTTCCCGGTCGGCGGTGTGGTCGAAGATCCGGCGACCGGTGCGGCGGCGGCTGCGTTCGGCGCCTACCTGCGCGAGCGCGGTGTCGTCCAGGCGCCGGTCACGCTCACGCTGCACCAAGGTGAGGACTTGGGTAGGCCGAGCTTGATCCACGTCGAGCTGCGGGCCGACGACAACAGGGTCCGGGTGAGCGGCAGCGCCGTACCGATCACGGAACCCGGGTGAGCCAGTCCTCGGTGCCGAACTTGCTGGTGACGCGGTCCTCGGCGAGGTCGACGGTCGCCGGGTCGATGGAGCCGGGTTTGAGGCCGTAGCGGCCGGCGAACGACGCGACCATCCGGTCGATCACCTCGGCGCGGTCGAGACCGGTCTGGCTGCGCAGCGGGTCGACGCGCTTGTTCGCGCTCGTGGTGCCCTTGTCGGACAGCTTCTCCCGGCCGATCCGCAGCACCTCGAGCATCTTCGCGGCATCCATGTCGTAGGCCATCGTGACGTGGTGCAGGACGGCGCCGCCCGCCAGCCGCTTCTGGGCGGCGCCGGCGATCTTGCCGGCAGGCGAGGTGATGTCGTTGATCGGCTGGTACGTCGCCGCGATGCCGAGATCGTTCAGCGCGCCGATCACCCAGTCGTCCAGGAACGCGTACGACTCGGTGAACGACAGCCCGGACACCAGCGACTCGGGGACGTAGAGCGAGTAGGTGATCGTGTTCCCCGGCTCGACGAACATGGCTCCGCCGCCGCTGATCCGCCGTACCACTGTCACGTCGTGCTTGGCGGCGCCGTCGAGGTCGACCTCGTTGCTCAGCGACTGGAAGCTGCCGATGATGACCGCGTTCGACGCCCACTCCCAGACCCGGAGCGTGGGCGGGCGCTCGCCGGAGCCGACCTGCTCGGTCAGCACCTCGTCGAGCGCCATCTGCAACGCGGGCTCCCGCGGTACGTCGTGCACGAACTCCCACTCGTGATCGCGCCAACCGGTTGCCCCGGTCAGCGCCCGCCGTACGGCCACTGCCACCGCGTCCGGCGAGAACCCGAGCATCTCGACGCCGTCCCCCAGTACGGCGCGGACCCGGGCAGCCACCTGTGCCGCCGGAGTCGCCACCGGCAGACCCGCCAGAGCGCCGTTGATCCGCTCCAGCGCGTCGTCCGGCTCCAGGAAGAAATCCCCGCTGATCTGCGCCCGTCGGACGTGCTCGTCGACCACGTCGAGGTCGGCGACGACCAGCTTTCCACCGGGCACCTTGTACTCACCATGCATGCTGATTGACAACTTGATTGCCCTGGCCAATGTTCCCGGTGCTTCCGTCGGCGGACTGGTCCACTTACGCTCCGTTCATGGCGGAAATGAGTATGAACAAGGCGATCCACGCCGCGGTGCGGCGGGATCTGCAGCGATTCATCGACGCGTTGGGGCGGTTTCCGGAGGGGGATCGGCAGCGGGCCGAGCAGCTGGCCACGGCCTGGGCGAACTTCGACCAGCAGCTGACGCACCATCACGAGGGCGAGCACGACATCGCCTGGCCGGCGCTGGAGCAGATCGGCGTGAGCCACGACCTGCTCACCCAGATGGATGCCGAGCACGACACCATGGCGACCGCGCTGAACGCGGCCCGTAGCGCGATCGCGACCTTGCGCCGTACGGCGAGCGCGGCCGACGCGGCGTCCGCGCTGGCGGCGATGCAGGAGCTGCAACGCGTCACGGTACAGCACCTGGACCACGAGGAGGCCGAGATCGAGGCGGTGTACCTGGAGAAGAAGGACTCGGCCGAGCTGAAGGCGATGGGCCGGGAGTTCGCCAAGATCGGGCCGTCGCAGGGCGGCACGTTCTTCGCCTGGGTCACCGACGGCGCCGGACCGGACGAGATGGCCGCGATCACCAGCGGCATCCCGAAACCGGTCTTCACCGTGATCACCGGGATCTTCGGCCGCAACTACCGCAAGCAGGTCGCCCCTGTCTGGCGCACCTGAGCCAGGTCACCACCCGGCGTGAAGGTCAGGGCCTACTCGGCCGGGGTGAGGTCGATAGCGACGTTGAGGACCCGGTCGCGGACCTCGTGGATCTCGCCGGTGCCGTCGATCTCGCGAAGCACCCCGCGCTCGTCGTACAGGCTGACCAGCGGGACGGTCTGGTCGCCGTACACCTGGAGGCGGCGGCGGATGACCTCCTCGGTGTCGTCCGAGCGGTGCTCGATCTCGGCGCGCCGGAGCAGGCGCTGCACCAGGGCTTCCTGGTCGACGCGCAGGATGACGACCGCGACCAGGCGGCGGCCCTGCGTCGCGAGCATCTCGTCGAGCACGGCGGCTTGCTCGACCGTGCGCGGGTAGCCGTCGAGCAGGAAGCCGGGACGGCAGTCGGCGGCGGCCAGTCGCTCGCGGACCATCGCGTTGGTGACCTCGTCCGGGACGTACTCACCGGCGTCGAGGTACCGCTGCGCCGTCCGGCCCAGGTCGGTCCCCTGGGCGACCTGGGCACGGAAGATGTCGCCGGTCGAGATGACCGGCACCCCGAGACGGCCGGCCAGCAGCTCGGCATGGGTTCCCTTGCCGGCTCCGGGTGGCCCCATCAGGACGACAGTGGTCACGGGCTGTGCTCCTGACTCTCGGTAGTCGATTCAGAGTAGGAGAACTTCCGCACCGGCGGTACGGCGTACATCACTTGATTTGCGGGGCCCTGATCACATCATCACGGGCCGTAGCTCCACGGTGTCACCGGGACCGGCGAACTGGGTGGCGACCTCCTCGGCACGCTCCGGGGTGGCGAACTCGAACAGGAAGAACCCGGCCAGCTGCTCCTTCGACTCGGCGTACGGCCCGTCGGTGCTGACTGGGCGCTTGCCCTGCCACCGGTAGACGGTCGACGAGGCCGGGGCGTCGAGCGCGGCCGCGGACAGGAACTCCCCCGAGGCCTGCAGCTCGGCCAGCAGCGCGTCGAACTCCTCGTACATCTGCTTGCGCTCCTCCGCCGGGATCGCCCGGCCGACCTCGGTGTAGTCCACGGTCGGGTGGCCCCACGGCTGCGGGTTGGAGTGGATCAGGATCACGTACTTCACGACAACCTCCTGCGGTTTCTGAGTCGGTACGCGGGAGACGTCGGACCGGGCCCACTCCCCTCGACATTCTGCCCGAGTCACACTCCCCGACCGGGGTCCGTCAGAAGGGTGAGGGCCCGGGAGACGGGCCCCGAGGACGAGTGGAGGAATCGTGGGAACGATGCTGGTGACCGGTGGGACGGGCACGCTGGGGCGGCAGGTCGTGCCGCTGGTGCTGGCCGCCGGGTGGAAGGTGCGGGTGCTGAGCCGGCACGCGCACGACCGCGGTGACGGGATCGAGTACGTCGCGGCCGACCTGATGCAGGGTGACGGTCTGGACGCGGCGGTCGAGGGCGCCGAGGTGGTCGTGCACCTGGCGGGTGGGCCGAAGGGTGACGACATCGGGACACAGAACCTGGTCCAGGCAGCCGAGCGGGCCGGCGTACGGCACCTGGTGCACATCTCGGTGACCGCGGTGGACCAGCTGCCGTTGACGTACTTCAAGTCGAAGCTCGGCGCCGAGCAAGCCGTACGGCGCTCGGCGGTGCCGTGGACCGTACTGCGGGCCGCGCAGTTCCACGACTTCGCCTTGAAGACCGTGCAGGCGATGGCGAAGCTGCCGGTGCTGCCCGTTCCCGGTGGGCTGCGGTTCCAGCCGGTGGATGCGCGGGATGTGGCCGAGCGGCTCGTCGAACTGGCGCTGGGCGAACCAGCCGGCCTGGTGCCTGACGTGGTCGGACCGAAGGTCTACACCCTGGGCGAGCTCGCGCGGGACTACCTGAAGGCGACCGGCAAGCGCCGGCTGTCGCTCCCCGTCCGGGTGCCGGGCAAGGCCGGCAAGGTGTACCGGGCCGGAGGCAACCTGACGCTCAGCGGCGCCCACGTCGGCACCCGGACCTGGGAGGACTTCCTGGCCGCGCAAACTTCCGTCGAACCCGCCGGAGAGTGATGCTTGCCCCATGGCGATGGTGGGGCGCCGGGGGGAGCTGCAGGCGCTGCGGGGCTGGGTGGACGAGGCACGCGCGGGACGCGGGCGTCTGGTGCTTTGCACCGGCGAGGCCGGAATCGGCAAGACCCGGCTGGCGCAGGAAGTCGCCGGCGTAGCCCTCGCCCAGGGAGCCGCCGTCGCCTGGGGACGGTGCGCCGAGACCGAGGGCGCACCCGCCTACTGGCCCTGGCGGCAGGTCCTGCGATCTCTCGAGGTGGACGCGGACGAGGTACTGACCGGAGACGACCGCTTCAGGCTCTTCGAGCAAGTCACCGACGAGGTACGGCGAGCCGCCGGCGACCACGGCCTCGTTGTCATCCTCGACGACGTGCACCGCGCTGACGAACCGTCCCTCCTGGTGCTGCGGCAACTCGCCGGCCACCTCGCGAACCTGCACGTGCTGATCCTCGCCACCGCCCGCGAGACCACCGGACTCGGCGACCTCTCCGCGGCCGAACGCCTGGACCTGCACGCCCTGGCCGCTACCGAGGTCGCCGAACAGTTGTCACCGGCAACCACTGACCCGGGGCTGGCGGCAACGGTGTACGACGTCACCGGCGGCAACCCGATGTTCGTCCGGGAGCTCGCCCGCGCGATCGCCGACGGCTCCTGGCGTCCCGACGAGCCACCGCCGCGCTCGGTGCGGGAGATCGTCGGCACCCGGCTCGACCGGGCCTCGGACGACTGCCGCCGCCTGGTTCAGGCAGCCGCCATCGTCGGCCGCGACTTCCGGCTCCGAACAGTTGCCGCGACGCTGCAACGACCGGTCGACGACTGCCTCCCGTTGGTGGACGAGGCGACAACTCTGGGCTTCGTCGACCGGTTGGACCAGGACTTCCGCTTCGTGCACGCCCTCACGCGAGACGCGGTCGAGGCCTCCCTGTCGACCACCGAACGGACGGCGCTCCATCGAGCCGTCGCGACCGCGCTGGAGGTCGATCCCGAGGACCACCTGGCCACGATCGCCAGTCACCACGCAGTCCTGGCCCAGTACGGCGACGGGACGGTCGCCAGGCTGTGGATGGTCCGCGCGGCCGAGGACGCCGTACGTCGACTCGCCTACGAGGAGGGTGTTCGGCTCTATCGGCAGGCGTTGACGACTCGGCCGATCGACCCGACCGAGTGCTGCGAGATCTTGATTGCCCTGGGCAAGGCGGCGTACCTGGCCGGTGAGCTGCGTGCATGTTGTGAGGCCGCGGTCGACGCGGCGGCAGCGGCGCAGAGTCCGGAGCAGGCGGCCGAGGCGGCGTTGGTGCTCGAGGCCGTGCCCGATCCGACGATCAATGCCACCGCCAAGCGACTGTGTGAAGAGGCGCTTGCGCACAACGTCGATCCGGCGCTGCGCGCCCGTCTGCTGGCGCTGCGCAGCCATCTGGCCTTCTACGACGGTGAACAGGACCGGCTCGACGCGATCAGCTCGGAGGCGCTCGACCTGGCTCGGACCTCGAAGGACGATCGGGCGCTGGCGGACGCGCTGCGTGCGCGGCAGGAGGCGTGCCCAGGTCCCGAAGGTCGCGCCGAGCGGTTGCGGCTCGCAGCCGAGATGCTCGAACTGGCCAAGCGGACGAGCAACCCGCGGGCCGAGATGTGGGGAGCGATCTGGCGGCTCGACGCGCTGATCGAGAGCGGCCGCCTGGCTGCCGCGGCCGAGGAACTCCCCCGCCTTCGGGTCGCCGTCGATCGCCTCGGCGGACCGGTCGCCGCCTGGCACCACGACCGGATCGCCGCTTGCATCGCGCAGGCGCGCGGCCTCTACACGGAAGCGGCCGTGATCGCCCGACGTGGGTTCGATCGGATGCGCCCGATCGAGCCGGCGCCGGCGACCGGCGCGTACTTCGCCCTGCAGCTCGCCTTGGCCGGACATGTCGGTCCCAGCGAGGAGATCCGCCGGTTCGCCGAGCAGCCGTTCACGCCGCCACCGCGGTTCGTCACGCTCGCGCTGCTGTCCCGGGCGCATCTGTTGCTCTGCACGAACTCGCCCGAGCAGGCGGCATCGTCGTACCGGCAGGCAGGACCGATCGACTCGTGGTCGCTGCCCGCGTTCTTCGTGCTGCCGGCGTACGTCTACGCGACGCTGGCCTGTCTGGGACTCGGCCGGTACGACGATCTCGCCGTCCTGCTGGACCGGCTGCAGCCGTTCCGCGGGGAGCATGCCGTCGGCAACGGTGTCGCCTACATGGGACCGGCGGAGCTTGCGATCGGAAGGGCCGCTGCGGCCCTCGGGCGGCTGGATGCCGCGGTGGACGATCTCACCACGGCCGTCGAACTGGCCGAGACCGCCGGTGCGGCCGGGTTCGTCGCCGAGGCGCAGTACCACCTCGCCTGGACGCTGTTCACCCGGGATCGGCCGGGTGACCAGGATCGGGCCCGGCCGCCGGCGACCGAGGCGGCCCGGCTGGTCGACATGCTCGGTATGTCGGCGTACGCAGAGCGGGTCAAGGTGCTCGTCGCGCGGTTGAACGGCGGCGAGACCCACGGCCTGACCGTCCGCGAGCTCGAGGTCGCCGGACTGGTCGCCGAAGGGCTGACCAACCGGCAGATCGCCGAGCGGCTGGTGATCTCCGAGCGGACCGCGCAGAACCACGTCCAGCACATCCTCACCAAGCTCGGGTTCGCCACCCGGAGCCAGATCGCCGCCTGGTCCAGCCGGCGATGAGTACCCCGAATGAGTGATCCGGCGGATTCGGTCCGGCGGCCCGATCCCTAGCGTCAGCGGTGTCGGAACTCATCGAGGAGGAATCATGCAGTGGATCGCAGTCGCCACCCCGCCGTTCGCGGCGATCGAGCAGTTCGACAAGGTCCTGGACCAGCTCGGCGAGGAGCAGGTCGAGGGTCTGGAGGCCCGGTACGTCGGCACCACGGCCGACGGGCTCCGGGTGGTCACCCTCTGGACGACCAAGGAGCACGCCGACCGGTTCTTCGCCGAACGCCTCGGCCCGGCGCTGGCCAAGGTGCTCGGACCCGAGCCGGCCGGCCGCCCCGAGATCCTCGGCATCGACGTCGCCCGCTCCTACACCCGCCAGCCGGTCGGCTGATCCAGCGTGGTGGGCGGGTAGAGCCCGCCCACCAGGTAAGGCCGGAGCAGGTCGCTCGGCCGCGCGTGCATCCGGCGGGCGATGCCGGCGAGCAGATCGGCCACCTGCACCCGAGGATCGCGACGCGAGTCGACCTGGGTCACCGTCAACAACGGCGTCGGAGCGGGGAACACCGCACTGGCCAGGTAGGTCCGCAGCCGGGCGACGCGCCACTTGGTCAGCGCACTCTGCTCGTCGTGCACCACCGCGACCGACCGGCGACCGGCGCTCCAGAACAGCGCGGTCTCCGCAAGCGCAGGCACCAAGGGCTCGAGCGGCGGCGGGATCGCGGGATCGTCGTCGATCAGCCGCCGTACGACGCCCTCGACGTGCGCGCGGGTCAGGTCGCGCAGCGCCGGGACGCCGGGTGGAATCGTGGCGAAGAAGCGGTCGATGAGCGCGTGGTCGAGCAGCCGGATCCGCTTCGTCCGCGTCAGCTGGAGGAACGCGTCCAGGAACTCGGTCCGGTTCGCCGCCTGGTAGATGCCGAGCGCGGCCGCGTCGTGATCGGCGGACAGGCTTGTGCCCGCGCCGTACGACGGTTCGGCGACGAGCAACTCGATCACCCGGCGGGCGACGTACCAGGTCTTGTCGATGACGTGGACGTGCGCCCGCCCGCTCAACGCGGTGAGGAACCACTCGAGGTCGGCGCGCTGCCCGGGCCGGAGCAGCAGGTTGGACTTGTACTCGGTGTATCCGCGGCGGCGGAACGACGACCGCAGGACGGCGACCAGCTCGGCGGCCTCCGGTACGGCGAGATCCACGCCGGCGTGGGTGATCACGGGCGACTCGGGATCCAGGAGGTTGCTCCCGGAGAATCCCGACTCGTCACACGCGATCTCGACCCACGCCTGCGACGGCAGGGTGTGCATAGGTGATGAGCTCCAAGGCTGAAAGGGCTGCACGCTGAAGGGCCCGCCGGGCGACGGGCGTGATCCTGCGCGGGGTGTCGCGCGATCAGTGAGCGGCAGCGGCCTTCGGAGTCATGCGGCCCATCATCGGCCACCCGACGGCCGCCGCACCAGTGATTTGGTCAGCGCTTGCGGCCGGCCGCGACCTGGAGCAGCCGGGCGGTGCCGGTGGGGTCGAGCCTCTGCGCGTTCGCCGGCCACCAGCCGGCGAGGTCGACCAGGCCGGGTCCGGCCAGGTCGAGACCGTCCAGAAGCCCGGCGATCTCGTCCGCGGTCCGGAACCGGACGTCGGGGAAGGCGTCCTTCAGCTTGTCCTCGAGCGAGCCGGCTAAGTCGGCCAGCCGGCTGCCGTCGCGCGGGTTCACCGGGTGGCTGATCGCCAGCCACGAGCCGGACGGCACGGTGTCGAGGTAGTCCGCGATGATCCGCCGTACCTGGTCGTCGTCGGGGACCAGGTGCAGGACCAGGCCGAGGACGATCCCGACCGGCTGGTCGAGGTCGAGCGCGCCGGAGACGACCGGGTGCCGGAAGACGCCCGCCGGGTCGGTCAGGTCGGCGTCGGCGAAGTAGGCGTGCTGGTCGTCGGCGAGCAGCGCCAGGCCGTGCGAGACGGCGGTCAGGTCGTTGTCGACGTACACCACCTTGGCTGCCGGATCCGCGCGCAGCGCGACTTCGTGGGTGTTCTGCGCGGTCGGCAGGCCGGAGCCGAGGTCGAGGAACTGGCCGACGCCGCCGTCGCGGACCATCAGACCGACCGCCTCGGCCAGCCAGCGCCGGTTCTCGGTCGCCAGCAGCGGCGCCTCGGGGGCGATCCGGACCAGCTCCTGGTAGAGCCGGCGGTCCGCCTCGAAGTTGTTCTTGCCGCCGAGGAACAGGTCGTAGAGCCGGGCCTGGGACGGCCGGTTCACGTCGACGCTCGTCGCGTCGGCGGCCCGGTGGTACGACGTGGACCGGCGCCCGGCATCCCGATCCAACCCGGGTCCACCTCCGTCCGCCCTCCGAACGCCGGCGGTCCGAAACGCTGCGAAAATCCGAAAAGCCTGATTGTCGGGAAGGCTACCCGGACCACTTCCGGCCGGCGCACCGGGGGCTGTGTCGCGGAACCACAGGCCGCTTGCGTCCCACCGGACGGGAGATCTCGGCGACTTCCTCGGTAAACGCTTGCCAAGACCGCTGCGCCGACCACAGACTGAGCGCCACCATCCGGATCACCGCCCCGAACCACCGGAGGACCGCCCATGCACCGCCGTACCTTCCTCGCCGCAGTCGGCGCCGGTCTCGCCACCACGGCCGTCGCCGTCCCACCCGCCCGGGCCCTCGCCCGACCGGTCCGGGCCCGCACTCTCGACGAGCTCCGCAAGGCGATCGCCGCGGCCCGGCCGGGCGCCGAGATCGTGCTCGCCAACGGGACGTACGCCGTACCGGACGGCCAGACGATCGCCATCCAGGGCAAGCGCGGCACCGCGGACGCCCTGATCACCGTGCGCGCCGAGTCGGTGGGCGGCGTGACGCTGACCGGCAGCCGCGGGTTCGTGTTCGGCGACTCGTCGTACGTCGCGGTGAGCGGCTTCAAGCTGCGGCAGGGTACGACGTTCGAGGTGCCGACCAGCTGCCATCACGTCCGGATCAGCCGCAACGACTTCCAGCTCGCCGACGTCGAGGGCCTGCACTGGCTGATGATCCGCGGCGACCACTCGACCGTCGAGCGCAACCACTTCCACGGCAAGTCGACCCTCGGCGTCTTCCTCGGGGTCGAGGGTCCCGGCTCGGACGGGATGGCGCGCGGGGTGCGGATCACCCGGAACTACTTCTCCGACCACACCTTCGCCGGCGACAACGGCGGCGAGCCGATCCGGCTCGGGCTGAGCGGGCGGTCGCTGAGCGACGCCGGCGCCGTGGTCGAGTACAACCTGTTCGAGCGCGTCGACGGCGACCCGGAGGCGATCTCGGTGAAGTCGTCGGCGAACACCATCCGGCACAACACGATCCGCGACAGCCTCGGCGGGATCGTGCTCCGGCACGGCAACCGGACCCGGGTCGAGGGCAACTTCATCCTTGCCGGGAGCAACGGAATCCGGATCTACGGCAACGACCACCTGGTGATCAGCAACTACCTCGAGCGGGTCGGCGGCTCCGGCGTCGTGCTCGGCAGCGGCAACGTGCAGGACCACAAGCCGGAGGACTCGCCGGAGAGCCGCCGCGGCAACGACGCGCCGGACCGGGTGACGATCGCCCTCAACACCGTGCTGTCCTGCGGTACGGCGATCAGCGGTGAGTCGCAGCGCACGCTGCCACCGCGCGACTGCACGATCGCCGACAACCTGCTGCTCGGCGACGCCGGCCGGCAACTGGTGTCGATGCCGTACCTGGACGGCATCAGCTGGTCCGGCAACATCTGCTGGGGCGACGCCGCCGACGGCAACATCCCCGGCGGCTTCAGCCGCAAGGATCCGAAGCTCGCCACCGGCTCCGACGGCATCCGCCGGCTGAGCTCGACGAGCCCGGCGATCGACGCCGCGAGCAAGACCTACCCGAGCGGCACTCGCGACCTCGACGGCCATCCGCGCACCGGCCGGGCCGACGTCGGCGCCGACGAGTACAGCCCGTCCGCGCCGCTGAACCGCCCACTGACTCCCGCGGACGTCGGGCCGCGATGAGTTTGTCCCGGCTCGCTCGTCTCAAGATGGGTAAGGACGAGCGAGCCGGAGGTTTGTGATGGCGAAGGTGCTGTACTCGGTGACGATGTCGGTGGACGGCTTCATCAGCGGGCCGGGCGGCGACATGCAGTGGATGCGGCCGTACCTCGGCCCGAACCCGGAGGTCGAGGAGCTCATCCCGCGGATCGGGTCGCTGCTGGTCGGCCGGCGGTCCCACGACGGGGATGATCCGCACAAGGGCGAGCAGGGCGAGGGCGAGGCGTTCGGCGGCGGCTGGGACGGACCGATCTTCGTCGTCACCCACCGCCCACCGGCCGCTCCCGAGCCCGGAGTGACGTACGTCGACGAGTTCGCCAAGGCGCTCGCGATGGCGAAGGACGCGGCCGGCGACGGGTACGTCAACGTGATCGGGGCGAACATCGCCAGGCAGTGCATCGTGGCAGGTGAGCTCGACGAGGTCCTGCTCTGCTACGCGCCGGTCATGCTCGGCGACGGCACCCGCCTGTTCGAGCATGCCGGTGGCCGGACCGTCCGCCTCGAACGCCTGAGCCTGACGGAGAACCCACTCGCCTCCAACCTCAGGTTCAAGGTGGTCAAGGACGGCTAGAGGTCGGCAGCGGTCGAGTGCATGACCGCGCGGATCTCCACCGACCGCCCGGCCGCGCGTGCGTCGGGCAGGAGCTGCGCGAGCTCGACCGCGCGGGCCCGGTTCTCCACGTCGATCAGGTAGTAGGCATCGATCGGGGTCGCGCGGGCTCGGTCGGGGACGGTGACCGCCGACTGCGGATCGGCGAGCAACTCGCCGCCGACCAGCTCGCCGGCCTCGTACGCGACGTCCTCGAACTCGTCGCGGCACAGGTCCCCACTGGTGTCGCCCTGCAGGATCAGTAGGAATTTCATCGGCGCACTCCTCTCACTGACAAGACGGAGCCGCGGCCACGGTTTTGACATCATGGCGGGATGTTCGTGCGAACCGAGCGGTTGGGACTGCGCCGTTTCACGACCGCCGACGCCGAGGCGTTCGCGGCGTACCGGTCGGCGCCCGAGGTTGCCCGCTACCAGTCGTGGGAGGCGCCGGTGAGCCTGCCGGCCGCGGTCGCGCTGGTGGCGGACTTCAGCGAGGGCGATCCGGCCGCGCCGGGCTGGTTCCAGTACGCGATCGACCTGGACGGCGTGCTGATCGGGGATCTCGGCCTCAACCTGCACGAGAACCTGATGCAGGCCGAGCTCGGGTTCACGCTGTCACCGGCGTACCAGGGCCAGGGGTATGCGACCGAGGCTGTGCGTGGGCTGCTCGACCACCTCTTCGTCGACTGGAACCTGCACCGCGTCTCGGCGGAGTGCGACGCCCGCAACACCGCGTCAGCCCGGTTGCTGAAGCGCGTCGGCTTCAAGCAGGAGGGGCTGCGACTGTCGAACACCTGGTTCAAAGGCGAGTGGACCGACGACCTGCTGTTCGGCCTGCTCCGCAGCGACTACGTCAGCTGACTGCCTTGGCTGCCCATGCCCTCGCCGTCAGCTGGATCGAACCGTCCGCCTCGATCGGCAGCCGATCACGGACGGCGTCCCGCAGCTCTTCCTGGTCCTTCTCGGGCAAGCTGCGCAGATACGCCGGCGCAACCCCCTGCCCACCCAGGAACGGCTGCCAGTAGTCGTCGAACGAGGCGAACGCTGTCGGTACGACGATCGCGCGCGTGGCAACCGTGGTGAACGCGGCCTCGGTGAACAGGCCGTCGAGCCCCTCCGCCGTACAGAACGGGAAGCGGAGGCCCTCGTCGTGGTCGCGGTCCTGCGGCCGGACGTCGATCATCGCGTCCCAGAAGTGCTTCATGAGTTGCATGCCGTCGGCGTAGTCCCAGACGTAGACGGCGACCGTCGAACCGATCTCACGCATCCGGCGCAACGCCTCGACCCGGTCTGGAATGAAGTTGAGCGCCAAGCCGGCGACGACCGCGTCGTACGGACCGTCCGGGAGCTCGGCGGCGGACCTGACCTCGAAGCCGGCCCGCTCGTCGTCGACGGTCTGCCGGGCGTACGCGATGAAGCCTTCTGAGGGGTCGACACCGAGCACCGAGACGGGATCCGCCGTCCGCAGGATCGTGCTGGTCAGCGCGCCGGTGCCGCAGCCGACGTCGAGCCAGCGCAGGCCGGCGGGCTGGTCGAGCCAGCCGAGGAACTCCGCCGCGACCAGCCGGCTCCACCGGCCCACGTACGACTCGTAGATGTCGCCAGTCGACCACTCGCTCATTCCCGCAGCGTAGGGCCTACTTGACGCCGGTAGGGAGCGTGACGCCGGTGAGCTGCTCGGCGGTCCGCCAGAGGCGGGCGTTGGTTTCGGGGTCGAGGGCTCTCTTCGGTGGGTGCACGACGGTGGCCGGGCCGACGAGGCCGAGGCGACCGGACGGGCCGTAGTAGGCACCTGGCTCGGCGTCCGGACTGGTTGCCGCGACCAGCAGCGGCTCGGCGCCGATCTCTACCCCCTGGCTCGGGAGCGGGCTCAGTCGGTAGCCGATCCGGTTGAGCAGCGACGGCTTGCCCCGGCCGAGTGCGGCGCCGGCGCTCTGCAGGTTGGTGCGGGTGAAGCCGGGGTGCGCGGCGGTGCTGAGCAGCGGCCAGCCGCGGTCGGCGGCGATCTTCGCGAGGTGAATGCTGAGGATCAGGTCGGCAAGCTTGGACTGCGAGTACGCCACCGTACGGCGATAGCCGCGTTCCCACTGCAGGTCGTCGAAGTTGATCCGGCCGAAGTTCGCGGCGCCGCTGGCGTGGGTCGCGATCCGCGGCGCCGGCGCGGCCAGGACGAGCGGCAGCAGCCGGACGGTGAGCGCGAACGGGCCGAGGAAGTTGGAGCCGAACTGCAACTCGAAGCCGTCCTTGGTGGTCATCCGGCTCGGCGGGTTCATCACGCCGGCGTTGTTGACCAGCAGGTCGAGGTGCGGCTCGTCCGCGGTCAGCTTCTCGGCGAACTCCTGGACCGAGGCGAGGTCGGCGAGGTCGATCCGCCGGACCTCGAGCTGGGCGTCGGGGTGCTCGGCGAGGATCTCGGCGCGGGCCGCCTCGCCCTTCTCGACGGTGCGGACCGCCAGCACCACGCGGGCGCCGGCGGCGGCCAGCCGCTTGGCGGCCTCCTTGCCGGTGCCGCTGTTGGCGCCGGTGACGACCGCGAGCTTGCCGGTCTGGTCGGGTACGACGTACATGATGGTCTCCATAAAAGACTGGTGGTCTGTTATGGCTTCGACAGTAACAGACCGGCGGTCCGTTAACAACAGACCGCTGGTCTGTAGACTGTGCGGGTGACGACGTTCCAGCGCGCCCGGAGTGCGGAGCAGCGGGAGGCCAGGCGCCGGGCGATCCTCGGCACCGCCGCCACGATGCTGACCGAGATGCCGGTCGCCGACCTGAGCCTGAACGAGCTGAGCCGCCGCGTCGGCCTGGCCAAGTCCAACGTGCTCAAGTACTTCGAGTCCCGCGAGGCGGTCCTGCTAGAGCTCTTCGGCACCGAGTTCGACGCCTGGATCGACGATCTCCGGGCGGCGTTGCGAGACGCCAAGGGCACGGCGGCCCAGCGCGGTGATCAGTTGGTGGACGCCGTGGTCCGGACGCTCGCGGCGCGGCCGGTCTTCTGCGACCTGATCAGCGCCCAGGCAGCCGTGCTGGAGCGCAATGTCTCGACCGAGGTCGCGCTCAACTTCAAGCGCCACGCCCTGCGCGGCTACGAAGGGCTGCTGATGATCGTCGTCGCCGCCCTCCCGCAACTCAGCGTCGAGAACGCGTCCCGGTTCGTCGCGAACGCCAGCATGCTGGCCGGCGCGATCTGGACCCACTCGCACCCCACCGCCGCCATCCAGGCCGCGTACGACGCCGATCCCGCGCTGGCCCCGATCCGGCTGGAGTTCGAGCCGAACCTCCGCGACGCCCTCCAGAGCTTGCTGTACGGCCTGCTCCCCCGCTGACCGCCGTCCGCTGACCCGGCCGGCCCGCGCGGTCAGGGCAGGTAGTAGTTCGGATTCGGGAGCTTGAAGGTGCGGTCGGCGTACCCGCCCTTGAAGTCGCTGTACTGGTCGCCGAAGTTGGCGACGATGTCGTAGCCGAGCGACTCGATGTGGGCGCGGGTCGCCGCCTTGTAGTGGATCGTGGTGCAGGACCCGTTCGGGTCGCTCGCGCACGCCTTCTTCAGGTAGTCCGGGTAGTCCGCGACCGCCGGCTTGGTGAACAGACCGTCCTCGCCGTTCGGCAACGTGGTCGGCTTCGGGAAGCCGGCGTCGACACCGACGCCGTCCGCGGTCAGGTTGCCCAGCGTCGCCTGCTCCTGCGCGACCCCGCGCCCGGTCAGGAAGAAGATCGCGTACCCCTCCCGCTCGGCCGTCGTCACGAGGTCGACCATCCCCGGTACGGCGGGGAACTTCTGGTCCAGCACGTAGGTCGCGTTGGTCGCCGGGTTGTACGCCCAGTTGCTGGCGATCTCGTAGTTCCAGGTGGCCAGCGAGGTGTCGTCGACGTCGAGCAGGATCGCCTTCGTCTGCTTGG
The DNA here is from genome assembly GCF_053592935.1 of Kribbella sp. NPDC002412. Lineage (NCBI taxonomy): Bacteria > Bacillati > Actinomycetota > Actinomycetes > Propionibacteriales > Kribbellaceae > Kribbella > Kribbella sp. NPDC002412. Next base: position 33,094 of record NZ_JBSFBL010000053.1, read on the forward strand.
TGTGGTGGGGCGCTGAGATCCAGCGGGTGCCCGCGGCGGCGACGGACCTCGCCTCCTTGGCGTAGTTGCTGTCCGCACCGAACGTGCCGGTGCCGAGCGGGTCGCCGTAGTAGTTGCGCAACTGCTGGCGCAGCACGTCGATGTTGGTGACCTGGCGTTCGGTCCGCGGTGTCGACGTCTGGATGGCCGGCTGCTGGGATGCGACCCCAGCGGAGTACGCGACCCCGCCGACGACCGACGCGATCGCGACCGAGGCGACGCCGGTCAGCATCAGCCGGCCCGACGGCCGGCGCCAGGACGAGCGCAACGACGGGCGCACCGACGAGCGCACGGACGAGCGCACAAAGCGGATGTTCATGGGTGACCTCTCCACGAAGAAAAGCTTGCGGAAGCAAACTAACTCCATTGGTGGCCGATATATCCGCCGTACGCCCCAAGTTCAGGGGAATCCTGCGTCAGACCTGCTTGACGTAGCGGTGGCAGGGGACCGGGATCGGGCCCGAGTCGGTGGTGGCCGGGTAGTCGAAGGCGCCGGCGTCGGACCAGCCGCTGCGTTCGTAGAACCGGCGGGCCCGGGCGTTGCCGGTGGCGACCGCGAGCCACGCCTCGGCGTGCCCGTTGGCCTTGACCTGCCGTTCGGCCTCGGCGAGCAGCACACCGGCGATGCCCGAGCCCCGGTGGTCGCGGGAGACGTACACCTGCTCGACCTCGTCCCCCACCACCATCACGAACCCCGCTACCTCGTCCCCCTGCACCGCGACCGTGGTGTCGGCGACCCGCTCGGCCGCCCGGGTCCAGAACGACTCCTTGGTCCGGATCGCGACCAACTCCTCGGGCACGTGCCCGAGATGCCCGTCGCCCCACCCGGAGTACCAAATAGCAGCAACCGCGTCGGCATCCCCAGCCTCAGCAGCCCGAATCGAAGCTGTCATGCAGTCAGCGTAAGCACCAACGAGGCCGCAGCCGCTCCCAGAAACACGACGGCCAGCCCGAACTGCGCCGTGTAGTCCGCGGCCCGGACATGCGTGTACAGGGCGCAAACGAAGAACAGCGCCAGCCCGACCGCGGCAGCCGCGATCAGCCACGGCACGTCCAGCAGCAGGCCGGCAAGGAGCCGGGCGGCACCGGCCGTCTTCAGCGTTCCGATCGGGAACGTCAGCCACAATTCCGGTACGTCGGCCTTCGCCATGCCGGGCGGGATCGCCTTCCAGTGCAGCAGCGCCGCGATCCCCGAGAACGCGTTCATCGCGACCGTCACCGCCACGACGGCAACTGCGGTGGCACTCATGTCAGTCCGCCGAGCTTGTCGGGGTTGGTGATCGCGTAGATCCCCGTCACCTGGTCGTCCTCGACGTCCAGCACGATCAGCGCGAACGGCGTGTCCCCCGACAGCACCAGCGCGGCCGGGTCGCCGTTCACGGTTCGGTAGTGGATGCCGATGTCCGGCAGCGGCCGGCGCAGACGGTCGCCGATGATCAGTGGGGCGATCCGGTCGCGGCCGAGGATCGGGTGCAGCCCGGCCGCCCTGGCCTTGCCGCCGCCGTCGGCCCACAGGGTGACGTCGGGCGAGAGCACATCCATCAGAGCGTTCAGATCCCCGCCTGCCACGGCCTCGACGAACCGTCGCGTCACCTCGTGCTGCACCTGCGGATCCGCCGGGAACCGCGGCCGCCGCGCCTCCACGTGCTCCCGCGCCCGGTGCGCCAACTGCCGGACCGCCGCAGGCGTCCGGTCCAGGATCTCCGCGACCTCGGTGTGCGCGTACCCGAACACCTCATGCAGCACGAACACCGCCCGCTCCAACGGCGTCAGCGTCTCCAGTACGACGAGCACCGCGAGCGACACCGCCTCGGCCCGCTCGACCGGATCGACCGGTGTGACCACCGGTTCCGGCAGCCACGGCCCGACGTACGCCTCCTTGCGCCGGTTGATCGTCGTACGGCGGGCCAGCGCCGAGTTCACCGCGATCCGCACCAGGTACGCGCGCGGGTTGTCCACCGCCGCCCGGGTCGACCACGCCAGCCAGGTCTCCTGCAGCACGTCCTCGGTGTCGGCGACCGACCCGAGGATGTTGTAGACCACCGAGAACAGCAACTCGCGGTGCCGCACGAACACCTCGGTGGCCGCGTCCGAACTCATCTCCTCGTGTGCTTTCACACCCCTATGAGTCCCGGCGGCCACCGATGTGTGACATCACTCCGGGTCGTAGGCCAGATTCGGGCGCAGCCAGCGCTCGACCTCGCCGACCGGCTGGCCGCGCCGTACGGCGTAGTCCTCGATCTGGTCGCGGCCGAGGCGGCCGACGCTGAAGTAGCGGGACGCCGGGTGCTGGAAGATCAGGCCGCTGACCGCGGCGGCCGGGGTCATGGCGAAGGACTCGGTCAGGCCGAGACCGATCTTCTCGGCCTCCAGCAGCTCGAACAGGTCCTTCTTCTCGGTGTGGTCCGGGCTCGCCGGATACCCGAGCGCCGGCCGGATCCCGCGGAACCGCTCCGCGTGCAGGTCCTCGAGCACCGGCTCGGCGCCCGGCTCGAACCAGTCCCGCCGCGCCTCCAGGTGGATCCACTCGGCGAAGGCCTCCGCGAGCCGGTCGGCCAGCGCCTTGACCATGATCGCCCGGTAGTCGTCGTTCTTCGCCTCGTACGACGCCGCCAGCGCCTCGGCGCCGTGGATCGCCACCCCGAAACCGCCGAGGTGGTCACCGGCCGGCGCGACGTAGTCCGCCAGGCAGCGGTTGTGCCGCCCGGCCGGCTTCTCGGTCTGCTGCCGCAGCATCGGGAACGACACGTCCTGGCCGTCCAGGACGATGTCGTCACCTTCGCTGTGCGCCGGCCAGAACCCGTACACGCCCTCGGCCGTAAAGGAACCGTTGGCAATGATCTCGTCGAGCAACGTGTTCGCGTCGTCGAAGAGCTCCCGGGCGACCGGCTGGTCCAGGATCGCCGGGTACTTGCCCTTCAGCTCCCAGGCCAGGAAGAGGAACTGCCAGTCGATCATCGCGCGCAGCGTCTCGATCGACGGCGACACCTGCTTCAGCCCGGTGAACGCCGGCACCGGCGGCTCGGCGTGCTCGACCGGCTCGGCGTTGGCGCGAGCCGCCGCCAGCGACAGCAGCGGGCTGCGCTGCTTGTTCGCGTGCTGCTCGCGCAACCGCTCCTGCTCCACCGCGTTGCTCCGGGCAAGTTCCTCGGCACGCTCGTCGTCCAGCAGGTCCGACACGACACCGACCACGCGCGACGCGTCCAGCACGTGCACGGTGGTCTGGTCATAGGCCGGGGCGATCCGCACTGCGGTGTGCTGCTTCGACGTCGTCGCGCCGCCGATCAGCAGCGGGAGCTTGAGCCCGCGGCGCTGCATCTCGGTAGCGACCGCCACCATCTCGTCGAGTGACGGCGTGATCAGCCCGGACAGCCCGATCGCGTCCGCGCCCTCGGCGACGGCGGTGTCCAGGATCTTGGCCGCCGGCACCATCACGCCGAGGTCGATCACCTCGTAGTTGTTGCAGCCGAGAACCACGCCGACGATGTTCTTGCCGATGTCGTGCACGTCGCCCTTGACGGTCGCGAGCACGATCTTGCCCTGGCCGCGCACCATCTCGGCGCGACCCTCCAGCCGGGCCTGCTCCTTCTCGGCCTCCATGAACGGCTCCAGGTAGGCGACCGAGCGCTTCATCACCCGGGCGCTCTTCACCACCTGCGGCAGGAACATCTTGCCGGCGCCGAACAGGTCACCGACGATCTTCATCCCGTCCATCAGCGGACCCTCGATCACCTCGAGCGGCCGCGGCAGCTTCTGCCGGGCCTCCTCGGTGTCGTCCTCGATGAAGTCGACGATCCCGTGCACCAGCGCGTGCGACAGCCGCTCCTCGACCGTCCCCTCCCGCCAGCTCAGGTCGATCTCGCGCTGCTTGCCCTTGCCCTTCACGTTCTCGGCGAAGCTGACCAGGCGGTCGGTCGCGTCGTCGCGCCGGTCGAAGATCACGTCCTCGACCAGCTCCAGCAGGTCCTTCGGGATGTCCTCGTAGACCGCGAGCTGGCCGGCGTTCACGATGCCCATGTCCAGGCCGGCCTTGCCCGCGTGGAACAGGAACGCCGAGTGCATCGCCTCGCGGACGATGTCGTTGCCGCGGAACGAGAACGACAGGTTCGAGATACCGCCGCTGAGGTGGACGCCCGGGCACCGTTCCTTGATCAGCGGCAGCGCGTCGATGTAGGCCTTCGCGTACCCGTTGTGCTCGGACATGCCGGTGGCGACGGCGAGCACGTTCGGGTCGAAGATGATGTCCTCGGGCGGGAAGCCGATCTTCTGCGTGAGCAGGTCGTAGGCCCGCCCGCAGATCTCGACCTTCCGCTCGGCCGTGTCCGCCTGGCCCTGCTCGTCGAAGGCCATCACCACCACGCCGGCGCCGTAGTCGCGGACCCGGCGGGCGTGCTCGAGGAACTGCTCCTCGCCCTCCTTCAGGCTGATCGAGTTGACCACGCCCTTGCCCTGCACGCACTTCAGCCCGGTCTCCAGCACCGACCACTTCGAGCTGTCGATCATGATCGGGATCCGGGCCACCTCCGGCTCGGTCGCGATCAGGTTCAGGAACGTGGTCATCGCCTGCTCGCTGTCGAGCAGGTCGGCGTCCATGTTCACGTCCAGCAGGTTGGCGCCGCCGCGCACCTGCTCCAGCGCCACGTCCACCGCGGCCTGGTAGTCGTCGCCCTCGATCAGCCGGCGGAACCGGGCCGACCCGGTCACGTTGGTCCGCTCGCCGATCATCACGAAGCCGGTGTCCGGCCCGATCTCGAACGGCTCGAGGCCGGAGAACCGGGTGGTCTCGTTCGGCGCTACGACGGTCCGCGGCGGCAGCCCGGCCACGCTCGCGGCGATCTGCTCGATGTGCGCCGGTGTCGTCCCGCAGCAGCCGCCGACGATGTTGACCAGGCCGGACTCGGCGAACTCCTGCAGCATCCCGGCCGTCTGTTCCGGCGTCTCGTCGTACCCGCCGAAGGCGTTCGGGAGACCGGCGTTGGGGTGGGAGGCGACGTAGGTGTCGGCGAGGCGGGCCAGGTCGGCCACGTGCGGGCGCAGCTCGGCGGCGCCGAGGGAGCAGTTGACGCCGACGACCAGCGGCTTGGCGTGCTCGACCGAGCTCCAGAACGCCTCGACGGTCTGGCCGGACAGGGTCCGGCCGCTCAGGTCGACGATCGTCACCGAGATCCACAGCGGCAGGTGCGGCGCGACCTCGCGGGCCGCCATGATCGCGGCCTTCACGTTCAGGGTGTCGAAGATGGTCTCGATCAGCAGCAGGTCGACGCCGCCCTCGGCCAGCGCCGCGATCTGCTCGGCGTACGCGGCCCGCACCTGCTCGAAGGTCACCGCCCGGTACGACGGGTCCTCGACCCGCGGCGACAGCGACAGCGTCACGTTCAGCGGGCCGATCGAACCGGCCACGAATCGACGGCTGGATCGGCCGCCGAACTCGTCCGCGGCCTGCCGGGCCAATCGGGCGCCGGCCACGTTCATCTCGCGCACGTGGTCCTGCAGGCCGTAGTCGGCCTGGCCGATGCTGGTCGCGGTGAAGGTGTTCGTGGTGGTGATGTCGGCGCCGGCCGCGAGGTACTGGCGGTGGACGTCGAGGATCACGTCCGGACGGGTCAGGTTGAGCAGGTCGGGGTCACCGGTGACGTCGTGCGTGTGGTCGCCGAAGCGGTCGCCCTGGTAGTCGGCCGGACTCAGTTTCGCGCCCTGCAGCATCGTGCCCCAGGCACCGTCCAGGACCGCGATCCGCTGATCCAGCAGCTCCCGTAGAGCGGCTTCGCTCATCTGCCGTCACCTCCAGAAAATCTCCGGAGGCGCCCTTGCAACAGATACCCCGGGTCGAGCGTGGCGGACCTGAAGGTCCGTTGCAGCGCCTCTCGACCTGGCTGCACCATGTTAGCGGCGTCACACCGCGTGAACAGGGTCCCTGCCCACCTAGTGAGACTGCTGTTCAATCAGTGGATGAGCGCCTGGATCCCCGGAGCGAACAGGTCCGCGATGGTCTCCGGGTCCGCCGTCGTACTCGGGCCGGTCTTGTCGATCGACATCACCGCGCCGAGTCCGAGCAGCTGCGCGGTGATCAGCTCGGCCCGCAGGCCGGCGTCGGCGCCGTTCAGCCGGGCGGTGAACGCGCTGGTCACCTGGTCGCGGAAATGCTCACGGATCAGCGCCCGTTCGTCGCCGCTGCCGGCCGCGAAGATCACCCGGACGAGCAGGTCCAGGCCGTTCTCGCGCCGGTAGTTCACCAGCGTCAGCACCGCGTGCCGGCCGAGCTCGCCGTCGGGCGCGTCGAGCAGCAGCTGCGCGGCCTCGCTGAAGTCCGCGACCTTCTCGAACAGCGCTTCCTTGCTGCCGAAGTGCTTGACGATCAGGGCCGCGCTGACGTTCGCGTCGGCGGCGATCCCACGCAACGTGACCGAGTTGTACGGCTGCAGCGCGAACGCCCGCCGCGCCGCCCGGAGAATCGTGATCCGCCCGGGGTCCGTCACGTCGTGCCCACCGGGCTCTCCAGGTGCACCGGCGCCTGCCGCCGGGCCGGGATCAGCAGCACCAACCCGGCCGCGACCGCCGCGGCCAGCCCGGCGACCACGAAGACGATCAGGTACGCCGACAGCGCGGGCGCAACCAGGTTCTCCTTGGTGATCGTCACGTTGGTCAGCACCGTCACGACGATCGCGCTGCAGATCGCAGCCCCGATCGTGCGCATCAGCGTGTTCAGTCCGTTCGCCGCGGCCGTTTCGGTCACGGGCACAGCATGCATGATCAGGGCCGGAAGTGCCGAGTAGGCGACCGCGGTTCCGGCCGAGACCACGGTCGCGCCGACCACGATCCCGGCCAGGTTCTCGCTGGTGAACAGCCGGACGACGTACCCGGCGGCCATCAGCACCGACGCGATCGCGAGGGTGAACCGCGGACCGCGGGCGGACGAGATCCGCGCGGACACCGGCGACAGCACGACCATCGCGAGACCGCCCGGCAGCAGGCACAGACCGCTGACCACGATCGACGCGCCGAGCCCGTACCCGGTCCACTTCGGCTCCTGCACGAGCTGCGCGGTCGACAGCGAGTTGGCGTAGAACGAGAACCCGATCAGCAGCGCGGACAGGTTGGTGAACAGTACGGCGGGCCGCGCGGACACCCGCAGATCGACAAGTGGGCTCCTGGTCCGGAGCTCGAACCAGCCCCACAACGGGAGGACGGCCGCGGCGGCGACGTACAGGCCGATCGTCGCGGTCGGACCCCACGCGCTGCCCTTGGAGACCGCCAGCAGCAGGCAGACGAGGAACACGCTGAGGCCGAACGCACCCGGGACGTCGAACCGGCCGCGAGTCCGCACCGCCGACTCGGGCACGATCAGCAGCACCAGCACGATGTCCAGCAGGCCGATGCCGAAGTTGACCCAGAACATCGTGTGCCAGTTCGAGTACTGCACCACCAGCGTCGCCGCTGGGATGCCGAACGCCGCGCCGACACCCAGCGTCGAGCTCATGATCGCGATCGACGGCAGCACCCGGCGCGGCTCGAGCTCGTCGCGCAGGATGCTGATCCCGAGCGGCACGACGGCCACCGCGGCGCCCTGGAACGCACGGCCGACGATCAGCACGGCCAGCTGCGCACTGCTTGCGCACAGCAACGACCCGATCACCATCGAGCCGAGCGCGACCAGCAGCACCCGGCGCTTGCCGTACATGTCGCCGGCCCGGCCGAGCAACGGCGTGAACACCGCGCCGGTGAGCAGCGTCACGGTGACCAGCCAGCTGACGTCGGCTGGCTCGCTGTGGGTGATTCGCGGCAGCTCCGGCAGCAGCGGAACGACGATCGTCTGGCTGATCGAGACCAGCACGCCGCAGAACGCGAGGGCGGCCAGCACGAGACGCGGACGAGCAGGGCGGACGGTCGACGGGCTGGCGCTCACGCGGTGTCCTCACGATGGTGAACAGCTGTTTACTTTCGCCTCAGCCTAAACCCGCGCCGCCGAAGTGGCCCATGGAATTGATCACACACTGGCCCCCGGCCGCCGGACGGCGCTCGCCTAGCGTGGGGCACCATGCGGATCTTTCTCGCCGGCGCGACCGGAGCGATCGGGCGCCTGCTGGTGCCACTGCTGCTCGCCGAAGGTCACGAGGTCACCGCCCTCACCCGTCGCGATCCGTCCACGCTCCACGGCGTGACCGCTGTCCATGGGGACGTGTACGACGCCGCGCGCCTGCGCGAGGTGGTCGCGGCGGCCCGGCCGAACGTGGTCATGCACCAACTGACCGACCTGGCGTCCCGCGACTTCGCGGCGAACGCGCGGATCCGGCGAGTCGGCACCCGCAACCTCGTCGACGCCGCGCTGGCCGCGGGAGCCGGGCGAGTGATCACGCAGAGCATCTCGTGGGCCTACGAGGGCGGCGACGAGCCGGCCGTCGAGTCGACACCGCTGGACCTCGCCAACCCCGACGACGGTCGCCGTGGAATGGTCGAGGCCGTGGCGGAACTGGAGGCCATGACCGCCGAGGCGCCGGAGTGGGTGGTGCTGCGGTACGGGATGTTGTACGGCCCCGGCACCTGGTACACGAAGGGCGGGCTGATGGCGGACCTGGCCGCCGCCGGCAACCTCCCCGCCGGCCCCGACATCACGAGCTTCCTGCATGTCGAGGACGCCGCGATCGCCGCCGTACGGGCTCTGCGGTGGCCGGGCGGACCGGTCAACATCGTCGACGACGACCCGGCTTCTGCATCGACCTGGGCGCCGGTCTTCGCGGCGGCCGTCGGCGCACCGATGCCGTCAGCTACCGATGGGACCCGACCGACCTGGGCTCGCGGCGCCTCGAACGTCCACGCCCGCATGCAGCTAGCGTGGACGCCGACTCAGCCGACGTGGCGCAGCGGCTTCGCGAACTAGCAACAACACGCAGGCGATCACGCCGAGAACCAGGGTTGCGAGACCTGATACGCCGAGCGTTCCACGCGGACCCAGGGCGGTGGTGAGCGGGCCGCCGAGGGCAGTGCCGAGCGGTGCCGCAGTCAGGAGGACCGAGCTCCGGGCAGCGAGTACGGCGGCCAGGTGCCGCGGCGGGGACTTCGCCTGGACCAGGGTCACGGACAGCGGTACGAATGGGCCGTAGATCGCGCCACCGAGCATGAAGCAGACAACGGTCACGGCGATCGGGACGTCGAAGGCGAACGGCAGGAGCAGCAGACCCCAGAGCACGACGATGGCCACCGTCACCGGCCAGAGCGGGAGCTCGCGCAGTGCGCCGATGGTGAGGCCGCCGAGGACAGCGCCGATGCCGAACAGCATCCAGTAGAGGCCGAGCAGCGTGCCCGGTGCGTTCAGGTCGTTGGTCACGTGCAGCGGCAGCGCGACCTCGACCGGCCCGTAGAGGAAGTTGAAGAACCAGGTGAGCGCCAGCAGGCCGAGCAGCTCGGGATGCGAGCGAATGAAGGCGAATCCACCGCGGGCAGCCGGCTCCTCCGGATCGGCCGTGACGGGCTGCGAGTCCGGCAGTCGCGTGCTCACCACGATCAACGCCAGGAACAACCAGGACAGCGCATCCAGGCCGATCACCAGGGCGGAGCTCACGTAGGTCACCAGCACCCCGGCGACGGCCGGACCTGCGATCGTGGCCGCGAAGTTGATCGAACTGACCAGAGTGTTCGCGGCAAGCCGCTGCTCCTCGGGCAGCACCTCGGCCATCAGCGTGTACATGCCCGCACTCCCCCACGCGTGCAGCAACGACGACCCCGCGAGCACCACGACGAGCAGCGGAGGTGTCAGCACTCCGGCGAACCAGGCGAGAGGTACGACGGCCAGGAACACCCCACGCACGACGGTGTCGGCAAGCAACACCCGCTTGGCCGGAAGCCGGCGGAGCCGGCGGCCGAACACCAGCGCGCCGACAACACCCGGCAAGGTGTACGCCGCCACCGCGCCGCCGACCCACAGACCTTCGGTCGCCGCCGGCGCGAGCTCGATGGCGAGCCAGGCCACCGCGACGAAGCTCATCCCGTCGCCGAGGAACGAGACCGCGAAGCCGACGATGAGCCGCCGAAGCACCCGGTGGGAAAGCACTGGGCGGTACGCGGCGGGGACGAGCTGCCGGATGACCATGGCACTCACGCTAGAGGCGCCGTACAGTCCGGGGCTTCTCTATTCCTGACAGGTGTGGGCGCAAAAGAGATCGGGCCCGGACGCCTCGTGAGGGGAGGTAGGAGGCGCCGGGCCCGATCGGTCGGTCCGCTTCAGCGGGGGGTAGCGCTGGTGTCAGCGGACCGGGCCTGTGATGAGTTCGATGGTTGCCTTGTGCCGCTGTCCGGTCTGGTCGACCCAGCCGACCTCGACCTTGTCGCCGGGGTGGTGCCGGTTCAGCAGCGTCGAGAGGGTGTCGGGCGACTCGACGGTCTCGCCGCCGAAGGTGGTGATCACGTCACCGGCCTCGAGGCCGGCCTCGTCCGCCTTGCCGTTGGCGAGCACGTCGCCGACCACGGCGCCGGTGGTGTCCGCGTTCGGGACCACCGAGACTCCGAGCATCGCCGACTCGCCGATGTGCACGGTGTCCGACGCCTTGCCGTCCTGGATCTGGTCGGCGATGGCCATCGCCTCGTTGATCGGGATCGCGAAGCCCTGCGCGGTGCTCTGGCCCTGGCCGTTGCCGCCGTTCCCGTTGCCGTTGCCGTTGCCCGATCCGTCGCCGAACGGGTTGCCGTTCCCCGATCCGTCGCCGAACGGGTTGCCGTCGCCGAAGCCGTTGCCGCCGAATCCTGGGTCGCCGAAGCCGTTGCCGTCCGCGGTCGTGGTCGCCGTACCACCCGCCGACGCGAGGGTCGCGGTCGCCGCGGCGGTGCTCGCCGCCGCCTGCCCCGGCCGGCCGGCGCCGCCGTTGTTGCCGCCCGAGCCGGCCGTGTCGACGCCGATCACCTCGCCGGCCGCGTTCGCCAGCGGTCCGCCCGAGTCACCGGCCTGGATGTTGGCGTCGGTCTGGATCAGGCCGGTCAGGTTCTCCGGGTCCTGGCCGTTCTCGTCGGTCGCCGTGATCGACTGGTTCAGCCCGGTCACGGTGCCCGGCGCGTAGCTCGGCGTCCCGCCGACACCGCCGGCGTTGCCGATCCCGACCACCTGGTCGCCGACCGCGACCTTGTCCGAGTCGCCGATCTTGGCGGTCTGCAGCCCGGAGGCGTCCTTCAGCTTCAGTACGGCGACGTCGTGGTCCTCGTCGTACCCGACCACACTCGCGGTGTACGTCTTCCCGTTGCCGATGTCGGTCACCGAGATCGACGTCGCGCCCTCGATCACGTGGTGGTTCGTCAGCACCTCACCGTCGGAGCTGAGCACGATCCCGGTTCCGGCGGCCCGGGCGTTCTCGTAGCCGAGCACCGTGTTGACGTCGACCAGCCCGGGCGACACCTTCGCCGCGACGGCGGCCGGGTCCAGCTGCTGCTGCGAGAGCTGCGACGAGTTGGCCGCCCGCTGATCGATGCCCCAGGCAACCGATCCGGCGACCATCGCGACCGCGAGCCCGAGCGCCCCGGCGCCGAGCAGCCGGCGGCCCCGCTTCTTCGGCGGGCGCTGCTGCGGAGGGCCGTAATAGCCTGGGTAGTAAGGCATTCCAGCGTACGGCGGCTGCTGCGGACCCGTCGGCTGCCAGTAACCCGGCTGCCCTGCCCCACCCTGTCCCTGCCATCCCGCGTTGCTGTTCATGTCCCGGTGCCCTCCTCGGCCAGTTCCTTCTGCCTTCGAGTAGAGCGCGCCGAACTGAGAACTCCTTTTGGCGAAGCGATGAGTTCCCTGAGAATCGTCAGTGGCCTGCGCCACACTCACCAGGACGACACGAGTCGCCGGACTGCCTCGACGACCGCGGCGCGGCGGGTGGCTCGGTCGGGCGCGGAGGCGGCGTACTCGGGGTTCATCGAGGACCAACTCGTGGCGACCGCCTGGAGCAGGGCGAGCAACTCGGCAGGCGTGAAATTCGCCGGTACGACGCCGGATCGCTGAGCCTGGTCGAGGTCGGCGAGGCGGCTCTTGTTGACCGCGACGATCGCCTCCAGCGCGCTGCCGTCCGGGCGCTCGAGGCGATACCAGACGTTCAGCCGCTGGTGCTCGGGGTGCTCCTCGAAGTAGTCGAAGACGCGTCCGGCGTACCCGGGCAGGTCGGCGGTGTCGAACCCGACCTCGGCCAGGTAGGTGTCGACGGCGACCGTGTAGACCGCGTCGAAGAGCCCGTCCTTGCTGCCGAAGTACGCGTACAGCATCGCCTTGTTGCAGCCGGCCACCTCGGCGATCCGGTTCACCCGCGCGCCGGCGATCCCACGGGCGGCGAACTCCTCGGTGGCGGCGGCCAGGATCCGGCCCCTGGTCCGGTCGGCGTTCCTCTGCATGTCCCGAGCTTACCCGGGAATACAACCAACCAGTTGGTTGGTTAGCACTGGCATGACCAAAACTTGGCTGATCACAGGCAGTTCCCGCGGTCTAGGCCGCGCCCTGACCGAGGCGGTCCTGGCCGCCGGCGACCGGGTCGTCGCGACCGCCCGCCGACCCGAGCAACTCAAAGACCTCGTCGAGCGGTACGGCGACCAGGTCCGCGCAATCGCGTTGGACGTGACGGATACGGCGGCCGCGCGGTCCGCCGTACAGACCGCTCTCGACGAGTTCGGCGGCCTCGACGTGGTCGCGAACAACGCGGGCTACGCGAACAGCGCCGCGATCGAGCAGACCACCGACGAGGACTTCCGGGCCCAGCTGGAGACGAACCTGTTCGGGCTCGTCAACGTCACCAAGGCCGCGCTGCCGGTCTTCCGGCAGCAGCGCGGCGGCCACTTCCTGCAGTTCTCGTCGATCGGCGGCCGGGCCGGCGGCACGCCGGGGATGGGCGCCTACCAGACCGCGAAGTACGCGGTCGAAGGGTTCTCCCAGGTGCTGAGCAACGAGGTCGCGCCGTTCGGGGTGAAGGTGACGATCGTCGAGCCGGGCGCGTTCCGGACCGACTGGGGCGGCTCGTCGATGACGCTGGCGCCGGTCGACCCGGACTACGACTCGACCGTCGGCGCGATGAACCGCTACCGGCTGGAGACCGACGGTCAGCAGCCCGGCGACCCGGCCAAGGCGGCCCGGGCGATCGTCGGCATCGTTGCCCTCGACAACCCACCGCTGCGGCTGCTGCTCGGCAAGGACGCCCTGCGGCACGCCGACCAGGCCTCCCGCTCCCGCGCCGAGGAAGCCGCGACCTGGGCCCACATCACCACGTCGACGGACTACTGATCCGGATTATCCGCGAGGAAGTCGTCGATCAGGGCGTTGACCTCGGTGGGTGACTCGAGCGCGGCAAGGTGCGCGGACTGCTCGAGGACGACGAACCGCGCGCCGGGGATGGAGTCGGCCATCTCCTCGGTCTCCGCGACCGGGAAGGTGGCGTCCTCGGCGCCCGCGACGACGAGCACCGGCGTCCGGATCCGGCCGAAGAGCGCGCGCTGGTCGGGCCGGCGCGGCACCACGCTCGTGACGGCGTGCCGGCCGGAGGTGATGTCCACCCGGCGGACCGAGTCGTTGACTGCAGCAACGACCTCGGCCTTCTCCTGCTTGGCGGTCGGCCCGAGGAACGCGTCGATCACCGGACGGACCAACGGCCCGCGGACACCCCCGAGGAGCTGGGCGGATCGAGTCAGCACGCCGTACTCGACCTTCTGCCGCAGGCCCGCCGGGGAGGCCGTCGCGTTCATCAGTACGGCGACTCCGATCCGGTCGGGGTGGAGCGCGGCGAACGTGCCGCCGATCATCCCGCCCCAACTGTTGCCGACCAGATGCGCCTTGCCGACACCGAGGTCGTCGAGGATCTGACAGATCACCTGGGCACACTGCTCGAAGCTGAACGGTCCGGTCAGCGCTGCGCTGCCACCGTGACCGGGCGGATCGACCAGGACCACCTGGAACCGGTCGGCGAAGTGCGCGGCCTGCCCGGACCACAGCGTCCCGTCCATCATCAGACTCGGCCAGAACGCCATCGCCGGCCCGGATCCGCCGACCCGCAACCGGATCCGGCCCAGCACCGTGTCGACGTACCGATCCTGCAAGCCGTCGAGAGACATGACCGAACGCTACCCGCCGGCCGGCAGCGCCGCGGTCAGGCGAGCGGTCAGGGTGCGGATCTCGGTGATCAGCTCGGGCGGCGACTCGACTTCGAAGGAGTAGCCGAGCAGACCGATGTAGAGGATGAGCTCCGTGAGGGAGTTGGCGCCGGTGTCGACCTGGGTGGTGTCCGCGGTCAGCGGCGTGAGGGTGGCGACGCTCGGCGACAGGCGGTCCGCGAGCTGCTCGGCCGGGGCGTCGACGCGGAAGCGTGCCTGGAAGCGGTAGCCGCCGGCGGCGACACCGCGGGCGGTGAGGTTCGGATCGGGGACTTCGCGGGGTGTGAAGCGCGGGCCGGTCGGGATCCGTGGCTCCAACCGGTCGAGCCGGAACGTCCGCCAGTCCTCGCGCTCGACGTCCCAGGCGACCAGGTACCACCGGCGTCCGGTGTGCAGCAGCCGATGCGGCTCCGTCGTACGAACGCTCGTCGTCCCGTCATGGCTTCGATAGTCGAAGCGCAGCCGCTGCCGGTCGCGAGATGCCGCGGCCACCGCGAGTAGGACGTCTGGCTGTACGACGGCTGCTCCGGACGGAGTCACGTCAACTGACTGGAGCAGGCTGATGCGATGACGCAACCGGGACGGCAGGACCTGCTCGAGCTTGGTCAGCGCGCGGACCGACGACTCCTCGATCCCCGCCACGTTCCCGGTCGCGGCAGCGCGCAGCCCGATCGCGACCGCGACTGCCTCGTCGTCGTCCAGGAGCAGCGGCGGCAGCGCCGTACCCGATCCGAGCCGGTAGCCCGCCACCCCTGGTACGGCGTCCACCGGGTAGCCGAGGTTGCGCAGCTTGTCGACGTCGCGGCGGACGGTCCGCACATCGACTCCGAGCTCGGTCGCGAGCGCCGCGCCGCTCCACTCGCGGGGGAGCTGCAACAGGGACAGCAGCTTGAGCAGCCGAGCAGAAGTTTCGAGCATGTCCTGATTCTGTCAGCCAGCTAGGACCGAAGCTGTCCTAACCGGGTGACAGAGTCGAGACATGATCAAGCCATTCCGCATCGACATCCCGCAGAGCACCCTCGACGACCTGGCCGCCCGGCTGCGCAACACCCGGCTGCCGGCCCCGCTCCCCGGCGACGACTGGGACACCGGTGTGCCGGTCTCCTGGCTGAGCGGCCTGGTCGACTACTGGCGCGACGAGTACGACTGGCGCCAGGCCGAGGCCGAGCTCAACGCGTACCCGCAGTTCACGACCGAGATCGACGGTCAGCTGATCCACTTCCTGCACGTGAAGTCGCCCGAGCCGGACGCGCTCCCGCTGGTCCTGACGCACGGCTGGCCGGGCTCGATCGTGGAGTTCCTCGACCTGATCGGCCCGCTGACCGACCCGGTCGCGCACGGCGGCGAGGCCCAGGACGCGTTCCATCTCGTCATTCCGTCGCTGCCCGGGTTCGGCTTCTCCGGCCCGGTCCACAAGGGCGGCTGGACGCGGGCCCGGACCGGTCAGGCGTGGGCCGAGCTGATGGAGCAGCTGGGCTACGAGCGGTACGGCGTCCAGGGCGGCGACATCGGCGGCGCGGTCTCCCCCGAGGTGGCCCGGGCGGCGAAGGACAAGGTGGTCGGCGTACACACCAACGGCGGGCCCAACCTGCCGACGTTCCCGCTCAGCGACGAGGAGCTCGCGAGCCTCACTCCGGTGGAGCAGGACCGGATCCGCCGGATCGGCGAGTTCATGCAGAAGGAGTTCGGCTACATCGCGATCCAGTCGACCCGGCCGCAGGCCCTCGCGTACGGGCTGGCCGACTCACCGGTCGGGCAGCTCGCCTGGATCATGGACAAGTTCCGGGCCTGGACCTACCCGATGGAGACGCTGCCCGAGGAGATCATCAGCAAGGACCGGCTGCTCACCAACGTGATGATCTACTGGCTGACCGGCACGGCGGGATCGGCGGCGTACGTCGGGTACGCGCAGGAGCAGCCGTGGGGCGAGACGCGCGAGAACTCCGGTGTGCCGACGGCCGCGCTGGTCCTCGCCCACGACGTCGCGATCCGCCGGTACTCCGAGAAGGACAACAACATCACCCGCTGGACCGACGTCGACCACGGCGGCCACTTCGCCGCGCTCGAGGTCCCCGACCTCCTGCTCGCCGACGTCCGCGAGTTCTTCCGCGAGCTGCGCTGACGGTCAGCGGCGCGGCGGGACCCGGGTCCGGGTCAGGTCGGCCGCGACGACGAGGTCGCCGGAGAACTCTTCGGCGGCTTCGTCGTGGAACGCCTGCGGGTCGAGGTAGCGCTGGGAGAAGTGGGTGAGGACGAGCTTGCGGACCCCGCACTCCTGGGCCACCCGGGCCGCCTGGCGTGCGGTCAGGTGACCGAACCGGCGGGCCAGGGTCGACTCGGCGGACAGGTAGGTGGACTCGATGACGAGCAGGTCGGCGCCGTCGGCGAGTTTGAGCACGTTGTCACAGAGCCGCGTGTCCATGACGAACGCAAACCGCTGACCCGGCCGCGGCTCGCTGACCTGCTCGATCGTGACCGTCCGCCCGTCGACGTCGATCGATCCGGCCGCTTGCAACCGCCCGATCGCCGGGCCGGCGACGCCGTACGCCGCGAGCTTGTCCGGCAGCATCCGCCGGCCGTCCGGCTCGATCAGCTGGTAGCCGAAGGACTCGATCGGGTGCTCGAGGCGGCGGGCCCACAGCTGCCCGAACGGCCCGACCGACAGCAGACCGTCCTCCTCGACGGGCTCCTCCAGCAACTCGGCGCGCTCGTAGAACGAAGCGGCGTACCGCAGCCGGGTGAAATACGTCTGGCCCGACGCCGGGTAGTGCGCCCGAACCGGATGCGGTACGTCGTCCAGCGACAGCCGCTGCACGATGCCCGGCACGCCGAGGCAGTGGTCGCCGTGGAAGTGCGTCACGCAGAGCCGGGTGATCGCGCCGGCCGCGACCCCGGCGTACAGCATCTGGCGCTGCGTGCCCTCGCCCGGATCGAAGAGAAACCCGTCGGTGTCCCAGCGCAGGAAATACCCGTTCTGCGTGCGTTCCCGCGACGGCACCTGGCTTCCGGTGCCCAGCACAACCAGTTCGCGCACGCGCCCAACAGTAGCTAACTCAACGCCTTCTGGAACGCGGTTAAGAACTGCTCCACCTCGGCCGACTCCCAGATCAGCGGCGGGCGGATCTTCAGCACGCCCCCGCCCGGACCGGTGGTTCCGACGAGTACGCCGTACTCCCGCAACCGTTCGGCGAAGTCCACCGCATCGGGTAGCTCCACGCCGACCATCAGTCCTTGGCCGCGGACGTTCGGCACGAGAGCTTCCAGGCCGGCCCGGAGCTCGGCGCCGACCTGGCCGGAGCGCTGGATCAGGCCGGTCTGCTCGATGACGTCGAGCACGGTCAGGGCCGCGACGCACGACACCGGATTGCCGCCGAAGGTGCTGAAGTACTCGTCCACCTCGACGAAGGCCTCCGCGATCTCCCGGCGGGTGATCAGTGCCGCGACCGGGTGCCCGTTGCCCATCGGCTTGCCGAGCGTGACGAAGTCCGGGGTCAGCCCGAAGTCCTGGAACCGCCAGAGGTTCCGTCCGCCGCGGCCGAAGCCGGCCTGCACCTCGTCGGCCAGGAACAACCCACCGGCCGCCCGCGCCTCGTCCTGCAGTCCGCGCATGAACGCGTCGGTCGGGGTAAGGATCCCGGCGCTGCTGAACACGGCGTCGACCGCGAGCAAGGCCAGGTCATGCCCGGCCCGCTGCAGGTCGTCGCGCGCCGCCCGGACGCGCTGCACCGCCGCGGGTCCGTCGTCGGTGAGCTGCCGAGGCGCTTCGAAAACCGCAACATGCGGCGGCCGGGCTTCCGGTGGATACGTGTTCGTCGAGAACGCCGCGGTCGCCTCGCTGACCCCGTGGTAGGAGAGGTCGGCAACGACCGCACCACCCCGCCCGGTCACGACGCGAGCCATCCGCCACGCCAGGTCGTTGGCCTCACTTCCGGAGTTGGCGAACACGCAAGTGTCCAGCCCGTCCGGCATCGACGCCGTCAACCGCTCGGCCAGCTCGACCACGTTGGGATGCAGGTACCGCGAGTTCAGATTGAGTACGGCGGCCTGTCGCGAGATCGCCTGCACGACGGCCGGGTGGGCGTGCCCGACCACCGGAACGTTGTTGTAGGCATCGAGATACCGGCGGCCGTCCGCGGCGTGGATCCAGGCACCCGCGGCCCGCACGACCTGCAACGGCGAGCGGTAGAACAGTGGCGACAGCTCACCACCTAACGCGGTTTGCCGCCGTACCAGCAGGGTCGGGTCGGCGGTCTGGGCGGAACTGACGCGCTTCGTCCCGCAGAGGCTGTGGAAACGGTCGGCAAGGTCACGCGCCGGCACGTCGGTGAGCTCGTCGAGGATGCGCCAGCTGCCCGCGACCAGGCTGGTCAGGTACTCCTCGTTGTCCGGGTAGAGCGGCGCACGCCAGGCCGAGATCAGCACGCTGGCCGCGGAGCGGGCCAGCACGAGTTCGCCGATCAGCTCGACTTCCGTGGGTTCGAGCGGCAGCACTCGCTGGTAGCCGTCGAGGAACCGGCCGGCGTCGCGCCAGAGGTCGTCGGACTCGCGCAGCAGCGACGTCAGGCTGATCGCGAGCTCGGCGACGCGAGCCGTGTGGTGCATGTCGCCGAAGTCGATCACGCCGGTGATGCCGCCGTTCTGCAGCAGCACGTTGCTCAACGTCACGTCACCGTGCAGCACGAACCCGGGCAGCTCGCGCGTCGCCGCGTCAAGGCCTTCGAAGCGGTCGAGCAGGCGATGCGTCGGGACCCGGCGCGTCTCGTCCGGCAGCCGGTCGGCGTACGGACGCAAGGTGGTCACGATCCGCGGGTCCCAGTCGAGTCGCCGGTACGCCGCCGGATGCCCGAAGCCTTGCAGGGCGCGCGTCAGCCGTGCGCTCACCGATCCGAACTCGGTGGCGAACCACTCGGGCAGCGCCATCAGGTCGGCGACCTCGCCGGGCATCACCGTCATCACGCGGACCAGATGCGTCCGCCCGTCCGGGGCTTCGACCGTCACCACCGAGCGGCCGTCGAGACTCGTCAGCACGCGCGGAATCGGCAGGTCGGGGTCGACCTGCTCGACGTGCTGCATCGCGGCGTTCTCCATCGCGATCTGCTTCGGGTCGTCGCCGGTGTTCGACACCTTGACGACCAGCCGCCGGCCGTCGGTGGCGTGTGCGAGGAAGTTGCGGTCCCGTTCGCTGCGCAGGTCGGACACCTCGGCGTCGATCCCGTACTCCGACTGCAGCAACCGCGTCGCGGCGGCCACCCCGACCTCGGGTGGATCCTCCAGCATGCTCGGCGTCCGCTCCGGCGTGGTCTGCACAGCAACTCCTTCGTTCACGGCACCCGGAACCCGAGTGGTGGCGCAGCTCCGACGTACTCGAACCCACGGATCGCGCGGTCATGCCCTGGATACACGACATCGGCGAGCTTGGCGACCCGCTCGACCGACGCGTCCGCCTGCTCCCGCTCGTACGGCCGGCCGGACGCCTTGCGGGCGCGCAGGACAGCCAGCGTCGGTACGGCGTCCGCCGCCAGCACAGTGCCGTCGGACACGAGCAGGCCGATCGAGCCCGGGGTGTGCCCGGGGAGCTCGATCACCGCGACGCCGGGAATCACCTCGTCGCCTTCGCCGGTCTCACGGAGCTTCAGACCGGACAGGATCGCGTTGGCCCAGCGCGGCGTACCGAAGTCGGTCGCGGGCGGGTCGGCGAGGTTGCGCAGCTCGGCAGGGTGGATGAACACCTCGGCGTCGCGGAAGAGGTCCGCGTTCTGTAGGTGGTCCCAATGTCCGTGCGAGACGACGATCTTGGTGATGTCGGCCGGCGCCAGGCCGTGATCCTTCAAGGCGGTCAGCAGGATGCGGCGCCGGCCGACGTGACCGAAGTCGAACAGCACGCGCTCGTCGCCACTCTCGACGAGCAGCACCGAGCAGAAGGCCGGATTGCCCTGGTCCGAGGTCAGGGAGTAGCCGTTGAGCAGGGGGATGACCGAGGGCATGCAGTCTCCGGGTGAGGTGGTGCAGCAGTGCCCCGCGGAGTTATGAGCACGCGTCACGCGGGGCACTGCTGGATCAGGGGAGGACGAGCGGGCCGGCGTCGATCAGGAGCGACGGTACGACGACGCTGTCCATGAAAGTGGTGTCGCCGCACTCCCTGGTGTTGCCGACGGCAAGGACTGCGTTGAGCACGTCGTCCATCCGGAAGGTGAAACGCACTTGCGGGTGCCAGGCGACGACCTCGCCGCCGTCGGCCCAGTAGGTGCCGTCGCGGGTCGTGCCGGTGACCAGGGTCTGCTTGGGGTGCAGGGAGCGGAGGTAGTCGAGGCGGTTCACGACCAGGCCGCTGCCGCACTCTTCGAGGAGCTGCTCATCGGTCGCGCCGCCCGGGGCGAGCAGCAGGTTGGACGGGCTCGGGTCGCCGCCGAACCGCCAGCCGTCGGGTACGGCGTGCCCGGTCGGGACTCCCCCGGTGACCGCTGCGCGGCGGCGGTCGGAGACCACGCCGGTCAGCACACCGTTCTCGATCAGCTGGGTGCGGCGCCGTACGTTGCCCTCGGCATCGAATCCGCTGGGCAGTCCGGCCGCGTCGGCGCCGTCGTCGACCAGGTTGATCAGGTCGCTCACGACTCGCTCCCCCAGCCGGCCGGCCACGGCCGAGCGGCCGGTTGCGTATCCGGTCGCGCCGAGGACGAAGTGCCCGTACGTCGCAATCAGGGTGATGACCGCCTGGGGCTTCAACAGCACGCGGCACGGCCCGTGGTGTGCTTCCTTCGTCGGCAACGGTGTGAGCGCTGCCCGCAACCTCTCCGCGATCTCGCCCACCGGCACCTGGTCAGCGTCCCGATGCATGTACCGCACGCTGACCGAGTTGTCGCCCTTCTTGGCGATCGCCTGAATAGCAGCCTTCGTCAACGTCTCAGCCCGGAACAACCCGTCAGAGTCCGCCACCACCCGATCCAGAACATCGAACCGAATAGCCCCACCCAGCGTCGTCGCCGAGTCCAACCCATCCCGCACCGCCGCAAACCACCGGTGCCTGTCCGCGGGGTCCGCGTGCAGAACAGAGTCGGCCGCAGCCACGTGAGGTGTATCGGTGGAGTGATCCACGGTGGGGGAAGTAGTTGCCGCGGACCCCGGAGGTAGATCGGCGAGGGCGGCGTCCAGGCGGGTGGCGAGGGTGCGGACTGCGCCCGGGTCCAAGGTTTCGAGGGAGCCGGCTACTGTGCGGCCGGCTCGGGTAGTGCGGACCCGGACCCGGAGACGGCGTTCGCTGTGCTGGGCGGTGATCTGGGACTCGGCGTAGCGGAGCAGGTCCGCGTGTTCGCCGAGGACGTCGAGGCGGGTGCCTTCGCCGAGGATCTCGAGGGCCTGCTCGACCTGGGACTGCTGGATGCTCATCGTCCTACCTGCACATTCTGGAAGCGACCTGGGACCGTGCCGTGGCCGACGTGCGCAACCTGCAGCGGCTCACCTTTGTTGCACGACGGGACACCGTGCACCTTCCACTCGTCCGGTCCGCCGAGCGCGTCGAGGCTGGCCCAGAACTGCGGCGTGACGCTCTGGTAGGTGCAGTTCTTCAGCATCCGGCCGAGCTTGCCGTCGCGGATCTCCCAGCCGATCTCGGTGCCGAACCGGAAGTTCATCCGCTGGTCGTCGATCGAGAACCCGCGGTTGGTGTCGACCAGGATGCCGCGCTTGGTGCCGGCGATCATCTCCGCCAGCGAGGACTCCCCCGGCTCCAGGCAGATGTTCGTCATCCGCACCAGCGGCAACCGCTGCCACCCGTCGGCCTTGGCCTGCCCGGTGGACTCCAGGCCCAGCGCCCCGGCCGACTCACGACCGGACATGTACCCGACGAAGATCCCGTCCTTCACCAGTTGCGTCCGCTGCGCGGGCACGCCTTCGTCGTCGTACCCGAAGGAGCCCAGCGCGCCCGGGATCGTCGCGTCGGCGTACGCCGAGACGATGTCCGAGCCCCAGCGGAAGTTCCCCCGCCGTTCGGGGGTCGCGTAGGTGCCGCCGGCCAGGCTGACCTCGGTGCCGAGCGCGCGGTCGGCCTCCATCGGGTGACCGGCGCACTCGTGCAGCACCATCGCCAGTTGGTTGCTACCGGCAATGAGCGTGGTGATCTCGTCCGGGCACTGCGGCGCGGACAGCAGCGCGACCGCCTCGGACGCGATCCGGGCCGCCTCGCGGTCCAGGCCGAGTGAGATGACGTGCTCGTACCCGGCGGTCGCGAAGTCGCCGCGCTGGCCACGGATCTGCCGCGGCACACCTTGCGGGAACGACCGCCGCTGCAGGTCGTCACCGTCGCTGGCGTTGACCATCAGGCCGCCGCCGCTCTCGGTCAGCGTCTGCTCGATCAGCGCGCCGTCGGTGTTCGCGAACACCTTCTCGTCGCGGTAGAAGTCCACCGAGGCCTCGATCTGCTGGACCAGCGGACCAGCGGTCGACGCCTCCTTCACCGCCGCCGCCAGCAGGTCG